>DASVVU010000298.1:0-31968 GCA_036386395.1 Beijerinckiaceae bacterium | reverse complement strand
GTGGCATCCGACTTGGAGCACGGCGGCGGGGCGTTGGCGCGGATCTCGAAGTCCGGCGGGTGGAACAGCACGGCCCCCGTGGCGCGGTCGCGCAGGATCAGCCGCACGTAGCGGGGGAGGTCGGGCTTGTCGATCCACCGGTCCGTCCAGACGAGGGTCCGGTCGGCATAGGCAAAAGAGATCCGCAACGGGCCTTCCAGGAGGACGACCGGGTCGCGCGGCTTCGCGTCGGCGGGCGTGCGGTGCCCCAGCCACGGCAGGCGGCGCCTCACGAGACGGCTAGCCTCGCCCGCCTCCTCCACGTCCAGCAGCACCATCTCGTCGCCGACGGAGCCGGAGATCACGCCGGCCGCGCTGACGAAGGCTAGGTTCTTCGGGCCGCCGGCAAAGACCGACCGTAGCCCCTGGTCGGTAGACTTCAGGAGGTACCGTGCCGAGGCGAGGTCGGCGCCGATCCGCTCGAGCCCGAGGAGGAGGCGCTCCGCGTGTCCCACGTTGCGGGTCCCGGCCTCGAACGACAGCCCGACGTTCCTGATGAGGCCCGCGACCGCGGCGAGGACGACGGAGCCGAGGGCGAGCGCGGCCAGAAGCTCCAGGAGGGTGAAGCCGTTCGACGCTCCCCGGGCGGTGCCACGACGCCGGGTCATTTCACCTGCCCGAGCCGCATCGTCTCGGCGGAAATGACGCGCCCGGGCCCCCAGGACACGGTCGCGGCAATCCGCATGGGGACCCAGTTCATTCCCTCGGCGGGCGGGAGCATGGGAAGCGCGACCGGCTGGGCGATGACGCGCCAGCGCAGGCCCGACGTCTCGCCCTCGCGCACGTTCGCGACGGCCGAGCGGTCGAAGGGGGCAGCGATCAGGGAGCGAAGCAGCATGTGCGCCGCGACGCGCCGGTCCGCCAGGCTCATGATGCTCCGCGCCTGGAATAGGAACGGCACGACCGCCCCCGCGAAGGCGAGAATCAGGGTGAGGGCGACGAGCGCCTCGATGAGCGTGAAGCCGGCGCGCCGCGCTTGCCGATCAGGGCTCAACGACCGCAACTCCGCCCGTGAACCAATTGACCCGCACCTCGTAGCCGGATCCGCCGCGGGCCACCCGCAGCGCCGCTCCCGAGGACGACCCGTCCGGCTCGAAGCGCACGACGAGGCGCCGCCCGGTCATCGAGGCGTCGGTGCCGATCAGGTCGAGCACGACGTCTGCCGGAATCGCGACGGCCTTGCGGCCCTCGCCGAACAGGCTGCGGCCGTCGCCGTCGATGAAGACCTGGCGCCGCCGGCCGGTGAGGACCGCGCCCAGCCGCTCCCGCCGGAGGAGGTCCGCGGCGTCGAGGGCAAGGGCCTTCAGCTCGCCCCGGCCCGTCCCCCTGGTCATGCCGACGACGATCGAGGCGACGAGGGCCACGATCATCATCACGGCCATCGCCTCGATCAGCGTGAACCCGCGCTGCGCCTCAACGCTGCAGGTTCGAGACGTCCGCCGCAGTGCCTGTTCCACCTTCGCGACCATCGGCGCCCAAGGACACGATCTCGTAAGGGGCCCGCTCGCCCGGGGAGCGATACTGATAGGGATTGCCCCAGGGGTCCATCGGAACCTTTCCGCCCTTCAGGTAGGGACCGTTCCAGACCTGGGCGCCGGTCGGCTTCTGGACGAGGGCGTTCAGCCCCTCGGACGTGTTGGGATAGCGCCCGGCGTCGAGATAGTAGAGGTCCAGCGCCGATCCGAGGCTCTCGATCTGCAGCTTCGCCGTCTTGACGCGGGACTCGCCGAGATAGTTCAGGACGCGCGGTCCGACGAGCCCAAGGATCAGGCTGATGATCGTGAGCACGACGAGGAGCTCGACGAGGGTGAACCCGGCCTCTCCGGCGCGGGAGGCGCTCCGTGCGTCGGCGCCGGCGCGGCGGTGCTTCGCGATCAAAGGGCAAGCTCCGTGATGCTCAGGAGAGCGCTCATGATGGACACGATCAGCGCGCCGATCACGAGGCTCACGACCACGATCGTCACCGGGCCGATGGCGCCCATGAGGCGGTCGAGGCCGATCCCGAGCTTATGCTCGTAGAATTGCGCCGCATGTGCGGCGATGGCCGGGAGGTCGCCGGTTTCGTCCCCGATCTTCAGCATGCGGATCGCGAGCGGCGGGAGGAGGTCGGTGCCGGCGAGGGCGTCGGCGAAGCGGCGGCCGTTCCTGACCTCGTCGTGCAGGCGGTCGATGGCGGCGGCATGTCGCGGCTCGGGCACGATGTCCCGCAGGATCTTGAGGGCAGCGGGCAAGCCGACCCCGTGCTCGGTGAGCAGGCCGAGCATCCCGATGATCTGGGCCGTTCTCCGATCGCGCATCGGCCCGGCGATGCCGGGGAGCGACGCCAGAGACGCGAGAATTCGGACCCGCCACTCGCGGCGGCTAAAGCTGAGCCAGATGCAAAGCACGAAAACAAGGCACAAACCGAAGAACAGGGTCAGGTTTGCCTGAAGCCAGCCGGACGCCGCAAGCACCAGCGCGGCGCCGACATTGAGTCGGCCGCCCAAATCCTTGAACACCGGTTCGAACTGCGGGACGACGTAGATGAGGAAGAAGAACAGGATGAGGACTGCCGACCCGATGAGGAAGATCGGGTAGCGTATGGCCGAGTTGAAACGCTCCGTCAGGGCCTCTCTGCGGGCGAGATCAGTGACAATAGCGTTGAGCACCGCCCCGAGGCGGTTTAATCCCTCACCGGCTCGGACCATGGCGACGTACGCCCGCTCTATCAGCGCCGGGTGCTTCTCTAGCGCCTCCGCGAAGGTCTCGCCCGCGGAGATGGCGGAGCGCAGCGTGGTGGCGAAGGCTGCGACGGGCTTGCTCGCATCGTCGGCCAGCGTCGCGAGCGCGGCCTCAAGCGTGAGCCCGGCGCCGACAAGGAGCGCGAGCTGCCTCAGGAACACCGTAAGCTCGCGCGACCGCAGCTGCTTCGCGCTGAAGCCGCCGGTCCTGGCGAGGATCCCTTGCGTCGCGGGCTCGGCCTCGATGGGCAGGTGCCCCAGATATTCGATCCGGCGGATGACCTCTTCGCGTGACGGCGCTTCGACCTCGCCGCGTACCACCTCGCCCGACCCGGTCAGGGCACGATATCTAAACTTTGCCATCGGTCATGCACTGCCGGTCTTCAGACCGTGCGGGTCCAGGCTGGTCCACCCGCCTGTCACAAGCTCGCGGTGACGCGAAAAACCTCGTCCACCGTCGTCAGGCCGGCGCGGCACTTCGCGACGCCGTCCTCCGTCATTGTGGCCATTCCGGCGTCCCTCGCCGCCCGTTCGAGGTCGATCGCATCGCTCTTTGGACCGATCGCCCGGCGTAACTGCGGCGTGACCTCGAGGACCTCGAACACGCCCTTGCGTCCACGGAACCCGGTGAAAGCGCACCACTCGCAGCCCTTCTCACGGTGGAGAACCTCCCCCTCGCGAAAGCCGAGGGCCGCATACCGGTCGTCGTCGACGAGATCGGCGGTCGATAGGGCCCGCGGCTCCTTGCAGTGCTCGCATAGGATGCGAACGAGCCGCTGGCCGATGATGGCCCGCACGCAAGTCGCCAGGAGAAAGCTCTCGACCTCCATGTCGATAAGACGGGGGATCGCGCCGGCCGCCGTATTGGTGTGAAGCGTAGTCAGGACGAGGTGGCCGGTGAGGGCCGCATGGACGCCGATTCGGGCGGTCTCGGCGTCACGCATCTCGCCGACCATGATGACGTCCGGATCCTGACGCAAGAACGAGCGCAGGGCCGAGGCGAAGGTGAGCCCGATTGTCGGGTGGATCTGGGTCTGGTTGACGCCGGGAATCTGGTACTCGATCGGATCCTCGACGGTCAGGATCTTCCGAGTAGCGTCGTTCATCTCGGCCAGGCACGCGGCCAGGGTCGTGGTCTTGCCCGATCCCGTCGGCCCGGTCACGATGATCATCCCGTACGGCGCCTTGAGAGCGCCGCGCAGGATTGCTTCGCCGTGGGGCGAAAGGCCGATTTTGTCGAGGGCCACGACCCCAGAGCCCTTGCGCAGGAGGCGCACGACGGCGCTTTCGCCGTGTATTGTCGGCATTGTGGCCACGCGCAGATCGATCTCGGCACCGTTCATCTGGATCTTAGCCCGCCCGTCCTGGGGCATGCGCCGCTCGGTGATGTTAAGGCCGGCCAAGATCTTCAGACGCGATAGGATGCCCTTCGCCATGCTCGTCGGAGGAGCCGGGATGGTCTTGAGCATGCCGTCGATCCGCAGCCTCACCTGCAGACCGCTTGAGAAGGGCTCGATGTGCAGGTCCGTCGCCCGCTGCTCGACTGCAAGGCGCAGGAACTCATCCACGGTGCGCACGACCGGCGCCCCCCCGGCGAGGTCGCGCAGGTCGTCGAGATTGTCCTCCGCGGCGGCCTCGGCCACGCCGGCGGCGCGCGGCTCCTCGGGCTGCAGGCTCGTGACGAGTGCCGCCTCGATGTCGTCCGGCGTCGCTACCGCGATCGCGACCGGCCGCCGCAGTGCGAGCTCCACGGCGCGCACCGCCGCGCCGTCCGTGGGAGCGGCGATGGCAAGCGTCAGGGTCCCGGCAAGGCTCTCATAGGGGAAGAGCCGGCGCTCGCGCAGGAAGCGCGGCGAGAGCGGCGTCCCGGCGAAGCGGCTCGCGACGAGGTCGCCGCGGTGCACGCGGCCACAATCGTAGAACGTCGCGAGCTCATCGGCGAAACCCGTCTGGGTGAGCGTGGTGAGCCCAATCCAGTCGATCTCGCCGTGTCGTTCGGCGAGGCCGTCCTCGAGCGCCTGCGGGTCCCGCAACGCCCCTTTCCGGGCCAGGTAAGCCACAAAGTCGCCGTGCAGCATCCCGATCTACCCTCTGGACGGGTGATTACCACTTCCTGTGGCTCGTCGCCAGCTCCGGGCGGCAAACCACCAAGAAACAACGACGAAATTAGGCTTCCCGTGCCGGCTTAGGGACCGGAGGGGGCGGGCTCGCGGAACGCAAGCTATGTATCAGCGCGTGAATCGCTGGGCCGAGTTCGCCGGCGGTTTTTGAGCAATGTGGCGAGTTGCCGGCGACATTCGGTAGCGCGCGCGGAGGCACTTGGGGATCATCTCGGGACGGCTCGCTCCCATTTCGCTTCGTTGTCCTCAATTTCGCCACGTGTTAACGGTTTCGTAACGAAAAGGGGGCGGCTGTGCAGGGCTGGCGGGCTACGGGTGGTCGCTTCACGCGCATTGCGGCGTTTGCGATTCTGTCAGCGCTCTCAGGCTGCATGCAGAGCAGCGTCTCGGGAGGGCCGCGTTCCGACCCCGTCGATCCAGTCCGTTACGCCGACCTGAGCGCCCGGCAGCCTAGCCCGATCGAGGGTGATTCGGGCATCACCAACGGCTCTTCCCGCCCTCTCCTCTTTCCGGGGGCTGAAGTCACGCTGCCTCAGCCGTCCGGGGGAGAGCCGGGTCCCGACCCGGCGTCGCCTCGCGTCGCCGTCGCGAGCTTGGGCGCGATGCCGACCCGGGAAGGCGTCGACATCAACTTTGAGGACGCCGACGTCCAGACCGTTGCGAAGTCCCTCCTCGGCGACATCCTCGAGCTCAACTACATCGTCGATCCCCGCGTCCAGGGGGCCGTGACGCTGGCCTCGTCCGGCCCCATCGCCCGCAAGGACGTGCTCCCGGTGTTCGAAAGCGTTCTGCGCATGTCCGGCGCGGCGGTCGTGCGCGAAGGAAGCCTCGTCAAGATCGTGCCGATCGCCGAGGTGGGCGGCAGCGGATCGGTCAGCGCCGGCGCCGGGCAGGCGGGGTTCGGCGTCTCGGTCGTGCCGCTGCGCTACACGTCGGCCGCGACCGTCACCAAGATGGCGGAGAGCTTCCTCGCGAGGCCGGGCGCCATCCGGGGCGATGCGGGGCGAAACCTCCTCTTCGTCCAGGGCACGGGGCCGGAGCGCCGGGCCGCCCTCGACATCGTCCGGTCCTTCGACGTCGAGTGGATGCGCAACCAGTCGGTCGGCGTGTTCCCGCTGAAGGCGACCGCGCCCGAGACGATGATCGGCGAGCTCGAGCGCATCTTCGAGACGAGCGAAGGGGGCCAGGGCCAGGGCGTGATCCGCTTCCAGCCGATCTCGCGCATGAACGCCGTGATGGCGGTCACCAAGAATCCGCAGTTCCTGCAGCGCGCGACCGAGTGGGTCCAGCGCCTCGACCGCGCGGACACCTCGGGGACGACGCTGCGCATCTATCGCGTCAAATACGGCGACGCGAAGCGGGTCGCGTCGATCCTGAACGACATCTTCGTGTCGCAGCGCTCCGGCGGCGGCGACTCCCCCTTCGACAACCTTGCCCCGGGCTCGAGAAGCACGAAGGGCCGGCTGGATTCGGCCGGCGGCAGCGGGACCGGGGCCTCAGGCGGAGGTGGTGCGTACGCGGCGTCGGGGGGCCTCGGCGGCGCCCAGGGCGGCGGATCAGCCGGCCGTTCGGGCGGGGGAGGAGCAGGCGGGTCGGGGGGAGCGGGCGGTGCGAGCGGCGCCACGACAGCGTCGTTCGACACCTTCTCGTCCCAGAAGGCATTAGGCGCGGATTCCTTCTTCGGCGGCGGCTCTTCGTCGGCCGGGGGGAGCTCGGGGCCGGGCCCGTTCCAGGGCATCCGCATCACGGCCGACGCCATGAACAACTCGGTCGTGATCTATTCCAACCAGGAGGACTACCGCACCATCGAGCGCGCCCTGCACAGCATCGACCGGCCGCAGCTGCAGGTCGCCATCGACGCCACGATTGCCGAGATCAGCCTGACGGACGCCCTCCAGTACGGCGTGCGCTTCTTCTTCACGAGCAAGGACGTCGGCCTGAACAAGGACAAGGGCTCCGCGGCGCTCCTCGATTCCTCTGCGATCATCTCGCGGGCCCTGCCCGGGTTCAACCTCCTGCTCGGGCAGGAGGCGCAGCCGCGGGTCGTGCTCGACGCCCTGTCCAGCTTCACGAACGTCAAGGTGCTGTCCTCCCCGTCCCTCGTCGTCGTCGACAACCAGCCCGCGATGCTGCAGGTGGGCGACGAGATCCCGGTCACGACCCGCACCGCCACGCTCATCGACAACCCGGGCGCCCCGGTCGTGAACAACGTCGAGTTCCGCTCGACCGGCGTGATCCTGAAGGTGCTGCCGCGCGTCCATGCCAACGGCTCGATCGACCTCGACATCGAGCAGGAGATCTCCAACGTCGCCAATCCGGGGGCGAGCCTGACCCCCACGATCTCTCAGCGGCGGGTCCGCTCCACGATCTCGGTCATGAGCGGGCAGACCGTGCTGCTCGGGGGACTGATCAGCGAACGCGAGGACTCCGGAAAGTCCGGGATCCCCGGCCTTAGGGACATCAAGTTCCTCGGTGACCTGTTCGGGACTACCTCGGGAAACAAGCAGCGCACAGAACTCATCATCTTCATCCGGCCGCAGCTGATCCGGAACGGTCTGGACGCCCGCCACGTGGCCGAGGAGTTCCGCGACAAGCTCGACATGATGCGGTCGCAGCGGCCGACCGTGGGCGGCGCGCCGGTCTCGTCGAGGTTCTGACCGATCCGACCGCCGCCCCTGAGCGATCCGGAGCGCGCGCTTCAGCCGAGCTGGCCGTTGGTCCTCGCCGGCACGGCAGCCGTCGCCGCTCTGTCGGCGGCCTCGCTACCCTGGCCCGTCGCCCTGACTTCGATCGCGCTCGGCGCCCTGATGCTGGCGGGCGCGGACGTGGACGCCCGCGTTCATCTGCTGCCGGACACAGTCACCTTCGCGACGCTGGCCTGCGGCGTCCTGGCCGCCCTGGCGCTCGACCCGCTCGGCCCCTGGCAGGCGGCGGCGGGCGCGCTCGCACGGGCGGCCGGAACCGCCGGCGCGCTCGCCGCGCTACGGTCCGGATACGCCTCCTTGCGGGGCGAGGAGGGCGCCGGCCTCGGCGACGTCAAGCTCGCCGCCGGCGTGGGCGCCTGGCTCCCGCTCGAGCAAATCCCGTTATGCTTCGCGCTCGCGACGGGAGCGGCGCTGCTCTATGCTCTCCTGGCCCGCGCCCGCGGGAACGCGGTCGGGCGGATGAGCCGGGTCCCGTTCGGAGCGTTCCTGTGCCCGGCGCTGTGGATCGTGTTCTACGCCGGCGTGGTCTCGGCCTGAAAGCCGGCGTCACTTCCATTCCGCTTCTGTGCCTTTGTTTGAGCATGTTGTTTTCGAAAATTTCGTAATCATGATGCAAACACCGTAACGCGAGTGGACACGACGCGCAGCATGGGCAAGGAGTTCGCGATCCTGATCGCCGTGCACGTCAGCGCCGCGGACATTAACTGTCCTTACGCGTTTGACCAGGCACGGCTTCTCGCCATGCTCAAGCAACACGACCTCAGTTTAAGCGACATCTTCAGCGCACCGAGATCCAGCGAGCTCCAGGCCGAGGTTGACAAGATCACCGCCTCGTTCCGAGCCGACAAATCGCGGGCCTGCGATATCGCCTGGAAGAACTTCGGCCCTGGAGGGCCATTCGGAGGTCTTCTCCGGCAACGCTAGTCGAGCGCCTGCGGGGGGCGCTCACTCACATACCTCGCTTGCTGACGTGACTTTATTCGAGCAGGAACATACAATAGGTTCAAATGTCTTCGCTAAGCTAGGTCGGGTGAGCGCATGACATCGTGCAAGACGAGCCGCCAGCTCCTCGGCGGCGATCGGCAGCCACGACGGGAACAACGACATGGCCGATCCAACGCTCGCGGTTGCGGGCTCGTGGGGGTGCGTGGCAAACGGTTATCTACGTAGAATAGGCCGTTCCTCTACGTCCGGCCCATCCGAACACTGTCTTGTCCGACCCGCAAAAATAGAGCATCATCTCGCCAACAAAAAATCACTTGGGGCGCAGCTGACAAAAAAACAGATGCGTTCGTGTCGCTAAGATCGCGAACGCGCGTGCTGCGCGCGGCAAACATCGAGGAGGGGCAGTCATGGCGGGTACTATCGATTTGACGGTCGCGGGCAGCACCGGCACCATCGGCGGAGCGGTCTTCACGAACCAGCAGTCCGGCAGCGGGACCGGCATCTTCGACACCTTCGTGCAGCTCCAGCACAACGGCGTCGAGCAGGGCTACAACACCGACGCTAACGCGCAGTTCGACGAGAAGAGCTCCCGCAACTTCAACCATTCGATCCTCCTCGCCGACGTGCCCATCGTCGTCGGCGACGGCTCGAACGGCACCCAGGAAGGGGTCGTCTACCGGGAGTTCCTGTTCGACGCGAACGAGGTGAACGGCGCCGGCGGGCTCATCTCCCTCGACAAGCTGCAGATCTGGCAGGAGGAGGCGGGCAACCTCACGAACTTCTCGCCGGGCTCGGGCTTCGCCGGCGCCCACACCAACTATCTCGCCTACGACCTCGACGCCGGCGGCGACCACTGGGTCGCGATCAACAGCGGGCTCTCGTCGGGTAGCGGGAAGGGCGACATGCGCGTCCTCATCCCTGACAGCTACTTCATCAACGACGCGGCGCACCGCTACGTCACCCTCTACTCGGAGTTCGGCCTGCAGGGCGGCGCCTACGGCGCGAGCAGCGGCTTCGAGGAGTGGGGCCTGAGCCGCACGAAGGGCAGCACCACGCAGGCCCTCGTGGCGACCAAGACGGCGGCGGTCCCGGGCGGCACCGCCGACACTGTCGGCGAGACGATCGACTATTCGATCACCGTCGCCAACGTCGGCAACGCCAACATGACCGGCATCACGGTGACGGATCCCGGCGTCTCCAACCTCGCCGCGGTGACGAGCGGCGGCTTCAATGTCGGCGACGTGAACCTCGACGGCATCCTCAACGCCGGCGAGACCTGGCGCTACACGGCGCAGCACGTCGTCACGCAAGCCGACATCGACACCGACGGCGGCGGCGACGGGACGATCGACAACACGGTGACGGCGGACAGCGACCAAACCACGGCGGTCACCGCCTCGGCTTCGGTCGCGGTGGAGCAGAGGATCGGCCTTGCGCTGACCAAGACGGCGGACGTGAGCTCGGTCGACGAGGACGGCGACGAGATCCGCTACACGATCGCGGTCTCGAACTCCGGCAACACGACCTCCTCCGGCCTCGTGGTGACGGACCCGCAGATCACCCACGTCACCCCGATCATCGACCCGAACGCTCCGGTCCTCGGCCCCTACCTCCTCGCCCCGGTGTTCGACGGCGACTACAACGTCGGCGATACGAACGAGAACGGCGTCGAGGACCCCGGCGAGACGTTCCAGTACCAGATCTCCGGGGACGACAACAACAACGGCGTTGAGGACCCCGGCGAGGTCTTCACGCAGACGAACGTCGGCGACACCAACCAGAACGGCATCCCCGACTCCGGCGAGGAGTGGCAGTTCTACAATGCCGGCGACACCAACCAAAACGGCGTCGAGGACGACGGCGAGATCTTCCAGATCGTCGTCGACCACAACGTCGACGCGGTCGACGCGAATGACGACGGCTACAACGACGGGGACACGAACCAGGACGGCATCCTCAACCCCGGCGAGACCTGGCTCTACAGCGTCACGCACACGGTGACGCAGGACGAGATCGACAACGGCGGCGTCGTCCAGCCCGGCCTGACGATCGACAACACTGCGACAGTCGAGACGGCCCAGGGCGTGACGCGCAGCGACAGCGAGTCGGTCACCGTGGTGCAGAACCCGGACCTCGCCATCAGCAAGACGGCGGACGTGGCCTCGGTCGACGCCGCCGGCGACGTGATCAACTACACGGTCGTGGTCGACAACGCCGGCAACATGACGCTCACCGGCGTGTCGGTGACGGATTCGCTCGCAAGCCTCACCTTCGCGGGCGGCGACGCCGACAACGACGGCAAGCTCGACGTCGACGAGACCTGGACCTACACCGCGAGCTACACGGTGACGCAGGCCGACATCGACAACGGCGGCGTGGTCGCTCCCGGCCTCGCGCGCGTCAACACGGCGACCGCCGACGCGGCGCAGACCGCGCCCGAGACCTCCTCGGCTTCGGTCGCCATCGTGCAAGACCCCGATCTCGCCATCACCAAGACGGCCGACGTGACCTTGGTCGACGGCGCCGGCGACGTGATCAACTACACGGTCGTGGTCGACAACACCGGCAACATGACGCTCACTGGCGTGTCGGTGAGCGATTCGCTCGCGAGCCTCACGCTTGCGAGCGGCGACACCGACAACGACGGCAAGCTCGACCTCGACGAGACCTGGACTTACACCGGCAGCCACACGGTGACGCAGGCCGAGATGGACACCGGCGGCACTATCGCCAACACCGCGTCGGTCACGACCGGCCAGGGCGCCGGCGGCAGTGCTTCCGCCTCAGTCGGGATCGTGCAGAACCCGAGCATCACGCTCGACAAGACCGCCTCGGTCCCGGGCGGCGCCGCGGACACGGCCGGCGAGGTCATCGATTATACGATCGATCTAACCAACAACGGCAACGTGACGCTGACCGGCGTCAGTGTGACGGATGCATTCGTAAGCAACCTCACGCTTGCCAGCGGTGACGACGGCGATGGCGTACTCGACGTTGGCGAGACGTGGCATTACACGGCGAACCACACCGTTACGCAGGCCGAGCTCGACAACAATGGCGGCGGTGACGGCGTCATCCAGAACACCGCGTCGGTCACGACCGCTCAGGGCGCCTCGGCGAGCGACAGCGCCTCGGTGACTGTCGTGCAGCCGCCACCCCCGCAAACCTTCAGCATGACGCTGGAGAAAGAAGGCTTTGGCTTCATCGACAACAACAACGACGATGTGGCCAATGCTGGCGACACGCTGGTCTACCACTTCACCGTGCACAACACCGGCACCGGGACGCTGACCGATGTTCAGGTCAATGACACCGACGGCAACGTGACGATGACCGGCGGCATACTCGCCTCGCTGGCGGGAGGAGCGGACAGCTCGATCTGGGAGGGTGAGTACACGATCACTTCCCTCGACGTCAGCGCCGGCGAGCACATCAACACCGCGGTGGCGAATTCGAACGAGGCGAATGCTTCCAGCGGGAACGTGCACACCTTGCTCGCGAGCCTGAACGAGTTGATCGTCTGAGGCGACTGGCTTCGTAATAGACGCCGCCCAATGCGCAGTTCGAAGCGCATTGGGCGGCGTTATCTCGTTCCTCGAGCCGGCCACGGGAGAGGAGGCTGGTCACGGGAGATGAGGCAGCCGATTACTCTGAGCTGAGTGGGCTCGAGGTGCTTAGGCCCGCAAACTGCTTCGGTGGTTCTGCGGGTCTGCCGATTTGCGCCGGCGGTCGGCTGGTCTGACCGGAACTTCTCCCGTCTCTGCGACCCCCACGCGTGGCTCACGGGGCGGGTCAGACAGCCGGTACATCGCGTCTAAACGAATCGGCATGACCTAGAGGCAGCCAGGCTTTTCGCGATTTTCCCGCGCGGTCCACGGACTTCTCAAGAGAGGATTGTGTTGCCGCCCAAGTTGAGCGTAGTCTCTGGCGCGCGGCGGCTCGCGGAGGGACCGGCCGACATAGCAGGGGGACATCACCATGCATCAACTTATGAGACCAGCCGCCGTTCTTGGCATCGTGCTCGGAGCGGTTGTGCTCGCTGCGCCGGCGCAGGCGCAGTCCACCCGAACCTGGGTTTCCGGCGTCGGCGACGACGTCAACCCGTGCAGCCGAACGGCGCCGTGCAAGACCTTCTCCGGCGCGATCTCGAAGACCGCCGTGGGCGGTGAGATCAACTGCCTCGATCCGGCCGGCTTCGGCACCCTGACCATCACAAAGTCGATCACCGTCGATTGCTCCCGAGGGCAGGGTATGGGCGGGGTCCTGAACGCCGGGCTCAACGCCTTCACCGTCAACTTCAACAGCTTCGCAGGCACGGACACCCGGAAAATCGTCCGCCTTCGTGGCGTCCAAACGCAAGGCGCCGCCACTGGCACCGGCGGCGTCAGGATCGTCGGCGGCGTGGTGACGGGCGGCTCGGTGTTCATCGAGGACTCCTCGATCGACAACAACTTCGCCGGCAACGGGCGCGGCATCAGCGACGAGCGAACCGGCGGCGGCGAGCTCTTCATCACCAACACTTTGATCCGCAACCAGCTCGGAAGCGGCATCGTGGTAATCGGCGGCGGGACGAAAATCGACGTCGTGATCAATGGGGCGATCGTCCAGAACACGGGCAACTCCGGCGTGTTCATTGGGACCAACGTCAAGGCGGTGATCAAGAACTCGGCCTTCTCCGGGAACACAAACAATGGGATCGACGTGGAAGGAGCAGGCGCTGAAGCCCAGGTCGACAACACTGTCGCGAGCAACAACGGCGTCGGTCTGTTCACGAGCGGAGGCGGTGTGCTCCGCATGTCAAACAGCGATATCACGTTGAATGGGGCGGGCGCGAACGGGGCCTGGACATCGTTCGGCAATAACCGCTTCCTCGGCAACTCAGCGCCTGGCACGGCCCCTTCGGCTGCTGGCGGCCAATCGCACGATCTCGGCCAGCAGTAGACTGGCCCTTGAGGCTCCCTGTCGGCAGCGTCGGCAGGGAGCATGGGCTACAGCGTCGCCTTATGCGTGATGCAGAGTATCAGCGAGTTCGCCAAGAAGCCGCCGCTTCGCGATGTAGGCAGACCAGTTCTCGCGGGCGGTAAGTGCCAAGCGAGTGCGGCGCCCGGAAGGGAGCTACCTATGTGCTTCCTAAGGGCGAATGATCAATCGGCGACTTTCCTAAGTCGCTGTTTTGATTGTTATTTTACCACTGGCCAGGGATGTGTCCCCTCTCTCCGGGAGAGGTGGTCGCGATCCCGTCGAGCGTGCGCGAGAAAACCTCCCGCACCTCGGCCCGCGTCCTGTTCATCTGATCGAGCAGCACCCTCGCGTCCGGCAAGCCCGCCGCCGTGGCGAGGCGGCGCAGAATGGCCGGGGGGACCGTGGTGGCATCGAACGGTCCTTCGATCGCGAGGCGCTGCCACTGGAACACGCCCGAGAGGAACGCGTGTGCCTCGACGAGCGCACGAGCGTCGCGCTCCGCCAGAAGGCCGAGGCGGCCAGCCTCGGCGAGGGCCGCGCGGGTCGGCAAGCCGACGAAGGAGGGGTGGTCGGCGCCGCGGGCGAGGACGAGGGCTTGGGCGAGGAAGTCGAGATCGGTGAGGCCGCCAGCCGCGAGCTTCAGGTCCCAGGGATCCTGGTCGCCCTTTTCCTTGGCGATGAGGTCGCGCATGGCGCGGACCTCGGCCGCGACCTTCGCGGGGTCTCGGCGGCAGCCAACGATGTCGGCAATCGCCTGCGCGACCTCCTGCCCGAACGCCTCGTCGCCGCCGATCATGCGGGCGCGGGTCAGCGCCATGTGCTCCCACAGCTCCGCCTCACTGCGCTCGTAGGCGACGAAGCCCTTGAACTGCGCGGCGAGCGGGCTCTTGCCGCCGTGCGGGCGAAGGCGGAGATCCACCTCGTAGAGCCGCCCGCGGCGGGTCGGCGCGGTGAGCGCTGAGACAAGCCGCTGCGTCAACCGCGTGTAATACACGACGGCATCGAGCCGGCGCGGGCCCGAGCTTTCGCGCCATGCCTCGTCGAAGTCGTAGAGCACCACGAGGTCGAGGTCCGAGTCGGCCGTCAGCTCCCGCGAGCCGAGGCGTCCGAGGCCGACGACGGCGAGGCGCCCGCCCGGAACGGTGCCGTGCTCCGCCTCGAAGCCCTCGCGCACGGCCTCGAGGGCGGCGCGGACCACCGCGTCGGCGATGGCGGCATAGGCCTGCCCGGCCTGGTCGGGCGTGAACACGCCGGAGAGGAGCCGCGCGCCGGCGAGGAAGCGGATCTGCCGCGCGGCGTCGCGGATGCGGTCGAGAAAATCCTCGAAGTGCGCGGGCTTGCCGATGAGGCCGCGCACCCGGCCCTCGATGCGGCGCTCGTCGGTGACGGGTTCGCTGAAGGTCGGGTCGATGATGGTGTCGAGGACGTGCGGGCTCTGCGCCACCGCATCGGCGAGGCGCGGCGCCGTGCCGAGGAGGTCGGCGAAGAGGAGGCGAAGCCGATCGTGCGACTGCAGGATCGTCATCAGCTCGACGACGGCCGGCATGCGGCCGAAGGCGCGGTCGAGGGCGGCCAGCGCCCCGTCGGGGTCCGCCGTGCCGCCGAGCGCCGCAAGGAGCGCCGGGGTCAGCTCGGTCAGGACCTCGCGGGCGCGCGGGCTCGTGACGGCGGGGCGGCGGCCGAAGTGCCAGCCGCGCACGGTCTCGGCCGCCCGCTCCGGCTCCTTGAAGCCGAGGCGCATGAGCGTCGCCAACGTGTCGGGGTCGTCGGTCGTGCCGGTAAAGACGAGGTTGCCGATGTCGTCCGTCAGCTCCGGCCCTTCCTCGAAGAGGAGCGCGTAGTGGGCCTGTACGCGGCCGGCGTGCCGGCACAGCACGGTCTCGAACGCCTTCAGCGTCGGGAAGCCGCAGAACTTGGCGAAGCCTTTCAGCGCGCCCTCGTCGGAGGGGAGGCGCTGCGTCTGCTCGTCGGCGACCATCTGGAGGCGGTGCTCGACCGTGCGCAGGAAGCGGTAGGCGGCGGCGAGCTCGTCGCGAGCCTTCGCGGTGATCCAGCCCTCGTCGTGGAGGGCCGCCAGCATGTCGAGGGTGCGCCGGCCGCGCAGGCCTGAGCGCCGGCCGCCGAAGACGAGCTGCTGCGTCTGCACGAAGAACTCGATCTCGCGGATACCGCCGCGCCCGAGCTTGATGTCGTGGCCGGCGACCGCGATGCGGTCGTGGCCGCGCACGGCGTGGATCTGCCGCTTCATCGCGTGCACGTCGGCGATCGAGGCGAAGTCGAAGTACTTGCGCCAGATGAACGGCGTCAGGTCCTGAAGGAAGCGCTCGCCGAGGGCGAGGTCGCCGGCGATGGGGCGCGCCTTGATGAGGGCGGCGCGCTCCCAGTTCTGGCCGACGGTCTCGTAGTAGGTGTAGGCGGAGGCAAGCGACACGGCGGTCGGGGTCGAGCCGGGATCGGGGCGCAGGCGGTAGTCGACGCGATGCACGTAGCCATCCGGCGTGCGCTCCTGAAGGAGCCGCGCGAGGTCCTTGGCGACGCGGGTGTAGAAGGTCGTGGGCTCGACGCCCTCGGCGAGGGGCGCCGCGGCGCCGTCGAAGAAGACTACGAGGTCGATGTCGCTGGAATAGTTCAGCTCGCCGGCGCCGTGCTTGCCGAGCGCCAGGATGACGAAGCCGGAGCCGCGCCCGGGGTCGGCCGGATCGAGCAAGACGATCTTGCCGCCCGCCGCGGCCTCCGCGAGGACGACCCCGAGCACCCCCTCGACGGAAGCGTCGGCGAAGGCGGTGAGCGCGCCTGTGACCTCGTCGACGCTCCAGATTCCGCCGATGTCGGCGAGCCCCACGAGCAACGCATGAGCGGCGCGATTCCGCCGCAGCTCGCGCATGACCGCGTCGCGGCCGATTTCGCTTGGCGCAAAGCGCCGCGCGATGCCGCGCTGGTGCTCGACGATGCTGCGGTGTGCTTGATCCGGAGCGGCTGTCGCGAGCCATTGCAGCCGTGGCGGATTCTGGAACGCGAGCTGCCACAGGAAGGGCGAATGGTCGGCGAGCGAAGCGATCAGGTCTGCAAACGGCCCCTCGCGCAGAAGCTCCGCAAGGCCGTCCGCCTCCGGCGCATCCGCGGCCCGCGCCGCGAGGTCGGCGAGCTTCGCCTTGGCACGCCTGCGATCGCCGAGCGGCGGCGCCTTCGCGATGCGCTGAGCGAGTGGCGTATCCGTGATCGGGGGGGAGTCGTTCACCCGTGATGTCCCGCGGCGGCGCCCGCCTCTCCCGGAGGGAGAGGCCGAGTCGCGAAGCGACCGGGTGAGGGGTTACGGCGTCCGGGCAGAGGGCTCAAGCCCCGCGGCCGCTCCCCTCACCCGGACGGCTGACGCCGTCTCGACTCCTCCCTCCGGGAGAGGTGAAAGCGGCAGCTCCAGCACCGCTCGCAGGCCCGGGGCGTTGTCCTCGAGGCGCAGCGCCCCGCCGTGCAGGCGCGCGACGGCGGCGGCAAGGCTGAGGCCTAAGCCGAAGCCGGGGCGGGAGCGGGCGCTTTCGAGGCGCACGAAGCGCTCGGTCACGCGCCCGCGTTCGCTCTCGGGGATGCCGGGGCCGCGGTCCGCGACCGCGATCGTGACGCAGCGACCGCCGTCCATGCTGCTCTTTCCGGCCGAGACGCTCACGCGCGGGGCGGCGGCGCGGTCCGCCGGACGGCCGTATTTGAGGGCGTTGTCCAGAAGATTCGCGACGGCCTGCCCGAGAAGCTCGCGGTTGCCGCGGACCGGCAGGTCGGGCTCGACCGCGACCTCGAGGGGCACGCCGGCCTCCTCAGCGACCGCCTCATAGAGCTCGGCGACGCCGCGGGCGACCTCGGCGGCGTCGAAATCCGACAGCGTCTCGCCGGCGTTGCCGGCCTCGAGGCGGGCGATCATCAGGAGGGCGTTGAAGATGCGGATGAGGTTGTCGCTCTCCTCGATCGTGGCGTCGAGGGCGGCGCGCAGCTCCTCCGGCGACTTCGCGTTGCGCAGGGCCTCGTCGGCCTTGTTGCGCAGGCGGGTGAGCGGCGTCTTGAGGTCGTGGGCGATGTTGTCCGAGACCTCGCGCATGCCGGTCATGAGCTCGCCGATGCGGTCGAGCATGGCGTTGAGGTTCTGCGCGAGACGGTCGAACTCGTCGCCGGAGCCGCGCACGCCGAGGCGCCCGCCGAGGTCGCCCGCCATGATGGTGCGCGTCGTTTCGGTCATGTCGTCGACGCGCTTCAAGACGCGGCGGGTCACGAACCAGCCGCCCAGCAGCCCGAGGGCGCCTACGAGGAGCAGCGACCAGCCGAAGGCGCGGCGGATCACCTCGCGCAGGCGCGCCCGCTCCTCCACGTCGCGCCCGACGAGGAGGCGGAAGCCGCCGGCGAGGGTGAACACGCGCACGATCGCCTCGTGCGAGACCGTGTCCGGGTCGCCGGTGCGGCCGTAAGGCGTCTCGCGGTAGAGGCAGTCGGGCGTCACGCCGATGCAGGGCCGCGCGTTCGCCTGGCTCGGCCGCGTCGCGACCTCGGAGGGAAGCTCGTCTACGTTGCCGGCGATGCGCTCGCCGGCGGGTGTCGTGAGGAGGTAGAGCGACGCGCCGGGCTGCCGCGCCCGGCGCTCGACGATGGCGACGAGGCGGCGCAGCCCCCCGAGGCGGTACTGCTCGGAAAGGCCGGTGATCTCCGCCTCGATCGTGCCGACGATCTGGTCGTCGAGCACGCGCCCGGCGTTCCAGGCGACGTAGCCGATGGTGAAGAAGGCGAAGACCGTGAAGACGAGGAGATAGGCGAGGAGCAGGCGGAACGCCGTCGAGCGCAGGAGCTTGCCGAGGGCGCTCACGCCTTCGCCCCTCCGCTGTCGCGGACCATGTAGCCGGCGCCGCGGATGGTGTGGATGAAGGGGCGCTCGAAGCCCTTGTCGATCTTCGACCTCAGCCGCGAGACGTGCACGTCGATGACGTTGGTCTGCGGGTCGAAGTGGTAGTCCCACACGTGCTCGAGGAGCATGGTGCGGGTCACGACCTGGCCTGCGTTCTTCATCAAGTATTCGAGGAGGCGGAACTCGCGGGGCTGGAGCACGATCTCGGTTCCGCCCCGGGTCACGCGATGCGAAAGCCGGTCGAGCTCGAGATCGGCAACGCGATAAGCCGTCGGCTCGCTCGACGAGGAGGCCGCGCGGCGGCGCACCAGCACCTCGACCCGGGCGAGGAGCTCTGAGAAGGCGTAGGGCTTGGGGAGATAGTCGTCGCCGCCGGCGCGCAGGCCCTTCACCCGGTCGTCGACCTGGCCGAGGGCCGAGAGGATGAGCACGGGCGTGTCGACGCCCTGCTCGCGCAGCGACCGGATGAGGGAGAGGCCGTCGAGCTTCGGCAGCATGCGGTCGACGACGAGGACGTCATAAGAAGCCTCGCGAGCCATGGCGTAGCCGTCGAGCCCGTCGGCGGCGTGGTCCGCCACGTGGCCGGCTTCCCGGAAGGCTTTTACGAGGTAGGACGCCGCCTCGCGGTCGTCCTCGATGATGAGAATCCGCATGGGGCGCCAGCATAGGGCCAAACCAAAACAGACGGCAGGCCGGACGTGGAGGATGTCCGACCTGCCGCAGGCAGGACGCCGAACCGGCTGGGGGGCGACTGATGGTGGCCCGGCGCCTTACGCGGTCCCTCCGGGCCAGGGGGGCCGGAAGGATCAAGCCCGACGTTTAAGGCGGCCCCCCTTACGGCGGGGTCGCCGGCGCATGAATTCTTTTTAACTTTTCGGAAGGGGAGCGCCATCGGCTTGGAGGGCCCGCGCGAGGGCCGCCTCCTCCTCCGGCGTCAGGGGGGCGGACGCCGCGACACGGCGCCGTTGAAGTGCCAGGACGAGGCCGAGGGCGCCGAGGCCGAGCGCGAGCGCCGGGGCGAGCCAGAGGAGCGCCGTGTGGAGGGCGAAGCGGGGGCGCAGCAGCACGAAGTCGCCATAGCGCTGCACGACGAAGTCGCGCACCGCGGCGTCGCCGTCGCCGCTTTTAAGGCGCTCGCGCACGAGGATGCGCAGGTCCCGGGCGAGCGGCGCGTCGGACTCGTCGATGGACTGATTCTGGCAGACGAGGCAGCGCAGGTCCGCCGAGATGGCGCGGGCGCGCCGCTCAAGGGCGGGGTCCGGCAGGATCTCGTCGGGCTGGACCGCGCGGGCGGGGGCGGTGAGCGCGAGCAGGAGCGCGGCGACTGCGGCCAAACGCATGGCCTTACTCCGCAGGCACGGCGATGGGCGCGGCTCTCGCCCGTGCCGGGGCGCCAATGCGGAAGCGGCGGTCGGTGAGGGAGACGGCGCCGCCGAAGGCCATGACGACGGCGCCGAGCCAGATCAGCAGCACGAGGGGCTTGTAGAACAGGCGCAGGCCGATCGAGCCGTCCTCCTGGCGCTCGCCGAAGCTCGCGTAGACCTGGGAGACGAGACCGACCGTCATGATGCCGGCTTCCGTCGTCGGCGTGCCGCGGGTGGTGTAGACGCGCTTTTCGGTCTCGAGCGAGCCGACCTCGGCGTCGCCATGGAACACGGTGAGGCGTGCGACCTCCTCGCGGTAGTTCGGTCCGGTGCGCGGCACGACGCCGTCGAGGCGCACCGCGTAAGGGCCGGCGGCGATGCGCCCGCCGGGGCGCACGGTCGCGATGGTCTCGACGCTCCAGGCCGAGGCCGCGATGCCGATCACGGTGACGCCGACGCCGGCGTGGGCGAAGGCCGTGCCCCAGGTCGAGCGCGGCAGGCCGCGGGCGCGATGGAACGCGTTCGCGAGGGGCTTCCCGCGGATCCAGGAGCGGGTGACGATCTCGTTGAGCGAGCCGAGGATGAGATAAGCGCCGAGGGCGACGCCGAGCGGCGCCAGCACCGGGCCGCCGCTGCGCACCGCGATCAAGACCAGCGCCACGACGATTGCGGCGCCCATGACCCAGTAGAGCCGCTGGGCGACTCCCAAAAGATCGCCGCGCTTCCAGGCCATGGTCTGGCCGAAGGGGAGGAGGAGCAGGAGCGGTGCGACGAGGGGCAGGAAGGTCGCGTTGAAGAACGGCGCGCCGACCGAGATCTTCGTGCCCGTCAGCGCCTCGAGCGCCAGCGGATAGAGCGTGCCGACGAACACCGTCGCGCAGGCGGACGCGAGGAAGAGGTTGTTGAGGACGAGCGCGCCCTCGCGCGAGACGGGGGCGAAGACGCCGCCCTGCCTTAAGACCGGCGCGCGGACCGCGAAAAGGGTCAGCGAGCCGCCGATGAAGATCGTGAGGATCGCGAGGATGAAGACGCCGCGGGCGGGGTCGACCGCGAAGGCGTGCACGGAGGTCAGCACGCCCGAGCGCACCAGGAAGGTGCCGAGGAGCGAGAGCGAGAAGGTCAGGATCGCGAGAAGGATGGTCCAAACCTTGAGAGCCTCGCGCTTCTCCATCACGACCGTCGAGTGGAGGAGCGCGGTGCCGGCGAGCCACGGCATGAGCGAGGCGTTCTCGACCGGGTCCCAGAACCACCAGCCCCCCCAGCCGAGCTCGTAATAAGCCCAGTACGAGCCCATGGCGATGCCGAGCGTCAGGAAGCACCAGGCAGCTAACGTCCAGGGCCGCACGGCCCTGGCCCAGACGGCGTCGATGCGCCCGTCGATCAGCGCGGCCATGGCGAAGGCGAAGGAGATCGAGAACCCGACGTAGCCGATGTAGAGGAGCGGCGGGTGGATCGCGAGGCCGGGGTCCTGAAGGACCGGGTTGAGGTCCTGGCCCTCGAACGGCGCCGGGTTCAACCGCGCGAACGGGTTCGAGGCGACGAGGATGAAGAGCAGGAACGCGGTCGTGACCGCAGCCTGCGCCGCAAGCGTGTTCGCCCGCAGCCGCGCCGGCACGCTGTCGCGGGCGAGCGCCACGACGCCGCCGAACAGCGTCAGGATCAGGACCCACAGGAGCATCGAGCCCTCGTGGTTCCCCCACACGCCGGTGAGCTTGTAGATGAAGGGCTTCGCCGAGTGCGAGTTCTCGACGACGTTGAGGAGCGAGAAGTCGGATGTCGCGTAGGCGTAGGTCAGCGCCGCGAACGCGAAGGCGACGCAGGCGAGCACGGCGAGCGCCACGGGCGCGGCGACCCCCATCAGCACGGGATCGTTCGCCCGTGTGCCCCACAGCGGCACGGCGAGCTGGACGAGGGAGAGCCCGAGCGCCAGCGCGAGGGCAAAGTGCCCGGCTTCGATCAGCATGGGGCAGCCGTCATCATCGCTTTGCCTGCGGCTTCTCGCCCTGCCAGTGCCCCTGCGCCTTGAGGGCGTCGGCGACCTCGCGGGGCATGTAGGTCTCGTCGTGGCGGGCGAGCACGGTGTCGGCCCGGAAGGTGCCGGAGGCTTCGAGCACGCCCTCGGCGACGACGCCCTGGCCTTCGCGGAACAGGTCCGGCAGGAGGCCCTGGTAGCGCACCGGGATCGCGCTCTTGGCGTCGACCACCTCGAACGAGACCTGCTGGTTCTCGCCCCGCCGGATCGAGCCTTCCTTGACGAGCCCGCCGAGGCGGAAGCGCGTGCCGGGCTGGACGCCCTTCGCCTCGACGTCGGCGGGCGCGTGGAAGAACACGATCGAGTCGCGCATGGCGTAGAGTACGAGGCCGAGGGCCACGGCGAGCACGCCGAGCGCGGTCGCGATCATGGCGAGGCGGCGCCCTTTGCGCGTCATCGCTTCGCCTCGAGGCCGTCGAGGCCGAGCTCGCGGGCGAGGGCGTCGAGGCCCTCCCGCCGCGGCGCGTTCTCGGCGACGGCCTGGCGCGCCTTGTCGAGGGCGGACCTTGCCTTGTCGCGCTCGCCGAGCACCGCGTAGGAGCGCACGAGCCGCGTCCACTCGTCGGGGGAGCCGCCGGCCGATTCGAGCCGCGCCGCGAGCCCCTCGACCATGCCGCGAATGGCGACCTCGCGGTCGGGCGCGGGCAGCGCCGCGACTGTCTCGGCCGCGGCGGCTTGTGCCGTCGTGCCGCCCGGCAGCTTCGCCATGCGCTCGCGGACGAGCGGCAGCCACGGCGCGTCGGCGGGCGAGCGCGCCATGAGATCGGCATAGTAGCCGAGCGCCTTTACGGGATCGCCATCCTGCCCGGCAGCCTCGGCGAGATAGAAGAGCGCCTTCGGGTCCGCCGGATCGTGCGTCAGCGCCTTCTCGAAGGCAGCGCGGGCGTCGGCCGGAACGACACCGTCCTTGGCGCCGACGAGAGCCTCGCCGTAGCTCGTCAGCCGCGGCGCGGTCTCGCCGAGGAGGCGGATCGCCGCCGCATAGGCCCTGGCGGCGTCGTCGAAACGGCCGGTGCGGGCGTAGACAGGCGCGACGACCTCCCATCCGCGCCCGTCGTCCGGACGGGCCGCGAGATGCGCCTCGATCCTGGCGACCGCCGCCGCGACGTCGATCCGCTCGGGCTGGGCTTGCAGGCGCGCCGACAGGGGCTGCGACGGGAGCTGGGGCGAGCCGTAGGCGCCGTAGATCGCGAGCGCAATGAGCGGCACGACGGAGAGCGCGATCGCCGACACGGCGCGCCTCCGGCGCAGCGCCGGCTCGCCCATGGCATCGCCAGCGGCGGAGCGCGCCACGGTCGCCCGCAGGAGCCGCCGTCCGGCCTCGGTTCGCGCAGCCTCGGCCTCCACGGCCGAGAGGAGGCCGCGCTCCACGTCGCGGTCGATCTCGGCGATCTGGTCGCGGTAGAACTTCGTCTCGACGCGCTCCTCGGCGGGGCGGGCGGGCGGGCGCGACAGCGGCCACAGGACGGCGAGCACGGCCGCCCCCGTCATCAGCGCGAAAACCACCCAGATCGCCATGCGGTTTTATCTACCGCGACGCGGCTCTTGGCGATGGCGGGAGCGGGCGACACGGTGACGCGTAAGGACTCTCCCGTAAGGGCAGGCCCGCTTACCAATCGATAGGATCGCGATACGTGGTGACCTTCCACTGCGACGCCCGGTAGGCGTCGCGTCCGGCAGCGAACGCCTCGCGGGGGCCGCGCTCGACGAACACGCGGCGCCCATCCGACAGAGCGACGGTCTCCGCGCCGGGCCGGCGGAAGCCGGCGAAGCCTTCGCCCGTGTCGCGGACGCGCGGGTGTGCCGGCCTGCTCTCGGGCGCGGGCTTCATCGCCTGCGGCGTCGGCCGGGGCGGCTCGGCGCGGGCCGCGACGACAGGCTTCGCGCGATGGCGCGCGAGCCTCGCCGGCTCCTCGGCTGCGCGTTCCGCGGCCGCGGGCTCGCGGCGCGGGGGGCGCGCGATGCGCTCGGGCGCGGCTTGCGGCGGCGCCGAGGCCTTTTGGACCACCCAAGGCTCGGGTCGCGGCGGGGCGGCCGGCTCCGCCTTGGGTCGATTATCCAGTACTGCGGTCGTGCGGGCCGGAAGAGGCTGCTCCTCGGGCTCGGCGCGCGAGGCTTCCTCCAACGGCTTCTGTGCCGTCTCCGGCGCAACGACATCCGGCTTTGCGGGTTTCGAGGAGGCCCGCGCCGTCCTGGCCGGGGCCGCCTTGGCGGTCGTCTTGGGGAAGAGGGCACCGGTCGCCTTCGGGGCTTCCTCGGCCGTTTCGGACACAGCCGGCATGGACGCTTCGGCGGTCGCCGGCCGGCAGGCGGCGCGCCATGCGTTGCGCGGCGACGCGCAGTCGAGCTGCGCCGCGACAGCCGGCGCGGCGGGATCGGGCCCCTTGCTGCCGATGAGGAAGAAGCCGGCGGCTCCGGCGACGGCCGCGAGACCGCCGAGCGCCATGAACTTCAGCCCCGACCTGCGGGGCCGCTCCTCGCGCTCGCTCTCCCAAAGCCAACCCATCGCTCCCTCCACGGCACCTGATGCGGGTCCGGTTCAGGAGGTCAGCTTACGGGACAAGACTCACCTATAGTCGTGCCGTCCCGCACGCGACGGCTATTTGCGGAACAGTTTCTTGCTCAATCCCGACTGGCGGATCATCGAAGAGAGCGTATCCGGCAGAATTTCGTCACCCGCGCTGTGATAGGCCACGGTGACGTATCTGACCTCGCCTTGAACTATGCCTCGGTATTGACGATGGCTGCTGCCGTCGTGCCTGTGCAGGATGAACCCGTGCGCCTCGATGATCGCCATGAATCCCGGAAGGTGCACTTCAGGCGGGGCAAGGAACAGTGAATCCGGCACGGGATTCGCGATCGTCGCTCCTATGCCGGATCACGGCGACCACGAAGCCGGCCAGGGCTTTCAGCCTGACGGAAAGCGGCGCGCGGCGGCGAAGCAGCCTATCCCTGGTCTCGGGCTCTTCCTGGACGGCGCTTTCGGCGTAGGCCCGGATCGCACCTTCGAGCTGGCCCTTCACGTCCTCGAAGGAGCGGCCCTGGACGGCAATGTCGAGATCGAGGCAGATGCCCTGCCACTGTCCGTCACGTCCATGGGCGTAGCAGAGCAAGGAGCCGCGCGTCATCGGTTTGCCGATCATTTACCCCTCACGGGCCGCTCGTGATGGCCTTCATCGGAAAGCAATGCCGGGTCGAGATGACCTGTCAAGCGTAGAGCAAT
This sequence comes from Beijerinckiaceae bacterium, assembly GCA_036386395.1. Lineage (GTDB taxonomy): Bacteria > Pseudomonadota > Alphaproteobacteria > Rhizobiales > Beijerinckiaceae > JAJKJG01. The sequence goes on along the minus strand of DASVVU010000298.1, from coordinate 6,979 downwards.
CCCCTCACCCCGCATCCCCCGGCAGCTCCAGCACGGCCCGCAATCCCCCGAGGGACGAGCGGTTAAGCGCGAGGGTACCGCGGTAGAGGGCGGCGAGGTCGCCGACGATCGAGAGGCCGAGGCCGGAGCCGGGCTTCGTCTCGTCGAGGCGCCGGCCGCGCCGGAGCACGTCGGCGCGGGCCTCGTCCGGGAGCCCCGGCCCGTCGTCGTCGATGAGGACGCGCAGCCATGCGCGGCCGCCCTCGCTCGCCGTCTCGGCCGAGACCTCGACGCGGGTCGCCGCCCATTTGCAGGCGTTGTCGACGAGGTTGCCGATCATCTCCTCGAGATCCTGCCGCTCGCCGCGGAAGCGCGCTTCCGCCGGGATCGCGGCCGCGATCGCGATGCTGCGGTCCTTGTAGATCTTCTCGAAGGTGCGCACGAGGCCGGCGACCACCGGCTCGACCTCGGTGACGGTGCCGAGCGCCCCGGCGAGCGCCGCGGCGCGGGCGCGGTCGAGGTGGTAGCTCACTTGGTCGTGCATGAGGCGCGCCTGCTCGCGCACCCGCGCCGCGACCTCGTCGGGGGCGGTCCCGACCTCGTTGACGATGACGCTGAGCGGCGTCTTGAGGGCATGGGCGAGGTTGCCGACCTGCGTGCGCGCCCGGTCGAGGATCTCGCGGTTCGTGTCGAGGAGGAGGTTCAGCTCCTGCGCGAGCGGCGCGATGTCGCGCGGGTACTCGCCCGGGATGCGCTCGGCCTCGCCGCGGCGGACCGCGCTCAACGCGTTGCGCAGCTTCGTGAGCGGCCCGAGGCCGAAGCGGATCTGGAGCAGCGTCGTCGCCCCGAGCGCGATGCCGAGGAGGCCGAAGGTGACGGTGAGCGAGACGATGAAGCGGCGGACCTCCGTCTCGATCTCGTCGGCGGGTCCGGCGACGCGCACGACATAGCGCCCGTCCTCGCCGAGGTCGATGTCGCGCTCGACGATGCGCAGCATCCGATCCTCGGGACCCTGGCGATAAGCCTTGCGGATCTCGCCGAAGCGACTTGAATCCCCCGGCGCCACGAGGCCGGGAAGCTGCGCCCCGAAAAGGGAGCGGGACGAGCGGATGTCGCGCGGGGGCGCATCCGGCTGGCCGACCTGCCAGTACCAGCCGGAGAGCGGCAGGTCGAAGCGCGGATCGCCGAGAGTGCCAAGCTCGCGCTGGTCCGGGTTGCCCTGCGTGACGAGGTCCGAGGCGAGGTCGGTGGCATAGACGAGGAGGCGGGCGTCGAAGGCGCGCTCGGTCGTCTCGCGGTAGAGGGCCTGGAGGATCAGCCCGGCGACGAGGAGGATCAGGAAGCTCCAGAACAGCGCCGAGGCCGCAAGCCGGACCGCGATCGACCGGCCTGCCAGCACCCGCGCCGGGGCCACGGCTTCTAAGCCTTCGCGGCCGGCTCGATGAGATAGCCGAGGCCTCTCACCGTCTGGATGAGCTCCACGCCGAGCTTCTTGCGCAGGCGCCCGACGAAGACCTCAATGGTGTTCGAGTCGCGGTCGAAGTCCTGGTCGTAGAGGTGCTCGGTCAATTCGGCGCGCGATACGATGCGGCCGGCATGGTGCATGAGGTAGGACAGGAGCCGGTACTCGTGCGAGGTGAGCTTGACCGGGCTGCCGTCGACAGCAACGCGGCCCGAGCGGGTGTCGAGACGGACCGGCCCGCAGACGATCTCGCTCGAGGCATGGCCCGTGGCGCGCCGGAGCAGCGCGCGGATGCGGGCCAAGAGCTCCTCCATGTGGAAGGGCTTCGTGACGTAGTCGTCGGCGCCTGCATCGAACCCTGAGACCTTGTCGCTCCAGCGGTCGCGGGCGGTCAGGATGATGACCGGCGCCTTCACGCCGGCGCGGCGCCAGGCGTTGAGGACCGACACCCCGTCGACCTTGGGCAAGCCGAGGTCGAGGATGATGGCGTCGTAGGGCTCGGTCTCGCCGAGGAAGCCGCCGTCCTCGCCGTCGAAGGCCTTGTCGACGGCGTAGCCCGCGTTCTCGAGGGCCGAGACGATCTGGCGGTTGAGGTTCTTGTCGTCCTCGACGACGAGCAGACGCACGCTTGCGAATCCCTATTGAACGGTGCGGACCTTGCCGGAGACGGCGTCGATCGTGACGTACACGAAGCGGCCGTCCCGGCGAAGGGCCATGATGATGTAGAGGAGATGGCTTTCGACCCGGCACAGGTTCGCCCGGACGATCTCGCCGCCCGGGACCGTGCGGCGGGCCGCGGCGACGGCGATGGCCGGCGCCACGACCTTCTTGTCGGCGACCGTCTCCCGCATCTCGCCGGGCTCGAGGCAGTCGAGCATCCCCGAACGGACATCGGCGTGCGCGACGCCGAGCCACCCGAGGAGGGCCGCTCCGATCCACAACGAACGCATGCCGGGACGCTGCCTTTCAGGGACTGAATGCCGCCTGAACGCGGGCGGTTCCGGCTGCTATCCGGCGAGCCTGTGGCTCGCCGCGATGCGGAACACGGTCGAGCCGATGAAGCTTGCGGCGGCGACGATCTGGGCGGCCGCTTCCGCCAAGCGGTTCGCGTCGTCGGCACCGACGTCGATGCCGGCGAGCGAGAGGCCGACCGCGGCGAGGCCGACGATGTTGGCCCACACGGTGCGGCTGGCGAAGATGGACTTGACGTCGTTCATGGTGCCTCCTTCGGGCTGGGGTTGAACGGGCTGGGCATGAAAAAGCCGCCTTGCGGCGGCGTCCGAAGTGAGGGTCTGCAAGGTGGTCAAGCGTCCGGCGGCGCGTGCGCGAGCGTGCCGTTGAGGACGCGCCAGCGCGCCTCCTGGAGGAGGCGGTCGAACTGGTCGAGGCGCAGGCCGTAGCGGACCTCGCCGGTCGGCTCCAGCGTCTCGACCTCCTCCTCGACGCCGTCGACGGTGCGTCGCCGCGCCGGGGCGAGGACCGGGTCCTCGCAATAGGCGGCGAGCGTTCCGGGATCGACCCCGCGCGCCCGGCAGGCCCTGGCGAAGCCTTGCGCAGTCGGCCCGAAGTGCCAGCGGGCGTTCTCCTCGCCCTTGCGCGCGACCGCCTCGGCCCACTGGTAGAACCCCTGCTCCGTGTCGAGGGCCGCGAGCAGCACGGCCTCTTCGGGCGGGCGGAAGTTCGCCTTCTCGGCAGCGTCCGAGGTGTTGATCGTCGTCGTGCCGGCGTAGAGCTGGGACCAGCGCTTCGAGGCGCTGCCGAGGGTGATGGCGTTGTCGGCGGTAGGGATCGGGGAGTTCCCGAACGCGGTCGTCCCGTCCGTCTTCATCGTGAAGGCGGTGCCGAAACCGGGGATGTCGAACTGCAGGCCGTTGCCGTCCGGGTCGTAGAGCGTGTGCTGCTTGCCCCCGACCCGGCTCACGACGGTGATGCAGGCGACCGGCCCCATCGCCTGGATACGGCCCGTGACGTTGAGGGCGAAGACGCCTGAGCCGTCGGCCGGGCCGTTCACCCCAACGAAGCCGCCGAAGGTGGCGCCGGCCGCAAACGTGGCGGCGCCCGTCCCGGCCGCGAGCACGAGAGCGTCGGTCCAGGCCGCGCCGTTGGCGGAGGTCTTGACGCGGAAGTTGTCGTCGCCGGCGAGGCCGATCTCGGCCCGGCCCGAGAAGGCGGTCTGGAAGAGACAGGAGGCGGTCTTCGCGGCGGCCTCCTTGCTGAGCTTCACCCGCACGTCGCCGGTGCCGCCTTCCGCCACGGTCTTGGCGGCATGGAGGGCATTGTTGAGCTTCGTGCTGAACGGGTTTGCGGCGTCGGCCGCGGTGCCGAGGCCGAGGAGCGAAAGGTTCTGGAGGTTCGTGATCGCAAGCACCCCGGGCGCCCAAGCCGCGCCGTTGAAGTGGTAGAGCTGCATCTCGTCGACCACGAAGGCGATCCAGCCGGTCTTGGGGGCATAGAAGCGCCACACGCCGTCCTGCCGGGCCGCGATTTGCCCGGCCTTGCCGGCCCAGGCGCCGGTCGGTGCCGCCGCCACGATGTAGCGGTCCCCCTCCGCGGGGGCGGCCGGCGGCGCGGCGAGGTCCTTGTCCTTGACGGCGCAGTGCATGAGCGCGTCGATCGCGAACAGCGCCTCGTTGTGCGTGACATGCTTCTGCGCCTGCGCCGCTGCGATCAGCGGCAGGGAGAGGTGGGGCGTGAGGGTCATGGGAAACTCCGCAGGATGTGCGCGTCACCTCTCCCGGAGGAGAGGTGACGCGCCGAAGGCGAGCGGGTGAGGGATCACGGTCTCGACGGAGAGGGCGTAACCCCTCACCGGTCGGCTTTGCCGACTCGACCTTTCCCTCCCGGAGAGGTGGGCGTCACACGACCGCCACCATCACGGCCCGCTCGAACCCGCGCCCGACCGTGGCGCTCATCTGCGCGACGCGCAGCGAGAGCGTGGCCTGCGCCGCGCCGAAATCGGCGAGTTCCTGGGCGGCGGCGTAGAGCGCCTCCGGGACCGCGACGGCGATGGTCCGGACGACGGCTGCGCCGTTGAGGATATCGACCTCGTAGCGCTCGCTATCCTCGCCGAGCGGCACCTCGACCGGCTCCCAGGCATCCGCGTCGCGGCGGGCGCGGCGGATCCAGGTGACGTGCACCCCGTCGGCCTCGCGCCGCGCCCGCACGTGGACCGGCGCGAGGGGGCGCAGGGCATCGCCGTTCGCGGTCGCGGCGATCTCGACGTAAGCCGGGTCGGCATGGTCGCGGTCGGCCGGGCCGATGCGGGTGCGTTGCGCGACGCCGAGATCGGCGAGGGCGTCGGTGAGCGGCGTCACCGCCTCGTCGAGGCGCACGACAGTGGCGCCCGCCGGCAGCGTGCGGGCAGCCTCCGGCTCGCTGCCGGCAAGCCCGCGCAGGAGGCGCGAGAGGCGATAGGTCTTCTCGGCGACGAGCTCGGCGCGGGCGGCGCAAAGGATTTCCCAGCGGCTGTCCCCTCCTCGCACGGCGAAGAGGTTTGCGCCTGCGAGCGCCTCCTCGTCGGAGACGGAGGGGAGGGCGCCGCGGGCGAGCGCGACATCCACGACCGTCGTCGTGTCCCAGCGCCAGAGCGGGCCCGTCGGCAGCAGCGTCAGCGTGCGCCCGGCGACCGCCGGCAGGTCGACCGTGCGGTCGAAGACGAAGCCCCCCTCCCCTCCCCGCCACACCGCGACGGCGCCGGGCCAGGGATCGGCCGCGACGGCGAGGTATTGCAGGACCGTCGGCTCGCCGCGAGCGACGGGCAGGTCCAGGAGAATAGGCTCCGGGGCGCCGGCCACCAGAGGCGGGCGGCGCGGCGGCCTCGTCCCCTCCCCGGCCGGCGCCGTGTAGACCGAGGGCTCGGCGGCGCGCGTCGAGACGCGGCGGGCGAGGCCGTCGGCGATGCGCGTCACCCGGTGCAGCCGCGGTCCCGCGTCCGTCGGGAGGAGCAGCATGTCGCCGGGCTCGAAGGCGAGGTGGCGCCGGGCGACCTCGAACTCCGCCGTCTCGCGCCCGGCCCAGAGGTCCTGGAGCCAGGCGTCGGCGAGGCGCTGCGCCTCGGCCCGGCGGGTCACGACGGCGGCGTCGGCCCGCGCCTCGCGCCGGCTTGCGCCAGTGAGGCGGCGGGACGCGACGGCGGCGCGGCGATAGTCCCCCTCGCCGTCCGTGAATCCGATCTCGACCTGGCGCGGCAGCTCCGTCTCCTGCGCCCGCACGAGGCGCAGAGCCGGGTTGCGGTCCGGCTTCACGAGGTCGTCGGCCGCGAGCGCCGTCGCGGCGCGTAGGCCCCGGCCCCGAAAGGCGAGGTCGCCGGCGCGCGCGACGGCGTCGATGCCGAAGAGGCGCGCCAGCGGCTCCAGCGCCTCGCGGGCCGACATCGGGCGGTCGACGACGTAGCCGTCGAGGAAGCCGTCGACGGCGAGCTCCGCCGCCGGCTCCAGGCCGAAGTCGGAGAGCACCGCGGCGATGAAGCGGTCCACAGGCATGCCTTCGAGGCGGCCGGTGATCCAATGGCCGGCCTGCCAGTTCGCGGCATCGGCCCAGACGGTGTCGAAATCCGGAAAGGCCGGAAAGGGCCGCGCGTCCCAGGCCCACACGAACACGCGGGCCGGATCGACCATCGGCCCGCCGTAGACAGGCGAGACCGGGTTCGCGCCGGCCGGGTGGCCAGGGAGCGCGGGATCGAAGCGCGAGAGAATCGCTTCGAGGGCGCGGCTCTGGATGAGGTCGTCGCGGGTGCCGCGGGAGAACGGCGGCACGACGTTCTCGGACGACTTCGGATCGGGGAAGACGTTAGGCCCGTTCGCGCCCTTGTCGACGGCCGGCACGCCGGTCTCGGTGAGCCAGATCGGCTTGGCCTGGGGCACCCACGACGTCACCGTCGTCTCGACGCCGCCGACGCGCTCGACGTGCGGGTTCGACCACCAGCCCGCAAGGTCCTTCGCGCGGAAGACCCACGGCTTTCCGTAGGCGCCATCGGTGATCGCGGCGCGCGTCTGCGCCTGCCGGTCGGCGGCGCTGGTGTAGTACCAATTGAAGGCCTCGCCACTCGCCACGCGGGCACGGAGATAATCGACATCGTAGGCGCTGCGCGCTTCGGCGAGGTCTGCGTGGTCCGGCCCGTCGCGCCAGTCGCTGAGCGGCGGATAGAAGTCGATCCCAACCGCGTCGATGGCAGGGTGAGCCCAGAGCGGGTCGAGGGTAAAGCGCACCTCCGCGCCGCCGCCGAGGACGTGCGCGCCGTACTCGGTCCAGTCCGCCGCATAGACGATCTTCGTGCCCGGGCCGAGCACGGCGCGCACGTCGGCGGCGAGCGCGCAGAGCCGCGTCACGGCCGGATATACACCGGAGGCGGAGCGCACACGGGTGAGCCCCACGAGCTCGCTGCCGATCACGAAGCCGTCGACCCCGCCGGCCGCGAGCGCGAGATGCGCGTAGTGCAGGACACAGCGGCGGAAGCTCCACTCGTCCGGGCCGGCGTACATCACGGCCTCGCCCGCGACCGCAAAATGGGCGGGCGCCGCCGCGCCGAAGAACGCCGCG
>DASVVU010000297.1:0-32248 GCA_036386395.1 Beijerinckiaceae bacterium | reverse complement strand
GCTTCGACCCTGCGACCCCCACCCCGCTCGGCCTGCGGCCGAGTCGGCCCTCCCCGCAAGGGGGAGGGAAGAAGCGTGCCCGCCTTTCACGATGGCTCGTCATTTCCGGCGGAGCATTTGCGGCGGCGTGCCTCGCCGCCGTCCTCGCCCTCTGGTCGTTCATCGACAGCCTCGGCCCCCTCGACCTCTCGGCGGCGGAAAAACGCTCGACGGTGGTGCTCGACCGGGACGGGCGGCTGCTCCGCCCCTTCGCGACCGAGGACGGGCGCTGGCGGCTGCCGGTGAGGGCGGCGGACGTCGATCCGCGCTTCCTCGCCATGCTCAAGGCCTACGAGGACGCGCGCTTCGATCGCCACCCGGGCATCGATCCGCTCGCGCTGATGCGCGCCGCGGGACAGCTCCTCGGGAACGGCCGCGTCGTCTCCGGCGGCTCGACGCTGACCATGCAGGTGGCGCGGCTCCTGGAGCCGCGGGAGGAGCGCACCCTTTCGGCGAAGCTGCGCCAGCTCGTGCGCGCCGTGCAGCTCGAACGCCGGCTGTCGAAACAGGACATCCTCGCGCTCTACCTCACGCTTGCGCCCTACGGCGGCAACATCGAGGGCACGCGGGCGGCGGCCTTCGCCTACTTCGGGCGCGAGCCGAAGCGCCTGTCTTTCGCGGAATCTGCCCTCCTCGTGGCGCTGCCGCAGGCGCCGGAGACGCGCCGCCCCGACCGCTTCGCGGCCGACGCCCGCCGCGCCCGCGACCGCGTCCTCGACCGCGCGCTCGCCCGCGGCCTCCTTAACGACGCCGAGGCGACGGCGGCCAAGGCCGAGGCGGTGCCGGCGGCCCGCCGTCCGTTCCCGATCCTCGCCGCGCACGCGGCCGAGGCGGCGGTCGCCGAGCGGCCGGACCTCAAGGTGCATCGCCTCACGATCGACGCCCGCCTCCAGGCGAGCCTCGAGGCGCTCGTGCGCGAGCGGGTCGAGCGGCTCGGGCCCCAGCTCTCCGCCGCGGTCCTCGTCATCGACAACGAGACCGGCGCGGTCAGGGCCCACGTCGGCAGCGCCGGGTATCTGACGAAGGAGCGCGCCGGCGCCGTCGACATGACGGCGGCCCTGCGCTCGCCGGGCTCGGCCCTCAAGCCCTTCATCTATGCGCTTGCCTTCGAGTATGGCGTCGCGCACCCGGAGACCCTCGTCGACGACCGCCCGTCCCGGCACGGCCTCTACGCGCCCGAGAACTTCGACCTCTCCTACCAGGGCACCGTGACGGCGCGGCGCGCGCTCCAGCTCTCCCTCAACGTGCCGGCGGTCGAGCTCATGGCCGAGGTCGGGCCGGCACGGTTCATCGCCCGCCTGCGCCAGGCCGGGGCCGCCGTCGCCCTGCCGAAGGAGGCGCCGCCGGGCCTCGCCGTGGCGCTCGGCGGCCTCGGCATCACGCTTTCCGACCTCACGCGCCTCTATGCCGGCTTTGCCCGCGACGGCGGCGTGCCGCCGCTCGTGCGGCGCCTCGACGGCGGCGCGGCGGGGCCCGAGCGGCGCGTCGCCGACCCGGTCGCGGCCTGGTACGTCGCCGACATCCTGCGCGGCGCGCCGCCGCCCGACAACGCGCTCGCCGGGCGCATCGCCTTCAAGACCGGCACCTCGTACGGCTACCGCGACGCCTGGGCCGTCGGCTTCGACCGGCGCCACACGGTCGGGGTCTGGGTCGGGCGCCCGGACGGGGCCGCCGTCCCGGGCCTCATGGGGCGCGCCGCCGCCGCCCCCATCCTCTTCGACGCCTACGCCCGGCTCGGCCGCGAGCCCGAGCCGATCGCGATGCCGTCGCACGCGCTGATCGCCTCGACCGCGGCGCTTCCGCCGCCGCTCCGCCACCTGCGCAAGGACGTGCCGAAGACCATCGCCTCGACCGTCAACGCGCCGCTCAAGATCGCCTTCCCCCTCGACGGCTCCCGCGTCGAGCTCGGCTTTTCCCGCGGCGGCGAAGGCCCTGGGCCCCTGGCGCTGAAGGCCTCCGGCGGCGTGCCGCCCCTCACCTGGCTCGTCAACGGCGCCCCCGTCGCCGCCCCGGCGCTCCGCCGCCAGTCCGCGTGGCAGCCGGACGGCTCAGGGTTCGCCCGCGTCTCCGTCATGGACTCGAACGGCGCGACCGACAGCGTGATGGTGCGGATCGAATAGCGCCGTTCTTGCAAACCAAAGGGGAACGCCCACATGCGCGTCGCGTTTCGGTTCGAGGGCCGTTTCCGGTCCAAAGGAGCAGCGATGGCCACGGCCCGCATGAGCCCGATCTTCGAGGCCCTCAAGGAGAGCGGCCCCAACGTCTCGGATTCCGTCGCGCGGATCTCGCTCCTGGCGCACGTCCTCGACAGCGCGATCACGATCCCGGGCACGAACCGCACCATCGGCATCGACCCGCTGCTCGGCCTCATCCCGGTGATCGGCGACGCGGTCGCTGCGGCCCTGTCGAGCTACATCGTCTGGGAGGCGAAGCAGCTCGGCATCCCGCGCTGGAAGCTCGCCCGCATGATCGGCAACATCGCGGCCGACACGGCGATCGGCGCGGTGCCCCTCGTCGGCGACCTCTTCGACCTCGGCTTCAAGGCGAACCGCCGCAACCTGCGCATCGTTCTCGACCACCTGGAGAAGACCGGCCGCCTGACGCCCAAGGTCATCGACGGCACGGCGGTGCGGATCGACGAGCGCCCCGCCTCCGGCACGAGAGGCCGGGTCGGGCAATCCGGTTAGGACGGTCCCTCCTCCCTGAACGGCACCGCCGCGCCCGTGAAAAAACGGTGGAGCGACGCTCCGGGCCGAGGCTCTCTCTTTTGACCTTCCACAGAATTCTGTGTAGGGTTCCACACATGAATCGACATGCGATTCCGGTGGTATCGGGCCTCGCACCCCTCGCCGACCTCGCTCCCGAGGCGGCCCGCGGCGTGCGGGCGGTGCTGACCGACATCGACGACACGCTGACGAGCGAGGGCCGGCTCACCGCCGCAGCCTACGCGGCGCTCGAGGACCTGCACGCCGCAGGATTCAAGGTGGTGCCGGTGACGGGGCGCCCCGCCGGCTGGTGCGACCTCGTCGCAAGGTTCTGGCCCGTGGATGGGGTCGTCGGCGAGAACGGCGCCTTCGCCTTCCGCTACGACCATGCGGCCCGGACGATGCGGCGGCGCTTCTTCGCCACGGAGAGCGAGCGTACGGAAAACCGCGCCCGCCTCGATGCGCTCGCCCGGGAAATCCTGGCCCGCGTGCCCGGTGCCGCGCTCTCGGCCGACCAGCCCTACCGGGTGGCCGACATCGCCATCGACGTGTGCGAGGACGTGCCGCCGCTGCCGCCTGAAGCCATCGACGAGATCCTGCGCCTGTGCGAAGCCGCGGGAGCGACCGCGAAGCTGAGCTCGATCCACGTCAACGCCTGGTTCGGCGCCTACGACAAGCTCGCCATGGCGCGCGCGTTCCTCGCGGACGAGATCGGCATCGCGCCGGATGCCCAGGGCGAGGCGGTGCTGTTCGTCGGCGATTCCCCGAACGACGAGCCGATGTTCAAGGCCTTCCCCCTCTCGGTCGGGGTCGCGAACATCCGCCGCGCCGCCGGGCGCCTCAAGCACCTGCCGGCCTACGTGACCCGGGCCGAAGCCGGCGCCGGCTTCGTGGAGCTTGCCCGCGACCTCCTCGACGCGCGCGCGAAGCGGGTCGCATCGGCCGCTTGATCGACCCATGGCCCCGGACGCGTACGACCTCCTCGTCGTCGGCGGCGGCATCAACGGCGCCGGGATCGCCCGCGACGCCGCCGGGCGCGGCCTCAAGGTCCTGCTCGTCGAGAAGGGGGATCTCGCCGGCGCGACCTCCTCCGCCTCGAGCAAGCTCATCCACGGGGGCCTGCGCTACCTCGAGCTGTACGAGTTCCGGCTCGTGCGCGAGGCGCTCGCCGAGCGCGAGGTGCTGCTCTCGATCGCACCGCACATCGCCTGGCCCCTCACCTTCGTGCTGCCGCACGACGCGAGCCTTCGCCCGGCCTGGATGATCCGCGCCGGCCTCTTCCTCTACGACCACCTCGCGCGCCGCGCGAAGCTCGCCGGCTCCCGCGGCCTTGACCTCCGCCGCGATCCCGCCGGCGCCGCGCTGAGACCGGAGTACGTCCGCGGCTTCTCCTACTCGGACGCCTGGGTCGACGACGCCCGCCTCGTGGTGCTGAACGCCCTCGACGCGAGCGAGCGCGGCGCGACGGTGCGCACCCGCTGCCGCTTCGTGAAGGCCGAGCCGGCAGACGGCCTCTGGCGCGCCGTCGTCCAGCCGGAAGGCGGGCCGCCCGAGACGGTCACGGCCCGCGTCCTCGTCAACGCCGCCGGCCCCTGGGTCGACGAGGTGCTTCGCTCGGGGCTCGGGCGCGCGGGCCCGCGAAACCTCAGGCTCGTCAAGGGCAGCCACATCGTCGTGCCGCGCCTCTACGAAGGCGAGCACGCCTACATCCTGCAGAACCCGGACCGGCGCATCGTCTTCGTCATTCCCTACGAAGGCCGCTTCTCGCTCATCGGCACGACGGACCTCTTCTACGAGGGCGACCCGGCGGACGTCGCGATCACGCCGCAGGAGACGGCCTACCTCTGCGAGGCCGCGAGCCGCTTCCTCGCCAAGGCCGTGACGCCCGCCGACGTGGTGTGGTCGTACAGTGGCGTGCGCCCGCTCTACGACGACGCCTCCGGCAACCCCTCGGCCATGACCCGCGACTACGTCTTCGACGTGGAGGGAGGCGACGGCCGCCCGCCGGTGCTCTCGGTCTTCGGCGGCAAGATCACCACCTACCGCCGCCTCGCCGAGCACGCGATGGAGAAGCTCGCGTCCTTCCTCCCCGGCCTCAAGCCCGCCTGGACCGCCGGAGCGCCCCTCCCCGGCGGCGATTTTCCCGGCGCCGACTTCGACGCCTACCTCGCCGAGCTTCGCCGCGCCCGTCCCTGGCTCCCCCCCGACCTCGCCCGCCGGCTCGGGCGCGCCTACGGCACCCGCGCCGAGCGCGTCCTCGGCGGCGCCGCAAGCCTCGCCGACCTCGGCGAAGACCTCGGCGCCGGCCTCACCGAGCGCGAGGCGTCCTACCTCGTCGAAACCGAATGGGCCCGCACCCCCGACGACATCCTCTGGCGCCGCTCGAAGCTCGGGCTGCACGGCGGGGAGGCGCTGGAGCGGCGGGTGGAGGCGTGGATCGAAGGCGCCCCTTGTGGAGCGTATCGCGAAATGATACGTTAAGTGCAGAAGCCTCTATGATCCGCAGCTTCGCCGATTCCGATACGGAAGGGGTCTTCAACGATCGATGCCCCAAGGGGTTCCCGACGCAGCTGTTCAAGGCCGCTCGCCGCAAGCTCCTGATGGTGGACGCCGCCAAGCAACTCGATGACCTCAAGGCGCCGCCCGGCAACAAGCTCCACGCCTTGAGCAAGGAGCGGCAAGGACAGCACGCGATCTGGGTCAACAGGCAGTACCGCGTCTGCTTCACCTGGCGGAACGGCGATGCCTACGATGTCGAGGTCACCGATTATCATGACGACTGAGCCCGCCCGTTCGGCGCGTAAAGGAGCGTCAGCCGATGGCTAAGACGAACACGAAGCACCCCCCGGTCCACCCGGGCGAAATTCTCCGGCTCGAGTTCATGGAGCCCCTAGGCCTGACGGCTTATGCCCTCGCCAAGAATCTCGACGTGCCGCGGACGCGCATCGAGCGCATCGCGCGCGAGGAAGTCGGCATCACGGCCGACACCGCGCTTCGGCTCGGCCGCTACTTCGGGACCACGCCGCAGTTCTGGATGAACCTCCAGGCCACCTTCGACCTGCGCACGGCCGAAGCCGCAAAGGGACAGGAAATCCTCGCGATCAAGCAGCGGGAGTTTGAGTCAGCATAGATATGGAGCGCTCTATGCGTTCGACTCCGGACGGTGCTGTCCTGCGATAGTCCCTCAGTTGAATTTGGGCGGGTAGCCTTGACCTCACGGTTGAATAGATCAAACGGCGGCTCTATCGATTGGGACTATGGTATATTGTGATGCTAGGGACGCGGAGGCGGAGTGGAGCCGAAGCTTGAGCTAATCAGCGGCACCTTCGGCCGCGGTGAGGGGCGCTATCACGAGGGTGTGTTCGCGCTGCCGAACCGGGAGCGACGCTCGATCACCAACGTGGCCCGCATCGAGGTCGACACTTCGCTTCAAGGCAACAGCCGCTTCGGCAAAGCGCTCAAGAACGCGCTCGACTTTGGTGTGACCGGCACGGTGCTCGGGGTGTTGGCCGCCCCTGCAGCCATCGCTTCCGGTCCCTTCGGGCTTACCATCGGCGCGATCGCCACCGGGATCGGGCTTTTTGGCGGCGGGCGCGAGAGGATCTCGATCGTCCACATCGTGTTCGAGGACGGCGCTGACCTCGTGGCCATCGCCGATGCGAAGCTCGGGCCCTTTCTCGCGCGCGAGCGTAGCGTGCTCGGACCGCGGAAGAACACACCCGCCCTCGCTGCGCCGCCTGCGCTGCCAGCGCCGCAAGCGCCGCAAGCGGAGTCTGCCGGCGAGGAGACGGTCGCGGTTCTGTGGAGCGCCGAAACGGTGAAGAGCGGCGTGGCGGCAGCGGCAGGGCTCGCGGGCCGGGCTGCTGCCACCGCCGCAAACGCCGCGTCTTCGTCGGTGCAGACCGCGACGAGCGCCTTCGGCGAGGCTTGGTCGAAGCTGCGCAAGAAACCTGACGCGGAGAGCTGAGCGCCAGAATTACGCAGGTTGTTTCACCGAAAAATTCAAACTGATGCACGTCCCCCCTGCGCTTTCGCTTGACGAGGCCGAAACCGCTGAAGCGCGACGCAACGTGATCTCCACCTCGGCCGCTCAGCCCACCCCCGTCACCTCCCTCAGCACCCCCGCCAGCTCCGGCGTGCAGGCGAGGATCGGGTTTCCCTTGGTGAGCCCCTCGCCGGCGAGGTAGTCGTTCGTCCATCCCCCCGCCTCGCGCACCAGCACGAGGCCGGCGAGCGCGTCCCAGGCGTTCATGTGGAGCTCGACGTAGGCCTCCTGGCGGCCGGCGGCGACATAGGCGAGGGCCAGCGCGCCTGAGCCCGAGCGGCGCACCGCGGCGCCGGCGGCCTTCAGGCGGTCGACCACATCGAGGTAAGACTCACGCGGCACGCGGGTCGACCAGCCGGCCTCGATCGTCGCGCAAGAGATGTCGGAAAGCCCGCTGACCCGGACGATCTCGCCGTCGAGCGTCGCGCCGCGGCCGCGGGCGGCGGCGTAAAGCTCGTGGTGCACGGGGTCGTGGATGACGCCGATCTCCGCTTCCCCCCCACGCACGAAGGCGAGCGACACGCACCAGAGCGGGATGCCGCGGGCGAAGTTCGCGGTGCCGTCGATCGGGTCGACGACCCAGGTGCCGGCGGCGCCCGCCCCGAAGGCGCCGCCGTCCTCCTCGCCGAAGAAGGCGTCCTCGGGAAAGGCCTCGTGGAGGCGCAGGCGGATCAGCGCCTCGACCTCGGCGTCGCTCGCGAGCACGTAGTCCTGCGGGCCCTTGAAGGCGAGCGACAGGGCCGAGGGGCGAGGGCGGAAGCGCCGCCGCGCGAGCGCCCCCGCCTCGCGGGCGATGGCCGAGGCGGCAAGCAGGCGGTGCTCGATATCGCGGTCGGATGCGATCAACTGCCCTCTCGATCGCATGCACAAGGAAGGTAGCGCGACGACGATCGTCTGTGGAGTGGATGTTTCCGGCGCGGCGCTCGATGCCCGCGCCGGCAGCGCCGAGCGTTTTCGCGGAGTTCCTCATAAGGAGAACGCACGGCCGTCATGCGAGGCCGAGATCCTTGAGGAGCGCGGAGACGCGGGCCTGCTCCTCCTTGACGAAGGCGGCGAACGCGGCCGAGGGCATGTAGAGGTCGACCCACTCGCGCTGCTCAAGGATCTTCTTCCAGGTCTCGGTCTTGACCATCTTGGCGAGGGCGTCCTCGAGGGCCTGCTTGTCCTCGGCCGAGATGCCCGGAGGCGCCATCAGGCCGCGCCAGTTGACGAGGGTCGCGTCGACGCCCTGCTCGCGGAAGGTCGGGATGTCGACGCCGGGCAGGCGCTCGGGCGAGGAGATGCCGATGGCGCGAAGCCGCCCCGTCTTGAGCTGGCCCGCGACCTCGTTGAGGCCGCCGGTCGCGACCGTAACCTTGCCGCTGATCACGAGCGGCAGCATCTCGCCGCCGGTGCCGACCGGAACGTAGTTCATCTTCTTCACGTCGCCGCCGGCCGCCTTGACGACGAGGCCGCTCAAGAGATGGTCGGGCGAGCCCGGCGCGAAGCCGCCCCAGCTCACCGAGCCCGGGTTCTCCTTGAACTTCGCGACGAGGTCGTTGACGGTCCTGATCGGGGAGTTCGCGGCGACGAACAGGGGCTGGTACTCGCCCTGGAGGCGTGCGAGCGGCGTGACCTGGTCGAGGCCGACCGGCGCCTTGTTGATGAAGGTCGCCCCGACGAGGCCGAGCCCGGCGACGAGGAGCGCGTCGCGCTCCTTGGCGTTCGCGAAGCCGGCGAGCCCGACGGTGCCGCCGGCCCCGGGGACGTTCAGGACCTGCACGCTCGCCGCGAGCTTCTCGGCCGTGAGCACCTCCTGCGTCGCCCGCGCGAGCTGGTCGTAGCCGCCGCCCGGGCCCGCAGGGGCCGTGATCTTGAGGCTCTTGAGCTGGGCGAAGACCGGTGCCGGCAAGGCCGCCGCTGCGGCCGTGGCGAGGAGGGCTCGGTTGAAGCTGCGGCGCGTGATCGGCATCGTCGTTCTCTCCTCGTTCGCATGACTTACGTCATCGTCGTCCCATCGCTTCGCATCATCGTCCCATCGTTCCGTCCGATTTGGGGACGTTCCGAGAGGCCCGCTTCCTCACGCCGGCTCGACCTCCGGCACCTTGTTGCCGAGTTCCTCGACGAGGACGCGGGTGTTCTCGGAATAGTCGATCGGCACCACCACGAGGTGCACGCCGCCGCGCCGGAAGGCGAGCTCGAGGGCCGGCACGAGCTCCTCGGTCTCCGTCACCCGCGTGCCCTTGGCGCCGTAACTCTCGGCGTAGCGGACGAAATCCGGGTTGCCGAAGGTCAGGCCCCAGTCCGGGAACTTGTCGACCGCCTGCTTCCAGCGGATCATGCCGTAGGCGGAATCCTCCAGGATCAGCACCACGAGGTCGAGCTTGAGGCGGACCGCGGTCTCCATCTCTTGGCTGTTCATCATGAAGCCGCCGTCGCCGCACACCGCAAGCACCCGCCGGTCGGGATAGAGCAGCTTCGCCATCATGGCGGAGGGCAGCCCCGCCCCCATGGTAGCGAGCGCGTTGTCGAGGAGCAGCGTGTTAGCGACGTAGGTCCGGTAGTTGCGGGCGAACCAGATCTTGTACATGCCGTTGTCGAGGGCGACGATGCCGTCCGAGGGCATGACCTGGCGCACGTCGTGCACGATGCGCTGCGGCGTCGGCGGGAAGCGCTCCTCCGTCGCCCGGTCGGTGAGGCGGGAGAGGATCTTCTCGCGCAGCGGCAGGAGCGCCGCCGCGTTCTTGACCTTGCCTTCGACCATCCCGGCAAGCAGCTCGAGGCTCGGGCCGACGTCGCCGACGACCTCGGCGTGGGGGAAGAACACCTCCTCGACGTTCGCCGGCGTGTAGCCGACATGGATCACCTTCGGCCCCTTCGGCCCCATGATGAAGGGCGGCTTCTCGATGGTGTCGTGGCCGACCGCGATGATGAGGTCGGCCTTGTCGATGGCCTCGTGCACGTAGTCGCGCTCGGACAGCGCCGTCGTGCCGATGTAGAGCTTCGAGCCGCCCGCGACCGTGCCCTTGCCCATCTGGGTCGTGAAGAACGGGATGCCGGTGCGCAGGACGAAGCCGCCGAGCGCCGCCGTCGAGCGCGGCCGGCTCGCGGCGGCGCCGAGCATGATGAGGGGCCGCTTCGCCGCCATGATCATCTGCGCGGCGCGCTCGAGCGCCGCCGGATGCGCGACGGGGATGTCGACGGGGTGCGGCGGCACGAGCGGCACGTTGGACACCTCCTCGCCGGCCACGTCCTCCGGGAGTTCGAGATGGACCGGCCCGGGACGCTCCTCCATGGCGATGCGGAAGGCCTCGCGCACGATGGTCGGGATCGACGGCGCGCTCACGATCTGCCGCGTCATCTTGGTCAGCGGCTTCATCGAGGCGATCACGTCGACGATCTGGAACCGCGCCTGCCTCGCCGTCATGATCGCCTTCTGCCCGGTGATCATGATCATCGGCATGGCGCCGAGGTGCGCATAAGCCGCGCCGGTGGAGAAGTTGAGGGCGCCGGGCCCGAGCGTCGAGATGCACACGCCGGGGCGCCCGGTGAGGCGCCCGTGCGTCGCCGCCATGAAGGCTGCGGCCTGCTCGTGCCGCGTCAGCACCAGCTCGATCTTCGAGCCGCGCAGCGACTCGACCACGTCGAGGTTCTCCTCGCCGGGCACGCCGAAGACCCGGTCGACCCCCTCGCTCTCCAGCGCCGCGACGAGAAGATCGGAACCCTTGGGCATGTGACAGTCCCTCCCGTACATCTTATCGCCCGGCGGCGCTTTCCGGTTCCGTCGAACCGGCTGCCGCAGCGGGCGGCAATCTAGACTGCCAGCTTGGCTGCGTCATGCTCTAACGTCAGGCATTGACGAGGCCGGCGCCCTGGCCTCTCTTCGCCGCCTCGTTCCGAGGCGGTCTCGCGGATGGCGGTCGATATCGAGGGCAGGCGGCGGGTATACCTCATGCGGCATGCCGAGGTGAGCTACTTCGCGGCCGACGGCACCGTGGTCGATCCCCGCGCCGTGACCCTGACGGAGCGCGGGCGGGCTCAAGGAGCCGCCATGGCGGAGGCACTCGCCGAGGTGCCCTTCGACCGCGCCGTGTGCTCGGGCCTGCCGCGCTCGCGGGAGACCGCCGCTGCGGTGCTCGGGGCCCGCGACCTTGCCATCAGTGATGAGCCGGACTTCCGCGAGATCAGGGCCGGGCGCCTGCGCGAGGTGCCGCCCGAGCGGCGCCGCGCCGACCTCGTCTATGTGCTCGAATCCGCCGGCCTCGAAGACGCCCGCTTCGCCGGCGGCGAGGCCTTCGCCGACTTCGAGGCGCGGGTGCTCGCGGCCTTCGAGAAGCTGATCGCAGAGCCGGGTTGGCGGCGCCTGCTAATCGTCGCGCATGACGCCGTGAACCGGGTGCTCCTCGCCTGGGCGGCGCAGGCCGGCCTGAAGGCGCTCGCCGCCTTCGAGCAGGACATGGGCTGCCTCAACCTCATCGACCTCGACGTCGTCGACGGCGCGGTCGAGCGGCGTATCATCCGCCTCATGAACTACACGCCCTACGACCCGGTGAAGGCGAGGCTCTTCCTGACCAGCATGGAAGCGGTCTTCGGGCCTTACGCGGCCGCCGCGGAAGGACGGGCATGATCGTCGAGAAGAAAGTCTTTGCGCTGCCCTCGTTCACGACTCGCAATGGAGCGGTGCTGAAGGACGTGCGCGTCGGCTGGGAGAGCTATGGGCGGCTGAACCGGGACCGCTCGAACGCGGTCCTTGTCACGCACTACTTCTCGGCGACGAGCCACGCGGCCGGGCGCTACCGGCCAGGCGACGAGCTGCCCGGCTGGTGGGACCCGATCATCGGGCCGGGCAAGGCGATCGACACCGAGAAGTACTTCGTGCTGGCGTCCGACACCCTCGTGAACCTCAACGCCCGCGACCCCAACGTTGTCACCACCGGGCCGGCGTCACGCAATCCGGACACGGGCGAGCGCTACGGCATGGACTTCCCCGTGGTCTCGATTCACGACTTCGTCGAAGTGCAGAAGGCCCTCGTCGAGAGCCTCGGCATCCGCCGCCTCAAGGCCATCGCTGGCCCTTCCATGGGGGCGCTCCAGGCCTATCAGTGGGCGGTGTCGTATCCGGACATGGTGGAAAGAATCGTGCCGGCGATCGGGGCGGCCGGCGGCGACCCGTTCCTGATCGCCTGGCTCGACGTCTGGGCGCAACCCGTCCGCCTCGACCCGAAGTGGCGCGGCGGACGCTACCCGGAGGACGACCCGCCGGGCGAAGGCATGACCGCGGCGCTCAAGACCGTGACGCTGCACGCCAACCAGTCCGCCTGGGCCCGCGCCATGTACGGCAAGGCCCCGGCCGTCGAGGGCCGCGACCCTGCGGCGGCGCTAGCCAACCGCTTCAAGATCGAGAGCGCCCTGCAGGAGTTCGCCGGCGCCCGCGCCGCCACCGCCGACGCCAACAATTTTCTCTATCTCATCCGTGCGAACCAGCTCGCCGGAGCGGACCCCGCCGCCATCAAGGCGCCGACGCTCCTCCTCTACGCGCCCGAGGATCTGCTCTTCCCACAACCCTGGATCGAGCGCACTGCGGCGGCGATCCGCTCGGCCGGGACCCCGGTCGAGACCCTGGCGCTCGAAGGCCCGAACGGCCACCTCAACGGCGTCCTCCACATCGCGCAGGCGGGCGCCCGGATCGCGGAGTTCATCGCCCGATAGGTGAAAGCGTCGGCCTCACGTCCCGAGCCGCAGGTGGAAGGACTTCGGCCGGGTCAGGTGCTCGTAGCCGAGCACCGAGAGGGTCGCGCCGCGGCCGCTGTTCTTGACGCCGGTCCAGGCGAGCGCCGGGTCGAGGTAGTCGCAGCGGTTCATGAACACGGTGCCGGTGGCGATCTCGCCGCCGATCGCCACTGCGGCCTCTGGGTCGCTCGTCCAGATCGAGGCGGTGAGGCCGTACTCGCTGTCGTTCATGAGCCGGACGGCCTCCTCGTCGGAAGAAACCTTCATGATGCCGACGACCGGCCCGAAGGTTTCTTCCCGCATCACCCGCATGGAATGGTCGACGTTCGCGAGGATCTGCGGCGCGAGGTACGGCGTGCCGGGGCGGCTGCGCTCGAAGGCGCTCTCGTCGACGAGGGGGCGGGCGCCTTGGGCGATCGCCTCGGCGACCTGCCCGCGGACGAACTCGGCCGCGGAAGTGCGCACCATGGGGCCGAGCGTCGTGTCCAGGTCGGTCGGGTCTCCGAGCACAT
This sequence comes from Beijerinckiaceae bacterium, assembly GCA_036386395.1. Taxonomy (GTDB): domain Bacteria; phylum Pseudomonadota; class Alphaproteobacteria; order Rhizobiales; family Beijerinckiaceae; genus JAJKJG01. The sequence continues at coordinate 19,238 of DASVVU010000297.1, read as the reverse complement.
ATGCGCGGGTCAGCGCCGCGGCGCGCTCCAAAAAATCGTCGTAGAGGCGCTCGTGGACGTAGATGCGCTCGATGCCGCAGCAGGACTGGCCGGAGTTGAAGAAGGCGCCGTCGACGAGGTTCTCGACCGCGAAGGCGAGGTCGGCGTCGGGGCGGACGTAGGCCGGGTCCTTGCCGCCGAGCTCGAGGCCGACGCCGATGAAGCGCCCCGCCGCCGCGCCCTCGACCGCCGCGCCGCCGGAGACCGAGCCCGTGAAGGCGACGTGGTCGATCCCGAGGCGGCGGATCGCCTCCGCCGTCGTCGCCTGCGACATGTGCACGGCCTGAAGGAGCCCGTCGGGCAGGCCGGCGGCCTTCGCGGCCTCGGCCATCCGCTCGGCGCAGAGCGGCGTCTGGTGCGAGTGCTTGAGGACAACGGCGTTGCCGGCCATCAGGGCCGGCACGACCGCGTTGACGGCGGTGAGATACGGGTAGTTCCACGGCGCGATCACGAGGACGACGCCCACGGGCTCGCGCCGGATGAATCGGCGGAAGCCCTCTTTGGGCTCGGGCTCGAGATCGGCCAGCGCCTGCGGCGCGATGGCGATCATGTGACGCGCACGCTCCTCGAAGCCGCGCACCTCGCCCGGCGTGTAGCGGACCGGCCGCCCCATCTGCCAAGTGATTTCTTGCGCGATCTCGTCTCGCCCGGCCACGAAGGCGTCGACGAAGGCGCTCAACAGCGCGGCGCGCTCCTCGACGCTGCGCCGGCGCCACGCCGCTTGCGCGGCCCGCGCCCGCTCGACCGCGCGGGCGACCTCGTCGGGGCTCGCGAGCGGGCGCTCGACGTAGACCGAGCCGTCGACCGGCGTCACCGTCCGCTGAATCTCGGCGCGGCTCGAAGCCGCCCGCATGGGGCTCGTCATAGGCAAAAGCCTCAAATGATCTCGAAGTAGCGGGCGAGTTCCCAATCGGTGATGTGCTTGCGGAACTCGCGCTCCTCCCACTCCCGCGTCGCCGCGAAGTGGTCGACGAACTCGTTCCCGAACAGCGCCCGGGCGGTGGCCGATTCCTTCAGCCGCTGCGCCGCCTCCCACAGGGTGCGCGGGAGGTCGAGGCCGGGGGGAGGCAGCGCCTCGTAGGCGTTGCCGGCGACGGGCGCCTCGGGCTCGACCGCGTTCTCGATGCCCCACAGGCCGCTCGCGAGCGCGGCGGCCATCGCGATGTACGGGTTCGCGTCGGCGGCGGCGATGCGGTACTCGACCCGCTGGGCCGAGGGGCTGCCGGGAATCGCGCGCAGCGCCGTGGTGCGGTTCTCGATGCCCCAGGTCGCGGAGGTCGGGGCCCAGAAGCCGGGGATGAGGCGCGAATAGGAGTTCACCGTCGAGGCCACCATGGCGAGGAGCTCGGGCATGAGCTTCTGCTGGCCGCCGATGAAGTGGCGCATGGTTTGGCTCATGCCGCGCTCGGCCGAGGCGTCGTGGAAGACGGGCTTGCCGGCCCGGTCCTTGAGCGAGAGGTGGATGTGGCCGCTCTGGCCGGGCCAGTCCCGCGACCACTTCGCCATGAAGGTCGCCATCAGCCCGCGGCGCTGGGCGAGCACCTTGACGAAGGTCTTGAACAGCACGGCCTTGTCGGCGGCGCACAGCGCCTCGTCGACGCCGATCGCGGCTTCGAGCACGCCGGGGCCGGTCTCGGTGTGCAGGCCCTCGATCGCCATGTCCATGGTCCGGCAGGTGTCGAGGAGGTCACGGTAGAACTCGGCGTGGACGGACGAGCGCAGCACCGAGTAGCCGAAGAAGCCCGGCGTCATGGGCTTGAGATCGCGGTAGCCCTTGGCTCTGATCGATTCCGGCGTCTCGTCGAAGAGGAAGAACTCGTACTCGACGGCGCCCGCCGCCGAGAAGCCCATGTCGGCGGCCTTGGCGAGGACGCGCCGCAGGACCCCGCGCGGGCAGATCTTCTCCGCTTCTTCGGCGAGCTCGCAGAGGAAGAACGGCGTGCCGTTCTCGAACGGCATGACCCGGCCGGTCTCGGGCAGGATGCGCACCGGCGCGTCCGGATAGGCCGTGTGCCAGCCTGTGTAGGTCACGTTGTCGTAGAGCTGGTCGTTCGAGTCCCAGCCGACGATCACGTCGCAGAACCCGAAGCCCTTCTCCAGGGCCGAGAAGAACTTCTCTTTCGCCAGGTACTTGCCGCGCAGGATGCCGTCGACGTCCGTCACGCCGACCTTCACGTAAGGGTGCACGCCCTCCTCGACGAAGCGGCGCGCGTCCTCCGCGCTCGTCAGGCGGATTGCCGGCTCTGTCGTCACGATGGCCCCCTGGTCCGCTTGCTGACGCGGTTGCTCCAAGTCGTAGACGGACTTCGCGGCCCGCGCAATTTCCCGCAAAAATCACAGCCAGACCTCCGGTCTTGCCAGCGCGGGCGGCGCTTCGCAGAGTAGCGCCATGGCCCGCCCCATCGCCGCCCGCCGCCACGACGAGATCCTGAAGCGCATCGCCCGGACCGGGACGGTCAGCGTCGAGGAGCTGGCGACGGCGTTCGGGGTCTCGCGCGAGACCATCCGCCGCGACCTCAAGGCGCTCGCCGACAGGGGCCGCGTCGACGTGGTGCACGGGGGCGCGGCGCGGCGTCAGGCCGTGGAGGCGGCGTTCGACCAGCGCTCGCAGGAGAACGCCGAGGGCAAGGCCGCGATCGGGCGGGCGGCGGCGGCCCTCGTCGAGGACGGCATGGTGGTGCTGCTCGATTCCGGCACCACTGCCCTCGAGGTCGCCCGCGCGCTCGCCGACAAGCGCAACCTCACGGTCTGCACCAACGCGCTCGCCAACGCGCAGCTCCTGTGCCGCGTCGCCGGCGCCCGCGTCCACATGCTCGGCGGCGAGATCGACGCGACCGAGGAGGCGACGGTCGGGGTCGACGCGATCGCGGCCCTCGACCGCTTCCGCATCGACGTCGCCTTCGTCGGCGTCGGCGGCCTGTCGCACGGCGGCGACGTCACCGACTACACGCTCGCCGCCGCCGAGCAGCGCTCGCGCATGATCCTCGCGGCGAGCCGCGCCTACATCCTCGTCGATCACACCAAGTTCGGGCGCCTGACCCCGATCCGCATCGCCGAGGCCGAGCGCGCGACCGCCCTCATCGTCGACCGCGACCCGCCCGCCATGATGGCGGAATCGCTCGAGCGGCGAGGAGTACAGGCCATCGTCGCCGCGACCCGCTGATTGTGGGTTTTCGTGGTCTTTTGTGGCGACGTCGGCTAGACCGCCGCGATGGAAGCCCCCACCGCCATGTCGCCCGGCGTCTTCCTCGCCGTGCTCACTGCCGCGGCGCTGCATGCCGGCTGGAACTCCTTCCTCAAGGTGAAGCTCGAGCCGTTCCTGGCTATGACGCTGATCACCGGCGCCGGCGGACTTGCGGGCGTGCCGCTGCTCATCGCCTTCGGCTTCCCTCGCGCGGAGGCCTTTCCCTGGCTCATCGCCTCGGTCGTGATCCACCTCGGCTACTACTTCGCACTGACCGAGGCCTACCGGCGGGCCGACATGGGGCAGATCTACCCGATCGCCCGCGGCGGCGCGCCGCTCATGACCGCGGCGCTCGCGGTCGGCTGGCTGCACGAGCCGATCGGCTTCAAGCCGGCGCTCGGCATCGCCGTGCTCGGCTGCGGCATCATCCTGATCGCCTTCCTGGGCCGGCGCCGGCAGACGGCCTTCGACCCCAAGGCCGTCGGCTTTGCGCTCCTCACCGCCGGGATCGTCTGCGCCTATACCCTCGTCGACGGCATCGGGGCCCGCATCGCCGGCGACCCGCACGCCTATTCGGCGGCGCTCTTCGTCATCGACGGCATCCCCCTCGTCCTCGTCGCCCTGTGGATGCGGGGCTTGTCCGGCATGGCGCCCATGCGCCAGTTCCTCGGCCGCGGCCTCGCCGGCGGCGCCATGTCGCTCGGCGCCTACTGGATCGCGATCTGGGCCATGACGGTCGCGCCCATCGCCCTCGTCGCGGCCCTGCGCGAGACGAGCGTGCTGTGGGCCTCGCTCATCGCGGTGGTCTTTCTCAAGGAGCCGCTCGTTCCGGCCCGCGTCGTCGCCGCGGTGCTGATCGTCGCCGGCGTCGTCCTCATCCGCCTGCCGTGATGGACCGCAAGACAGGGGAGAGCTAGGTTGCCGAGCCTCAACGAACCTCCGGGAGCCGCCATGCCCGCCACCGCCGCCTCCGAGACCGGCGATCCGCTCCTCCTGACGCCGGGGCCGCTCACCACGGCGAAGTCCGTGAAGGAGGCCATGGTGCACGATTGGGGCTCGCGCGACGCGGCCTTCATCGGCATCAACAAGGCAGTGTTAGAGGGCCTGCCGCGCATCATCCACGGCGAGGACTCCTTCGTGACCGTGCCCATGCAGGGCTCGGGCACCTTCGCGGTCGAGGCGATGCTGACGACCTTCGTGCCGCGCGGGGGCAAGGTGCTGGTGCTGATCAACGGCGCCTATGGCCACCGCGCGAAGCGCATCCTCGACATCGCCGGCCGAAAGACCGTGGTGCACGAGACCGCGGAGGATACGCTGCCGGACCTCGCCGAAGTGGAAAGAATCCTCAGGCGTTCGAAAAGCATCACCCACGTCTTCGCCGTGTATTGCGAGACGACGAGTGGCATCCTTAACCCGATCCGGGAAATCGCGCAGATCGCGGCGCGGCACGGCCGGCGCCTCCTCGTCGACGCCATGAGCGCCTTCGGGGCGCTGCCCCTCGACGCCCGCGAGACGCCGTTCGACGCCGTCGCGGCCTCGTCCAACAAGTGCATCGAGGGCGTGCCGGGGCTCGGCTTCGTACTCGCCCGCAGGGAGGCCCTCGCCGAGACCGAGGGCAACGCCACCACCCTCGTCCTCGACCTCTTCGACCAGCATCGCGCCATCGAGAAGACCGGCCAGTACCGCTTCACGCCGCCGATCCACGTCATCGTTGCCTTCCACAAGGCGCTGGAGGAGTTCTTCGCCGAAGGCGGGGTCGCGGGGCGGGGCGGACGCTACACCGAGAACTGCCGCGTCCTGATCGACGGCATGCGGGCGCTAGGCTTCACGACCCTGCTGCCGTCCGAGATCCAGGCGCCGATCATCGTGACTTTCCACATGCCCAGCCACCCGCTCTTCGTGTTCCAGCGCTTCTACGACGGCCTGAAGGAGCGCGGCTACGTGATCTATCCGGGCAAGCTCACGGTCGCGGACTCGTTCCGCATCGGCTGCATCGGCCGGCTCTACCCCAAGGACATGCGCGGGGCGCTCGACGCCGTGCGCGACACGTTGGCGGAGATGAAGGTCGATCTCGCGCCGGCGAAGGCGGCCTGAGGAGCTTGCCATGAACGTCCAGAGCAGGATCGGGGCGACGGTCGAGGCGAACGGACGCCGCTACCGCTTCCCGACGACGCCGACGGTCGTCGTCTGCATCGACGGCTCGGAGCCCGGCTACATCGAGCGCGCGATCGAGGCGGGGCTCGCCCCGAACCTCGACCGGCTCATGCGCACCGGCGCGAACCTCCTGGCGTGCTCGGTCATCCCGAGCTTCACCAACCCCAACAACATCTCGATCATCACCGGCCGCCCGCCGGCCGTGCACGGCATCGCCGGCAATTTTTTCTATGATCCCGGCTCCGGCCAGGAGGTGATGATGAACGACGCGCGCTTCATGCGCGCCGGCACCATCATGAAGGCGTTCCACGACGCCGGCGCCAAGGTCACGGTCGTGACCGCGAAGGACAAGCTGCGCACGCTCCTCGGCTACGGCCTCGACATGGGGAGCGGCCGCGCGATCGCGTTCTCGTCCGAGAAGGCCGACAAGGCGGACCTCGCCGAGAACGGCATCGGCAACGTCCTCGCGTTCGTCGGCATGCCCCTGCCCGACGTGTACTCGGCCGAGCTCTCCGAATTCGTGTTCGCGGCCGGGGTGAAGCTGCTCAAGGGCTTCCGCCCGGACGTGATGTACCTCTCGACCACGGACTACGTGCAGCACAAGGCGGCGCCGGGCTCGGACTTCGCCAACGCCTTCTACGCCATGGTGGACCGTTACGTCGGCGAGCTCGACGCCCTCGGCTGCGTGCTGGTGCTGACCGCCGACCACGGCATGAACGACAAGCACCTCGCCGACGGCTCGCCGGGCGTGATCTACCTGCAGACGCTCTTCGACGATTGGCTCGGCAAAGGCGCCGCTCGCGTCATCCTGCCGATCACCGACCCCTACGTCGTCCACCACGGGGCGCTCGGCTCGTTTGCGACCGTGTACCTGCCCGACGGCGCCGACCGCGCCGCCATGATCGCGAAGCTTGCGGCCCTCGACGGCGTCGAGGTCGCGATCGGCCGCGAGGAGGCGTGCCGCCGCTTCGAGCTGCCTCCGGATCGCATCGGCGATGTCGTCGTGATCTCGACCCGCCACAAGGTGCTCGGCACCGCGCCCGAGCGGCACGATCTCTCGGGACTGACCGAGCCCCTGCGCTCGCACGGCGGCCTCACGGAGGAGACCGTGCCGATGATCGCGAACCGCAAGGTCGAGATCCCGCCCGGGCACCTCTTGCGCAACTTCGACGTCTTCGACGTCGCTCTCAACCGGGTCATGCCATGAACATCGCCGTGAAGCCGCCGGTCCGCCGCGAGGCGATGCGCGTCGCAGGCGCGCGCGTCGAGACGGATCAGGTCGTCGAGGTCTTCAACCCCTACACCAACGAGGTCGTCGGCACCGTGCCGGCGGCGCGGCCCGAGCACGTCCGCGACGCCTTCGCCAAGGCGAAGGCGTTCAAGCCCAAGCTCACGCGCTACGAGCGCCAGCAGATCCTGCAGAGGACCGCCGAGACCCTGCGCGACCGCAAGGAGGACTTCGCGCGCCTCATCACCGCCGAGTCCGGGCTGTGCTGGAAGGACTCGCTCTACGAGGCAAGCCGCGCCTACGACGTGTGGTCGTTCGCGGCGCAGCTCACCATCAAGGACGACGGCGAGATCTTCTCCTGCGACATCAGCCCGAACGGCAAGAGCCGCAAGATCTACACCACGCGCCTGCCGCTTCTCGGGGTCATCTCGGCCATCACGCCGTTCAACCATCCGCTCAACATGGTGAGCCACAAGCTCGCTCCGGCGATCGCCACCAACAACCGCGTGGTGCTGAAACCGACCGAGCTCACGCCGCTCACCGCGCTCGCGCTTGCCGACGTGCTCTACGAGGTGGGGCTGCCGCCCGAGATGCTGTCCGTCGTCACCGGCAATCCCTCGACCATGGGCGACGCCATGATCACGGACCCGGACGCCGACCTCGTCACCTTCACGGGGTCGGTCCGCGTCGGCAAGCACATCGCCGCGACGGCGGGCTACAAGCGCCTCGTGCTCGAGCTCGGCGGCAACGACCCGCTCATCGTCATGGAGGACGCCGACCTCGACCGCGCGGCCGAGCTCGCGGTCCAGGGCGCAACCAAGAACTCGGGCCAGCGCTGCACGGCGGTGAAGCGCATCCTCGTGGTCGAGAGCGTCGCCGACGCGTTCGCCGGGAAGGTGCTGGAGAAGGCGAAGAAGCTCAAGGCCGGGGACCCGATGGATCCTTCGACCGACGTCGGCACGGTCATCAACGAGCGCTCGGCCGCCCTGTTCGAGGCCCGCGTCAACGACGCGGTCGCGAAAGGCGCCGAGCTCCTCCACGGCGACCGTCGCGAGGGCGCGCTGTTCCCCCCGACCGTCGTCGACCGGGTGCCGCACGACTGCGAGCTCGTGCGCGAGGAGACCTTCGGCCCCGTGATCCCGATCCTGCGCTGCCCGGACGACGTCGACGCCGTCATCCGCATCTCGAACTCGACGGCCTACGGCCTCTCGTCCGGCGTCTGCACCGACCGCCTCGACTACGTCACCCGCTTCGTCGCCGGGCTCGAGGTCGGCACCGTCAACGTCTGGGAAGTCCCCGGCTACCGCATCGAGATGTCGCCCTTCGGCGGCATCAAGGACTCAGGGCTCGGCTACAAGGAAGGTGTCGCCGAGGCCATGAAGAGCTTCACCGACGTGCGGACCTACTCCTTGCCGTGGCCCGCCTGATTCGAGGGCAGGGACGGCGCCAAAAGAGGCCTTGCCTCCGGCCACGGGGCAGCGTGTACTGCCGTCCCGCATGACCGAGCCTCCCTTCCTGCGCATCGAGGGCCTGTCGAAGCGCTTCGGCGCCTTCACGGCGTTGAAGGGCATCGACCTCGAGGTCAGGCGCGGGGAATTCGTGTGCTTCCTCGGGCCCTCCGGCTGCGGCAAGACCACGCTGCTTCGCGCCATCGCCGGCCTCGACCCGCAGGAGGAGGGCGTAATCGAGATCGCCGGGCGCGACGTGTCGCGGGCGCCGCCGGCGGCGCGCGACTTCGGCATCGTGTTCCAGTCCTACGCCCTGTTCCCGAACCTGACGGTGGCGCAGAACGTCGGCTACGGCCTCGTCAACCGGCGCAAGGGGGCGGCCGAGATCAGGCGCCGGGTCGACGAGCTCCTTGCCCTCGTCGGCCTGCCCGAGCAGCATAAAAAGCATCCGGTGCAGCTCTCCGGCGGGCAGCAGCAGCGCGTGGCGCTCGCCCGCGCGCTCGCGACGGCGCCGAACCTCCTCCTCCTCGACGAGCCGCTCTCGGCCCTCGACGCTAAGGTCCGGGTGCGCCTACGCGAGGAGATCCGCGCCCTCCAGAAGCGCCTCGGCGTCACGACCGTGATGGTGACGCACGACCAGGAGGAGGCGCTCGCCATGGCGGACCGCATCGTGGTCATGAACCACGGCGTGATCGAGCAGGTCGGCACCCCGGCCGAGATCTACCGCGCCCCGGCGAGCGCCTTCGTGGCCGACTTCGTCGGCGCCATGAGCTTCCTCGACGCCGTCGTCGCCGGCCCGAAGGCGCTGCGCACCGGCGCCCTCGATCTCGTCTGCCGCGACGACCGCGGCCTGCCCACCGGCACCCTCGTGCGGCTGGGCCTCAGGCCCGAGGAAATCCGCGTGCGCGGGGTGATGCCGGGGGACCTCAACGCCGTGCGGGTCGAGGTCGAGAACCTCGAGTTCCTCGGCCCCTTCTGCCGGGCGCGGCTCAAGCCCGAGGTCGAGACGGCCGGCCCCCTCGTCGCCGACTTCTCGGCGAATCTCATGCGCGACCTCGACGTCGCGGAAGGGCGCCGCCTCCTGATCGCGCTGCCGCCCGAGGCCCTGCGCGTCTTCGCGCCGCCGCCCGGCGTGCCGGGCCAACAGGCCTGAGCCCCATGTCCGAGGTCGCGCTCCGCACCGTGCCGCAAGCCGAGGCGAGACTGCCGCCGCGGATTGGCGAGCGGCAGGTCGCGACGGTCCTGATTGGGCTCCTTGGCCTTATCCTCGTCGTCATCATCGCCCTGCCCCTGTGGGTCCTGCTCTCGAAGAGCGTCCAGGATTCGAACGGCGGCTTCGTCGGGCTTCGCAACTTCGCGATCTACTTCTCGACCCCGACCCTCTTCGCATCGCTCTTCAACAGCATCGCGGTCGCGGCGCTCACGACCTGCATCGTGGTGCCCCTCGCCTTCGCCTACGCCTACGCGCTGACGCGGACCCTCATGCCGGCGAAGAGCTTCTTCTACGCCGCGGCCCTCCTGCCGATCTTCGCGCCCTCGCTCCTCTCGGCGCTCTCGCTCCTTTACATCTTCGGCAACCAGGGCTTCCTCAAATGGGCCCTCATGGGTGCCTCGGTCTACGGCCCGATCGGCATCGTGATCGCCGAGGTGCTGTACTGCTTCCCGCACGCGCTCCTGATCCTCGTCACCGCCCTCTCCCTCTCCGACGGGCGGCTCTACGAGGCGGCGGCGGCGCTGGACACGACGCCTCAAAGGGTGTTCCGGACCATCACCCTGCCGGGGGCTCGCTACGGCATCATCAGCGCGGCCTTCGTGGTGTTCACCCTCGTGGTCACCGACTTCGGCATTCCGAAGGTGATCGGCGGACAGTTCAACGTCCTCGCCACCGACGCCTACAAGCAGGTCGTCGGGCAGCAGAACTTTCCGATGGGCGCGGTCGTCGGCATGATCCTGCTGGTCCCGGCGGTGCTCGCCTTCGCCGTCGACCGGCTCGTGCAACGCAAGCAAGTGGCGCTGCTGTCGTCGCGTGCCGTGCCCTACGAGCCAAAGCCTGCCCCCGCCCGCGACCTCGCCTTCCTGATCTACGCCACCATCGTCGGCGGCCTCATCGTCGCGACCTACGGCATGGCCGTGTGGGCCTCCTTCATCACCTACTGGCCCTACAACCTCTCCTTGACGCTGAAGAACTACATCTTCGAGAACGCCGAGCCGACCGGCTGGGGCTCCTACTTCAACTCCCTCAAGATGGCGGCCCTCGCCGCGGTGATCGGCACGGCGGTCGTCTTCACCGGCGCCTACCTGATCGAGAAACTGAAGGTGTTCCCCTTCGGCCGGGGCTTCGCCCAGTTCCTCGCCATGCTGCCGATGGCGGTGCCGGGCCTCGTGCTCGGCCTCGGCTACGTGTTCTTCTTCAACGCGCCCTGGAACCCACTCAACGTCCTCTACGGCACGCTGACCGTGCTCGTCGTCAACACCATCGCGCATTTCTACACCGTCGCGCACATCACCGCGACGACGGCGCTGAAGCAGATCGACGCCGAGTTCGAGGCGGTGTCGGCCTCCCTCAAGGTGCCGTTCTGGCGCACCTTCTCCCGGGTCACGGTGCCGATCTGCATGCCGGCGATCCTCGACATCGCCGTCTACATGTTCGTCAACGCGCTCACGACGGTGTCGTCCGTGATCTTCCTCTACGGCGCCAACACCAAGCTCGCCTCGATCGCGATCGTGCATATGGACGAATCGGGCACGGTCGCGGCCGCCGCCGCCATGGCGACCGTCATCATGGCGACCGCCATCGCGGCCCGCCTCCTCCACCTCCTCCTCGACCGCCTGGTATTCGAGCGGCTGCAGGCGTGGCGGAGACGGTAGGCGTGGAGCTCGCCTCGCTTTCCGTTGCCCAGTCGGAGGGGGACACCAATCTCACGGACCGGCGCGCGGCGTGGCAGGCGCGGGCGCTCGATCCGGCCGGGCGGGCCCTCGTCGAGCGGGACGCGAAGACGTTCCTGCACCAGTCCGTCTCGACGCCGTGCCTCAACGCGATCGCGAAAGCGGAGGGCATCTGGATCGAGGACACGGCCGGACGCCGGTACATGGATTTCCACGGCAACAACGTCCACCACGTCGGCTACGGCCATCCGCGGCTGAAGGCGGCGATCGCGGCGCAGATGGATTCTCTCCCCTTCGCGCCCCGGCGCTATGCCTGCGAGCCCGCGGTCGAGCTGGCCGAAAAGCTCGCGCAGATCGCGCCGGGCGGCCTCTCGAAGGTGCTGTTCACGACCGGCGGCTCGGACGCCGTCGAGGTCGCGGTCAAGATCGCCCGCGCCGCCACCGGGCGCTTCAAGACCCTGTCGTTCTGGGACGCCTTCCACGGCGCCGGCACCGGCGCGGCGGCGCTCTCGGGCGAGATGCTGTTCCGCTCCGGGCCCGCCGCGCCCCTCGTCGCCGGCGCGCTCCACGTCGCCCCCTTCGGCGGCTACCGCTGCCCCTATGGCCACGACACGGCAGAAGCCAGCGCCGACGCCTGTGCCCGCATGATCGACTACGTGCTGTCGCACGACTCGGACGTGGCGGCCCTCGTCGCCGAGCCGACCCGCGCCGTGCCTTACGTCGCGCCGCCCGGCTTCTGGCCCCGCGTGCGCGAGATCTGCGACCGGCAGGGCACGCTCCTGATCTTCGACGAGATTCCGACCGGGCTCGGAAAGACGGGAAAAATGTTCGCGTGCCAGCACGACGGCGTCGCCCCCGACATCCTCGTCCTCGGCAAGGCGCTCGGCGGCGGCATCCTGCCGATCGCCGCGGTCGTCGCCCGCTCCGATCTCGACGTCGCCGGCGCCTGGGCCTTCGGCCACTACACCCACGAGAAGAATCCGGTCACGGCCCGCGCCGCGCTCACCACCATCCGCATCATCGAGGACGGGGACCTCGTCAACAACGCCGCACGTGTCGGCGCCGCCGCCATGGCGCGGATGCTCGACATGAAGGAGCGCCTGTCCGCCGTCGGCGACGTGCGTGGGCGCGGCCTCGTGCTCGGCATCGAGCTCGTGAAGGATCGCGCCACGAAGGAGCCCGACGACGACCTCGCCGAGGCGGTGCTCTACCGCGCCCTCGACCGGAGCCTCTCGTTCAAGACCACCATGGGCAACGTCCTGACCCTGACGCCGCCCCTCGTCGTGACGGAAGCCGAGATGATGCAGGCCCTCGACATCGTCGAGGAAGCCGTTAGAGCGGGGCATTGAGCGGCGACGATCGAGGGGACCCGCCGACATGACCCGCCTCACCATGGCCCAGGCGCTCGTACGCCATCTTGCGGCGCAACGGACCGAGTACGAGGGCTGTATCGAGCCGCTCTTCGCCGGGGTCTGGGCGATCTTCGGGCACGGCAACGTGGCGGCGCTCGGCGAGGCCCTATGGGGCGTGCGCGACCGGCTGCCGACCTACCGCGCCCACAACGAGCAGGCGATGGCGCACGCCGCCATCGCCTTTGCCAAGGCGAGCCGCCGCCGCCGCATGATGGCCTGCACCACCTCGATCGGCCCCGGCGCCACCAACATGGTGACGGCCGCCGCGGTCGCGCACGTCAACCGCCTCCCCGTGCTGCTCCTCCCGGGCGACGTCTTCGCCAGCCGCCGCCCCGACCCGGTGCTGCAGCAGGTCGAAGACTTCGGCGATGGCGCGGTCTCGGCGAACGACTGCTTCCGACCGGTGTCGCGCTATTTCGACCGCATCACGCGCCCCGAGCAGATCCTCTCGGCCCTCCCCCGCGCGCTTTCCGTGCTGACCGACCCGGCCGAGTGCGGGCCGGTGACGCTGGCGCTGTGCCAGGACGTGCAGGCGGAGGCCTTCGACTATCCCGACGGCTTCTTCGCCGAGCGGGTCTGGCGTCTGCGCCGCCCGCGCCCGGACGAGCGCGAGCTCGTCGAGGCGGCGGCCCTCCTCGCCCGGGCCAGGAAGCCGCTCATCGTCGCCGGCGGCGGCGTGCATTATTCCGATGCGGCGGAAGCGCTGAGGGAATTCGCGGAGGCGCATGGGATTCCCGTGGCCGAGACCCAGGCCGGCAAGAGCGCGCTCCCGCACGACCATCCGCTGAACTTAGGGAGTATCGGCGTCACCGGCACGAGCGCCGCGAACGCGCTCGCGCAGGAGGCCGGCGCGGTGCTCGCCGTCGGCACCCGCCTCCAGGATTTTTCCACCGGCTCCTGGGCCCTGTTCCGCAACCCGGCGCGGAAAATCATTGGCCTCAACGTGCAGCCGTTCGATGCCGCAAAGCACGCCGCACTGCCCCTCGTCTGCGACGCCAAGGTCGGCCTCGAGCGCCTGTCCGCGGCGCTCGCCGGGCGGCGCGCCCCGGAGGAGTGGTGCTCCCGCGCCGCCGCCGAGAAGGCGCGCTGGGAGGATGCCGCGGCGGCCGCAACCGCCCCGCCGACAGCTTCGGCCGCGACAGCGGCCGCGAACGCGCTCCCCTCCGACGCGCAGGTGATCGGCGCCGCGCAGCGCGCCGGCGCGCCGTCGGACATCGTCGTCTGCGCCGCCGGCGGCCTGCCGGGCGAGTTGCACAAGCTCTGGCGGGCAGCCGAGCCCGGCGGCTACCACCTCGAGTACGGCTACTCCTGCATGGGCTACGAGATCGCGGGGGGCCTCGGGGTCAAGATGGCGCGGCCCGACCGCGAGGTGATCGTCATGGTCGGCGACGGCTCGTACCTGATGATGAACTCCGAGATCGCAACCTCGGTCATGCTGGGACTACGCCTGACCGTCGTGGTGCTCGACAACCGCGGCTTCGGCTGCATCGACCGCCTCCAGCGCGCCACGGGCTCGGAAAGCTTCAACAACCTTCTGGAAGACGCCCGCCACGAGGCGTTGCCGCAGATCGACTTCGCGGCCCATGCCCGGAGCCTTGGCGCGCTCGCCGAGAAGGTGTCGGGACTGGCCGAGCTCGAAGATGCGCTCCGCCGCGCCCGCACGGCGGAGCGCACGAGCGTCGTCGTCATCGACACCGACCCGCGCGCGGTGACCCAGGCCGGCGGCCACTGGTGGGACGTGGCGGTGCCCGAGGTCTCCGACCGTCCCGAGGTGCGCGCCGCGCGGGCGGACTACGAGGCGGCGCTCAAGGGGCAAAGGCTGGGAGATTAGCGGAGTGAGGCGAGATGCGAATTTCCCTCCCCCTTGCGGGGAGGGCCGACTCGGCCGAAGGTCGAGCGGGGTGGGGGTCGTGGGGCCGGAGCGCAGTGTGCCCGGCCTTGGCCCTGCGGCTGATGCAGCGCACCCATCGTCGACGCAGCGCTTTATGCCGACGACCCCCGGGCTGCGCCCGAGTCGGCCCTCCCCGCAAGGGGGAGGGAAGGAGCCGTGACCGTCCGCATCGGCGCGAACCCGATCGGATGGTCGAACGACGACCTGCGCTCGCTCGGCGGCGCGACGCCGCTGGAGACCTGCCTCGCCGAAGCCCGTGAGGCCGGGTTCGAGGGGATGGAGCTCGGCCACAAGTTCCCACGGGAACCCGCGGCCCTGAAGGCCGTGATCGAGCGCTTCGGCCTCGACCTCGTCTCAGGCTGGTACTCGGCCGAGCTTCTGCGTCGCTCCCCGGAAGAGGAGATGAGGGCGATGCGGCCGCACCTCGACCTCCTCAAGGCCATGGGCTGCAAGGTGCTGATCCTCGCCGAGACTTCTGGCGCCATCCACGGCAACCGCACAAAGCCCCTCGACGAGCGGCCGACGCTGCGCAATGACGAGTGGGAAGAGTTCGGCCGCCGGATCACCGCCGTCGGCGACGCCATCGCGGCCGAGGGCCTCTCCCTCGTCTACCACCACCACATGGGCACGGTGGTGCAGTCCGAGGCCGACATCGACGCCTTCATGGCGGCAACCGGCCCGTCCGTGCGCCTCCTCCTCGATACCGGCCACGCGACCTTCGCCGGGGCCGACCCCGCAGTCCTCGCCCGCCGGCACCGCGCCCGCATCGGGCACTTCCACGCCAAGGACGTGCGCCCTGCCGTGATGGCCCGCGCGAAGGCTGAGCGAATGTCCTTTCTCGACGCGGTGATCGCCGGGGTGTTCACGGTGCCGGGCGACGGCTGCGTCGATTACCCCGCCGTGTTGCGCGAGCTTTCAGGCTACACCGGCTGGGCCGTTGTCGAGGCCGAGCAGGACCCCGAGAAGGCCCATCCCCTGACCTACGCCCGGATGGGATACGCCAACCTCAGATGCTATCTCGCCAAGGCAGGGATGCTCTGAGGTAAGGAAAACACACAAAAAGCCGCAGAATTGCAACCGATTTCCTTGAGGCTGCCGGCCTGCGGATGCAGAGTGGCTCCTTGGACCACCCGCCCGAGAGGCACCCGCGAGGCATATCCCGACAGTGGCCGGCCACACCGTTCTCTTGAACCTCCTCGGAGGCATCGCGCTGCTCCTGTGGGCGACCAGGATGGTGCGGACCGGCGTGCTGCGCGCCTTCGGCGAGCGCTTCCGCCGCGCCGTCGCGCAGGCGACCGCGAGCCCGCTCAAGGCCTGCCTCACGGGCATCGGCGTCGCGAGCGCGGTGCAGAGCTCCTCGGCCACCGGCCTCATCGTCGTGTCATTCGCGGAGCGCGGGCTCATCACCCTTGCGGCGGCGCTCGCCGTGATGCTCGGCGCGGACGTGGGCTCGACCCTCGTCGTCCAGGCGCTGTCGTTCAACCTCTCGGCCCTCGTGCCGGTGCTGCTGATCGGCGGCGTCATCGCCTTCATGGCCTTCGAGAACGCCACCGTGCAGCAGGCCGGGCGCATCGTCATCGGGCTTGCCCTGATGATCCTGTCGCTCGGCATGGTGGTGGCGGCGAGCCAGGAGCTGCGCGGCAGCGAGGTGCTGGCTCTCGTGCTCCAGCGCCTTGCCGACGATCCGGTCCTCGCCGTGATCGTGGGCACGCTCCTCACCTGGCTGTTCCATTCGAGCGTCGCCATGGTGCTGCTCGTGATCTCGCTCGCCGCTTCTGCGGTGCTCTCGCCCGCGCTCGGGATAGCCCTCGTGCTTGGCGCCAACATCGGCTCCGGGCTCATCCCGATCGGGCTGTCGCTCAAGGCGCCCGCCCCCGCAAAGCGCGTCCTGTTCGGCAACTTCCTGTTCCGGCTCGTCGGCGCGCTCATCGCGCTCCTGTTCCTCGGCCTTGCGGCCCGCGGCATGGCGCGGCTCGAAGCCGATCCGGCCCGGCAGATTGCGGACTTCCACACCCTCTTCAATCTCGCCCTCGCGCTCATCTTCTTGCCGCTCACCGGCTTCGCGGCGCGCTGGCTCGAACGCCTCATCCCGGACCAGAAGGCGCCGGGAGAGCCGACCATCGAGCACCTCGACGACGGCCTCCTCGACCGGCCCTCGATCGCGCTCGGCAGCGCGGCCCGGGAGGTCATGCGCCTCGCCGACATGGTCGAGATCATGCTGCGCGAGGTCATCCTCGCCTTCGGCGAGGACGGCGACCGGCGCCGCCAGGCGGTCAAGGGCCTCGACGACCCGGTCGACCGCCTGCAGGAGGAGATCAAGCTCTATCTCACGCGGCTCACCCGCAATCCCCTCTCCGAGGAGGACAGCCGGCGCGCCTTCGACCTCATCCTGTTCACCACGAACCTCGAGCACATCGGCGACATCATCGACAAGTCCCTCCTGGAGCTTGCCGCCAAGAAGAGCCGCCTCCACCTCGCCTTCTCGCCCGAGGGCTGGGCCGAGATCAGGGCGCTGCACGCCCGCGTCGTCGACCAGATGCGGCTTGCCATGACGGTGTTCGTGACGCGGGATCTCCGCATGGCGCGCCAGCTCGTGCTCGAGAAGGACAACATTCGCCTCGCCGAGCGCGGCGCGACCGAGAGCCACCTGCGGCGCCTGCGCGAAGGCACCATCGCCTCGATCGAGACGAGCGCCCTCCACCTCGATATCCTGCGCGACCTCAAGCGCATCAACGCCCACATCACCTCGGTGGCGTATCCGATCCTGGAGGCGAGCGGGGAGCTGCGGGAGAGCCGGTTGAGGGTGGCGGCGGAGTAGCGCGTGGGTTAAGTGAGAGTGCATGTCTAAGCCAGTGATCTTCACCATCTCCGCCGTGTGGGACGAGAAGGCGTCCGTCTGGAGCGGGCACTGTGACGAGATCCCGGCCGCTGCGGACGCCCCGACCCTCGACGAGCTCCTGGCCAAGATCACGTCCATGACCCTGGACCTGCTGCCGGACAACCATCCCGGGGTCGACCCGCGGTCGGTGTTCCTGCAGATCACGGCGTTGCGCGAAGCCCAACCCGTCGCCGCCTGAATGGCTCCGCAGTTCGACCGCGCCCTGCGCGAGCTGCTGTGTTCTGCCGGCTGCACCTTGGTCCGGCAAGGGAAAGGCAGCCACGAATCTGGCACAGCCCTACCACCGGGCGGAACTTCGCGGTGCCCGTCGGCATCCCGAGCCGGCACACGGCGAACGCGATTTTGCGGCAGGCCGGGCTCCCTAAGGCGTTCTGATTCACCGACCGGTTAAGGCTGGCGGCCTGTCACGGCTCCGCTATGCTCTCACTCAGCTGGGGGGCAGCTTGGCGGACACTCCTGCGATCGAAGTCTCGAACCTCCACGTCGGCTACGGCGGGGCGCCGGTGCTGCATGGGATCGATCTTGCCGTGGCGGCGGGGGAATTCGTGGCGATCCTGGGGTCGTCGGGGTGCGGCAAGACCACGTTGCTGCGCACTATCGCCGGGTTCCAGAAGGCCTCCGCGGGGGCGATCCGGCTGTCGGGACGGGACGTCGCGAACCTTCCGCCGGAGAAGCGCAACATCGCCATGGTGTTCCAGTCCTATGCCCTGTGGCCACACATGACGGTGCTGGGCAACGTCGGCTACGGCCTGCGCCTGCGGGGGGTGCCGCGGGCGGAGGTGCGGCGGAGGGTCGGGGAGGTGCTCAAGCTCCTCAACCTCTCCGGCCTCGAGGAGCGCCGGGTCACGAACCTCTCCGGCGGCCAGCGCCAGCGGGTGGCGCTCGGGCGGGCGCTTGCGGTCGAGCCGCAGCTCCTCCTTCTCGACGAGCCCCTGTCGAACCTCGACGCCAAGGTGCGCCTGCAGCTGCGCTCCGAGATCAAGGGCCTGCAGAACCGCCTCGGCTTCACGGCGATCCATGTCACGCACGACCGCGAGGAGGCCATGACCATGGCGGACCGCATCGTCGTCATGGACGCCGGCCGCATCGCCCAGGCCGGCCCCCCGAAGGAGGTCTACGACCGCCCGGCCTCGCCGTTCGTGGCGAGCTTCATGGGAGCCGAGAACACGATCGAACTCGAGGTCGCCCCGGCGGTGTCGGGGGTCGCGATCCGGGTCAAGGGCGCGCCGCCGCTGATGTGGGCCGGCAGCGCGCCCTTCGGGGCCGTCACGGCCTACTTCCGCGATGACGTGGCGAAGCTCGACCGGCCCGACGCCCGTGTCCCCGGCGCCATCGTGCTGCCGGGGCGTATTGCGCAGCGGGCCTATCCCGGCGGACACTACCGCTACGGGGTCGCGATCGGCGGCCGGCACTTCACGGTGACGGACGACCGCTGTTTCGACCCCGGCACCCCGGTCGGCCTGCGCCTGCCGCTCGCGGAGCTGCACCTGTTCCCGAGCGCCAACGAAGAGGGAGGAAGAAAATGAGGGAGGAGATCATGCGTCGAACGTTTCTTCAAACGTCCTTGGCCGCGGCGCTCGCGTCGGCGCTGGCGCTGCCCGCCGCCGCGCAGCAGCAGACCCTCAACGTCGCGACCGCAGGCGACCAGAACATGGTCGACTACGTCAAGGACTATCTCGGGCCGATGTTCGAGAAGTCGCATCCGGGCGTGAAGGTCGTCGCCGTCGGCACCGGGCCCGGCGACGGCGGCTCGCAGAAGATCTACGAGAAGCTCGACGCGCAGAAGAAGGGCGGCGCGGCGAAGTCGGACTTCGACGTGGTGGTGATCCACCAGAAGGCCGCCGGCACCATGGTGCAGGAGGGACTTCTGGAGAAGTACACGGGAAACATCCCGACCGGCGCCCTCGCGACCCGCGACACGGCGAAGAACGCGCTCGGCGCCGAGGTCTCAGGGTTCGTCATGCCGATGTTCCACTCGCAGACCGCGATCGCCTACAACGCCGACCTCGTGAAGAGCCCGCCCAACTCCTACCCGGAACTCGTGGACTGGGTGAAGAAGAACCCGAAGCAGTTCGGCTACAACGGCATCAAGGGCGG
>DASVVU010000296.1:0-9556 GCA_036386395.1 Beijerinckiaceae bacterium | reverse complement strand
CCCATCCGAGGGTCCAAGAGCGCCTCCGCCAAGCTCATCTGACGATCCGCCATCCCGCCCTCCGATTCACCCGCTAACAGCAGTGAATCAGACATCACCCCTCAAGGCGAGTTTCGCAGAAGTCTCCGGACGGGAGAGGGGTTCGCCCCTCCGCGATGTGTGAAGCGCCGCACACTCCCCTTGCGGTCGGGATGCCGTATCGTGGCCTGCGGATGTCCCCTCAGTCTCCCTCCCCCGACCGCATGCCCTGGGGCTTCGTCGGCGCGCTCTCGCTCGCGCAGCTCGTGTCCTGGGGCATCGTGTTCTACGCCTTCGCGCTCTTCCTCGAGCCGATGGCGAAGGAGCTCGGCTGGTCGCGGCCGGCCCTGACGCTCGCCTATTCGCTGGGCCTCGGCGCCTCGGCGCTCACGGCCTATCCGTCGGGGCGGCTGATCGACCGGGGGCGCGGGCGCATCGTCATGACGGCGGGCTCGCTCGTCTCGTCCGCGCTCCTCGTGCTGTGGTCGCGGGTCGAGAGCTATCCGGCGTTCGTCCTCATCTGGATCGGGCTCGGCGCCTCCATGAGCGCGATCCTCTACGAGCCGGGCTTCGCCGTGCTGACCCACCGGCTCGGGCCGCTGGCCCGGCGCGGCATCACCGCCATGACCCTCGTCGGCGGGCTCGCCAGCACCGTGTTCTTCCCCTTGAGCCACGTGCTGATCCAGGCACTCGGCTGGCGCCATGCGCTCCTCGCGCTCGCCGCGATCAACCTCGCGGTGAGCGGCGCGATCCACCTCTTCTTCATTCCGGGCAAGCCTCACCGGGCGTTGTCAGACGTCTCGGCGGCCCCGGTCTCGACGCCTCCGAGCACCGCCCGGCGGGTGCTGCGGCATCCGGCCTTCTGGGGCTTCGTGATCGTCTCGGTGCTGCACAACGCGCTGTTCACGGGCTTCGCCATCCACCTCGTGCCGCTCCTCGTCGAGCGCGGGCTGACGCTGACCGGCGCGGTCGCGGCGTTCTCCCTCGTCGGGCCGTCGCAGGTCGGCGGGCGCATGGCGATCGCGCTCGGCGAACGGCACTTGAGCATGCGCGCCGTCGGCGTCCTCTCCTGCGGGCTCGCCGTCCTGGCCTTCGCGCTCCTGCCCTTCGTGCGGCCGGAGCCGTGGCTCGTGGTGGTCTTCGCCGTGATCTACGGCACCGCGAACGGCATCATGACCATCGTGCGCGCCGTCCTCCCCGCCGAGATCTTCGGCCGCGCCGACTACGGCGCGATCCAGGGCATGATGAACGCCCCGACCATGATCGCCCGCGCGAGCGCCCCCTTCGCCTTCGGCGCCTTGTGGGCCGTCTCCGGCGATTACGGCCTCGTGATGGGGGCCGCGGTCGCGATGGCGCTCGCCTCCGCCCTCGTCTTCGCAGCCCTGGTGCTGCCCTCGAAAAGCTGACGCGCGCCCGCTAAGCTCCGCCGAAACAGGGAGGACTCATGCCGGCCTACGTCGGGGCGATCGACCAGGGCACGACGAGCAGCCGCTTCATCGTGTTCGACCGCGACGGCGCGATGGTCTCGGTCGCGCAGCGCGAGCACGCGCAGATCTATCCGGCGCCGGGGCACGTCGAGCACGACCCGGAGGAGATCTGGCGCAGCACGCAAGCCGTCGTGCGCGACGCGCTTTCCGCGAAGGGGCTCGCGCCGAAGGACCTCGCCGCGGTCGGGATCACGAACCAGCGCGAGACCACGGTGCTGTGGGACCGCCGCACCGGCCACCCGCTCCACAACGCCCTCGTCTGGCAGGACACCCGCGTCGACGGCCTCGTCGCGGACTTCGCCCGCGAGGGCGGCAAGGACCGCCTGCGGGCGAAGACGGGGCTGCCGCTCGCAAGCTACTTCTCCGGCCTCAAGCTCAAGTGGCTCCTCGACCATGTGCCGGAGGCGCGGGCGAAGGCGGACGCCGGCGACGCCCTGTTCGGCACGGTCGACTCCTGGCTCCTCTGGAACCTGACCGGCGGGCCTGACGGCGGGCTCCACGTCACCGACGTGACGAACGCGAGCCGCACCCAGCTCATGGACCTTTCGACCCTCGCCTGGGACGACGACATCCTCGCCCTGTTCGGCATCCCGCGCGCCTGCCTGCCGGGCATCGCCTCGTCGAGCGAGGTCTACGGCGCGGCCGGCGGCCCGCTCGCGGGCGTCCCCATCGCCGGCATCCTCGGCGACCAGCAGGCGGCCCTCGTCGGCCAGGCCTGCTTTTCCCCCGGCGAGGTCAAGAACACCTATGGGACCGGCTGCTTCATGCTCATGAACACCGGCGAGACGCCCTATCCGTCCACGTGCGGCCTGATCACCACCCTCGCCTACCGGCTCGGCGCCGCAAAGCCGGTCTATGCGCTGGAGGGCTCGATCGCCATCGCCGGCGCCCTGGTGCAGTGGCTGCGCGACAACCTCGGGCTGATCGCCGCCTCGGGCGAGGTCGAGGCGCTCGCCGGCACGGTGCCGGACAACGGCGGCGTCGTGATCGTGCCGGCCTTCTCCGGCCTCTACGCACCGTACTGGAACGAGGCGGCGCGCGGGCTCATCGGCGGCCTCACGCGCTTCGCGGGCAAGGGCCACGTCGCCCGCGCGGCGCTCGAGGCCACCGCCTACCAGACCCGCGACGTGCTCGACGCCATGGTGAAGGACACCGGCATCGCGGTCGCGGAGCTGCGCACCGACGGCGGCATGGTCGTGAACGAATTGCTGATGCAGTTCCAGGCCGACGTCCTCGCCGTGCCGGTGGTGCGCCCACGCGTCACCGAGACCACGGCCCTCGGCGCGGCCTACGCCGCCGGTCTCGCGACGGGCGTCTGGTCTGGCACCGACGAGCTTTCCCGCAACTGGAGCGTCGACCGGCGCTGGACGCCGGCCATGGCCGGGACCGAGCGCGAGAAGCTTTATGCCGGTTGGCGGAAGGCGGTGGAGCGGTCGCTCGATTGGGTCAAGTGAATCAGGTTTGAGCCGCACATACTTTATGACAGATCATCGGATTGATCGGATCTGACAGCCAAACTTCGACCTCTGGAAATTGAGAGAGAAGAGGAAGGAGTGCGCTGTCCGAGCAGTGACAGAGTAAGATCGAGCGTACCGATGTCGCTCCTTGCGCGAGGGCGAGTCGTGCCGAGAACAGTGCTTGACCCATGAGATACATACCCATCCGTCCTCGTTTTGTTTGAACGACGATCACGTCGTGGCCGCGCAGGGATGGATACTCCCGTTCCTTTGCTTCACGATGGGGTTCGTTCGGCAAGATTACAGCATCAGCGCGCCTCCAGCCGCGATCGCGAGCAACTCGTACCAGGGGATATTCCGGAAGAAAGGCGCCGTTCGCCACCGATGACCAGAATCCTCTGGTCATTGGGGATTCGTGCAAGCTCATCCTACTTGGCTCGGTTAGCGCGGCATCACCGCCGTCGCTTCGATCTCCACCCTCGCGGCCGTCTCGACGAGGCGCACGACCTGCACCACGGCCATAGCCGGATAGTGCGCGCCGATGATCTCGCGATAAGCGGCGCCGAGCTCTTTCAGACCGGCCGTGTACTCGTCGACGTCGAGCACGTACCAGGTGAGGCGCACGAGGTGGTGCGGCTCGGCGCCGCCCTCGGCCAGGATCGCGCGGATGTTCGCGAGCGCCTGGCGGGCCTGGGCGACGAAGCCGTCGGGGAAATTGCCCATCGGATCCCAGCCGACGACGCCGCCGGTGACGAGGATGCGCCCGTCCGCCATCATGCCGTTGGCGTAGCCGCGGGGCTTCGGCCAGCCCTGCGGCTGGAGCACGGTCGGCCGGTCGTCGCCCGGCATCGAGGGGGGTATCGCCTTTCCGAGAATCATCGGCAGCGCTCCTGGTATCGTTCGAGGGCGGCCCTGAGGTCGTCGGGGATCGGGATCGCCCGGTGCTCGACGAGCGAGGTCGTCACGATGACGAGGCGGGCCTTGAGCACCGGCTCCGCGCCCCGGTGCGCGTGGACGCTGAGCGCGAGCGAGCTGTTGCCGATGCGGTCGACCAGCACCGCGAAGACGAGCTCGTTGGCGAGGAAGCCGGGCTTCATGAAGTCGGCCTCGGCATGGGCCGGCCCGAGCCCGATGCGGCGGTCGCGGATGAAAGTGTGGTGCGGCAGCCCGAGCGCGCCCGCGAACCAGTCCTCCACCACCCCGTTGATCATGTCGAAGTAGCGCGGGAAGTAGACGATGCCGGCCGGGTCGCAGTGCGAGAAGCGCACCGGCACCACGATGCGCCAAGCCCCCGCGGGAAACCCGCCGGCGGGGAGATCCGCCGCGCCGGTTCTTTCAGCCGGCTTCATGCCGCGGCCGGCGCCGTAGTCTGCGCCATCTGCCGCAGCGCGAAGCGCTGGAGCTTGCCGGTCTGGGTCTTCGGCAGGGCTTCCACGAACTCGATCGCGCGCGGATACTTGTAGGGCGCGATCTCGCGCTTGACGTGGTCCTGCAGGGCTTTCGCGGTTTCAGGGCTCGGCCGCTCGCCTTCGCGGAGCACGACGTAGGCCTTGACGATCATGCCGCGCTCGGCGTCCGGCGCGCCGACGACGCCGCATTCCGCGACCGCCGGGTGCGTGAGGAGCGCCGCCTCGACCTCGGGGCCGGCGATGTTGTAGCCGGCCGAGACGATCATGTCGTCGGAGCGGGCCTGGTACCAGAAGTAGCCGTCCTCGTCCCGCACGTAGGTGTCGCCGGTGACGTTCCAGCCGTTCTCGACGTATTTTTTCTGACGCTCGTCGGCGAGGTAGCGGCAGCCGGTCGGCCCGCGCACGGCAAGGCGCCCGGCCGAGCCCGGCGGCAGCTCGCGCCCTTCCGCGTCGATCACCTTCGCTTCGTAGCCGGGCACGGGTCTGCCGGTCGCGCCCGGCCTGATCTCGTCCTCGGTTGCGGCGATGAAGATGTGCAGCATCTCGGTCGCGCCGATGCCGTCCATGATCCTGAGGCCCGTCGCCTCCCGCCACGCCTCGAACGTCGCCTTCGGCAGCGCCTCGCCGGCCGAGACGCACTTGCGCAATGACGAGATGTCGTGATCGGCGAGCCTGCCCAGCATCGCCCGGTAGGCGGTGGGGGCCGTGAAGCAGACCGTCGCGCGGTGCTTTTGGATGGCCGGCAGGAGGTCCTCCGGAGTGGCCTTCTCGAGGAGCACCGTCGAGGCGCCGACGTGCATCGGGAACAGCACGATACCCCCGAGGCCGAAGGTGAAGGCGATCGGCGGCGAGCCGATGAAGCGGTCCGAGGCTTCGGCGCGCAGCACGTTGCCGGCATAGGCGTCGCAGATCGCCAGCATGTCGCGGTGGACGTGCATCGTGCCCTTGGGCTCGCCCGTGGTGCCGGAGGTGAAGGCGATGAGGCACACGTCGTCGGCCGCGGTCTCGACCGCCTCGAACTGCGGCGAGGCTTCAGCCACGAGCGCCTCGAGGCTCTCGGGGCCGCCCCCGCCCCAGTACACGACGTGCTGAAGGCCCGGCGCGAGCGGGCGCGCCTTCTCCAACTCCTCGGAGAGGCGATGGTCGCAGAACGCGACCGCGATCCGCGCCTTGTTCAGAGGATAAGCGATCTCACGGGCCCTGAGCAGCGGCATGGTCGCGACCGCGACGCCGCCGGCCTTCAGCACCGCGAGATAAGTTGCGACCAGGGTCGGGTTGTTGGCCGAGCGCAGCAGCACCCGCCCGCCGGGCACGAGCCCGAGCTTCCCGACGAGCACGTTGGCGATGCGGTTCACCCGCTCCTGGAGCCCACGATAGGTCAGCGTCTCCGTCGGGCTGATGAGGCACGGCGCGTCGCCCCGGCCCTCCGCGACCCAGCGGTCGAGGAAGCGCGTCACGCAGTTCAGCCGCTCCGGGTACTGCAGCTCCGGTCGCCCGAAGATGAAGTCCGGCTGCTGCTCCTTCGGCGGCAGGTTGTCCCGTGCGAAGGTGTCCACATGGGCGGTGTAGGACATGGTCCGCTCCTCCCTTATTCCGCCGCGCGCGTCACGCGCGGCGCATTCCGGTCGCCCTTCATCACCTCGCGGGCGATGACGATCTTCTGCACCTCGGTCGCGCCCTCGTAGATGCGCAGGGCCCGGATCTCGCGGTAGAGCTCCTCGACCTTGACGCCCTTGACGACGCCGAGGCCGCCGAAGATCTGCACCGCCTTGTCGATCACCTGTTGCGCGCTCTCGGTCGCGTGCATCTTGGCCATCGCGGCCTCGCGGGTGACCCGCGGCGCGCCGCGGTCCTTCGCCCAGGCGGCGCGGTAGACGAGGAGCGCCGACGTATCCACCGCCGTCGCCATCTCGGCGAGCGCTCCTTGCGTGAGCTGGAGATCGCCCAACGGCGCCCCGAAGAGCTTTCGCGAGGACGCG
The DNA here is from genome assembly GCA_036386395.1 of Beijerinckiaceae bacterium. Classification (GTDB taxonomy): domain Bacteria; phylum Pseudomonadota; class Alphaproteobacteria; order Rhizobiales; family Beijerinckiaceae; genus JAJKJG01. The sequence continues at coordinate 3,206 of DASVVU010000296.1, read as the reverse complement.
CGTTCAAGAGCCTCGTCGAGGGCGCGGCGGGCGAAGCCGAGGGCCGCGGCGCCGACGGTCGCGCGGAACACGTCGAGGGTCGCCATCGCGACCTTGAAGCCCTCCCCCGGCCTGCCGACGCGCTGGGAGAGCGGCACCCGGCAGCCGTTGAAGCGCAGGGTCGCGAGCGGGTGCGGCGCCACGACCTCGATGCGCTCCGCGATTTCGAGCCCCGGCGCGTCGGCGTCGACGACGAAGGCCGTCAGCCCCTTCGCCCCCGGCGCCTCGCCGGTGCGGACGAAGACGACGTAGTGGTCGGCGATGCCGCCGTTCGAGATGAAGGTCTTTTCCCCGTCGATCCGCGCGTGCTCCGGCCCGTCCGGCGTCGCGGTCGTCGCGATGGCGGCGACATCCGAGCCTGCCTCCGGCTCGGACAGCGCGAAAGCCGCAACGGTGACGCCCTCGCCGACGGACGGCAGGTAACGACGCTTCAGCTCATCCGAGCCGAACAGGGTGATCGGCCCGGTGCCGAGGCCCTGCATGGCGAAGGCAAAGTCGGCGAGGCCGTTGACGTAGGCGAGCGTCTCACGGGCGAGGCAGAGCGTGCGCACGTCGAAATTGGCGGCGAGGCCGCCGTAGGCCTCCGGCACCACGGCCCGCAGCCAGCCGCCTTCGCCGAGGCACTCGACGAGGCGCCGGCAGGTGCCGTCGACGTCGTCATGGTCGACGACGGGCTCGATGGCCTCTGCCGCCCAGGCGCGCAGCTCCCGCGCAAAGCGCCGGTGCCGCTCCTCGAAGAACGGCCAGTCGAGGAACGACGCGTCAGGCATGGGAAGCGCGCGCGCCCCCTCTCCCGAATGGGAGAGGGGCAGGGGTGAGGGACCGCCGGTGCAGAATGGAACGCGGTGGTGACGCGCCCGCCGGAGGCAGAGGGGGAATTGTGCCGGAGGCTTGTCGACCGCGAGCCTCAAGCGGAGAGAGCTGACCCCTCACCCCTGCCCCTCTCCCTCCGGGAGAGGGATCGAACCGTCCAGCCATCTCAATTCCCCTCGAACACCGGCTTCTCCTTCACTGAGAAGGCGCGGTAGGCGCGGGCGAAGTCTTCCGTCGTCATGCACAGGGCCTGGGCGACCGCCTCGGCCTCGATCGCCTCCTCGACGGACATGGCCCACTCCATGGCGAGCATGCGTTTCGTCATGGTGTTGCCGAAGGTCGGCCCGGCGGCGATTTCTTCGGCGAGCTTCCGCGCCTCTTCGAGCACCGCCTCGGATGGGACGAGGCGGCTGAAGAAGCCCCACCGTTCGCCCTCCTCGGCCGTCATGAAGCGGCCAGTGTAGAGGAGCTCGGAGGCGCGGCCCTGGCCGACGATGCGGGGCAGGATCGCGCAGGCGCCCATGTCGCAGCCGGCGAGCCCGACCTTGTTGAACAGGAACGCGACCTTCGCCCGCGGCGTGCCGATGCGGATGTCGGACGCCATCGCGACGATGGCGCCTGCGCCCGCCGCGATGCCGTCGACCGCGGCGACGATCGGCTGCGGCGCGGCGCGCATGGCCTTCACGAGCTCGCCGGTCATGCGGGTGAAGGCCGTGAGCCCCTTGGTGTCCATCTCGATCAGCGGGCCGATGATCTCGAACACGTCGCCGCCCGAGGAGAAGTTGCCGCCGGCGCCGGCGACGACGACGGCCTTCACGGCCTCGTCCTTCTGGCAGGCCCAGAAGAAGTCGGCGAGCTCGCGGTAGCTGTCGAAGGTGAGCGGGTTCTTCCGCTCCGGCCGGTTAAGGGTCACGGTCGCGACCTTGCCCTCGACGGCGAGGAGGAAATGCGCCGGCCGGTAATCGGAGAGCGGCAGCGCGACGGCGTTGGCGGGTCGGCTCACGCGTGTCCTCCCTCGACCGCCCGGCGGGCGGAGGCCTTGGCCTTGGCGAGGAGGCGCAAAAGCTCCTCGACTTCGCGGCGAGTAAGACCCTCGAACATCTCCGCGATCCAAAGCTCGTGCGCCGCCGCCATGGCGCGGAACTCGGCGCGCCCGAGGTCGGTGAGGCTCACGACCTGTGCCCGGCGGTCGGTGTCCGAGGTGCGCCGGCCGAGATGTCCCGTCGCGACGAGGCGCTCGACGAGGGCCGTCATGTTGCCGTTCGACACCATCATGCGCTTCGACAAGTCGCTCAGGGTCAGCCCCTCCGGCGCCTTGTCGAGCTGGGCCATGAGGTCGAAGCGCGGGAGCGTCACGTCGAAGCGCTCGCGCAGGCGCTTGCGGATGCCGCCCTCGATCAGGGTCGTGCAGGTGAGGAGGCGCAGCCACAGGCGCAGCTCGTCGCGGTGGTCCTGCGGCTGCTCCGCGGCCTTGGTCTCGGCGTCGAGGGGAAGGTGCTCGTCCATCGTCAGGCCTCCCCGCCCGCAACCGCGATGGCCTGCCCCGTGACCGCGGCGGCGCCCTCCCCGCACAGCCACACGACCGCGTCGGCGACCTCGCGGGGCTGGACGAGGCGCTGCTGCGGGTTGTGCTTCATCAGCTCCGCCAGCGCGTACTCACGGCTGCGCCCGGTCCTGGCGACGATGCGATCGAGGCTTTCGGCGACGAGGTCGGTGTCGGTGAAGCCGGGGCAGACGGCGTTGACCGTGACGCCGGCGGCCGCGGTCTCGAGGGCGAGCGCCCGCACGAGGCCGACGACGGCGTGCTTCGCGGCGCAGTAGGCGGACACGTACGGGTAGCCCTTCAGCCCCGCCGTCGAGGCGACGGCGACGATGCGCCCGAAGCCGCGCTCGACCATGGGGGCGAGCACCGCCTGCGCGGCGTGGACAACGCCTAAGAAATTCACGTCAAGCATGCGCCGGAAGAGTTCTCGGTCGGACTTTTCGAAGCGCGCCGACTCGGCGGTACCGGCATTGGCGACGAGGAGATCGATCGCGCCGCGCGCCTTGCGGGCTTCCGCCACGGCCTCGGAGAGACTGTCCGCGTCCGTCACATCCGCCACGACCGCGCCCCTTGCGGCGCCGGCCCGAACCGCGCGCTCGAGGGAATCGCGGTCGCGCCCGAGGACCGTCACGGTCGCTCCGGCCGTCGTGAGCGCTTGCGCGACCGCGAGCCCGATGCCGCGGCCGCCGCCGGTGACGAGGGCATGTCGATCCCGCAGCGAACCCATTTCGCCTGTCGCCTCAAGCCGCCCACGTCTCCGCCAGCCGTTTGCGGCCCTTGCCGGTCCGCGCCGATTTATTTTAAGCTTAAA
>DASVVU010000295.1:0-6571 GCA_036386395.1 Beijerinckiaceae bacterium | reverse complement strand
GGGCGGCTGCGAGCTCGAGGAGGGCCAGGCCTAAGGCCTTGTCGGCCTTGGCCAAACGGGCCTTTGCCTTGCCGGCCCGGAGATCCGGGCAGGCCTCGACGGCGGCGCTCGTCAGGACCGCGCGCGGCCCGACCATCTGGCCGGTGGCGATGGGGCCGGCCGGCCTCGGCGGCTCGACGGCGACCGGACGTGACGGCGGCATCGGCGCCGGGCCGCCGGCGGCGCTGGCCGCCATGCCGACGGCCTCCGGAAATGGCGAGAAGCTGTTCGCGATCGCGATCACGGCGCGGTCGAAGTCCTTCGCGACCGCCTTGTCGTAGCCGAGCGAGAAGCCGCGGATCGCGCCGCCCGGGCCCAACCCGTAGCGGGTGTAGAACTTGCCGGTCTGGGTCTCCCCGGACACGACGAAGAAGTCCGGCCGCAGCACCTTGTAGGAGACCTGCCGCCCCGGCGACTGGATCGCGAGGTTGCGCTCGTAGAGGGCCGGAAGATCGGTCTCGCCGGCCGGATAGGCCCGCGTGTCGAGGGTGATCTTCTTGTCCTGGCTCTGCCAGCGCGAGCCGCCGTTCGGGTTCTGGTCGCGCTTCGGCAGCACGGCTTGCGGCACGCCGATGGCGACGCCGGTCTTCGGGTCGGTCAGGACCGCGAACTTCGCCCCGTCCCGCGCTTTCTTCGCAGCCGCCTGGAGCGCGGCCCTCGCCTTGGCATCGAGGATGCCGTCGGGCTTCGCGGCGCCTCCGCGCTTCTGCCAGGCCTGGATCGCCTCGAAGGTGCGCCGGCCGAAACCGCCGGTCGTCACGCCGGTGTGGTCGCCGGTCCATACCAGCGCCTCCTGAATCGCCTTCCGGTCGGCCTCGGGCAGGGCCTCGAAGGCGGCCTTCGCCGCCTCGTAGGCCGCGTCCGTCTGGCCCGCGGCCGGCGCTGCGGGCGGGCGGGCGCCCTGCGCCATCGCCTCCAGGCTCATCGCCGATAGAAGGCAAAGCGCCGCTGCGGCCCAAAAAATTCGTTTTCTCATTCCGGTCCCTCCGCGAAGGAATGTGGCAGAGCGCGGCTCCCGAATCGAGTCGGGGCCCGTTGCGGCGCGGGAACCGGGTGATAGGGTTCCGTCCGTGCGCCGCCGCATCGCCCGGAACGGGCGGCTGTGGTCGGCACGGGCCGTTTGCCTCGAGGACCATCCATGCTGAAGACTCTTGGGCGCGCCGCGCTCGTCGCCGCCGCCCTCGTCTGCGCCTCCCCCGCCTTCGCCCAGAAGAGCTTCGTCCAGGACGACCTCGCGAGCGACGCGGTGCGCCTGGAGGAGAAGCTCAAGGGCGAGGCCGGCTCGACCGCCGCCGGCCGCCCCGCCGCGCAACTGCGCCGCGAAGCCGAGGCGCTGATCGCCCGCGGCAACCCGCGCGGGGCGCTGAGCCTCTATGTGGCCGCCATCGCGCTCGAGCCGCGCAACGGCGTGAACTGGGCCGGCTACGTCAGGGCCGTGAAGGGGATCACCCCGAAGGACTACACCGAGCGCTACGAGCTGCGCGAGCGCGCGGCGGCCGCCGCCTACGCGGCCTACCAGCGCGCCGCGACGAAGCCCGCCGAGGCGGAGGCGCTAGCCCTCCTCGGCGACGTCTACGTCATGGGCGAGACCTGGCGCCCGGCTCTCAACGCCTACGCGGGGAGCCTCGCGCTCGCCGACGACCCGTCCCTCCGCAAGACCTACGACGAGCTGCGCGAGAAGCACGGCTTCCGCATCGTCAACTACAAGGTCGATTCGGACTCCGCCTCCCCCCGCGTCTGCTTCAACTTCTCGGAGCCCCTGCAGCAGGGGAAGGTGGATCTCACCCCCTTCGTCGCCGTCTCCGGCGCCGCGAACGCCGCCGTCACGGCCGAAGGCCAGCAGCTCTGCGTCGACGGCCTGAGGCACGGCGAGCGCTACGCCTTCGTGCTGCGCCAGGGCCTGCCCTCGACGGTCGGCGAGAATCTCCTGAAGTCCGCCGACTACGAGGTCTACGTCCGGGACCGCTCGCCGCAGGTGCGCTTCACCGGGCGCAACTACGTCCTGCCGCGCACCGGCCAGGAGGGCATCCCGGTCGTCACGGTCAACACCGACGGGGCCGAGGTCGAAGTCTACCGCATCGGAGACCGCAACCTCCTGCCGACCGTCAGGTCGGAAGACTTCCTGGGCCAGCTCCGCGGCTACTCCGCCGAGAAGATCCGGGACGAGAAGGGCAAGAAGATCTGGTCCGGCACGCTCGACACGAAGTCCGAGCTCAACCGCGACGTGGTCACGGCCTTCCCCGTGACCGAGGCCGTGGGCAAGCTCGAGCCCGGCGTCTACGTCATGACGGCGCGGCCGAAGGGCTCGAAGCCCGCGGAAGACGACTACGATTCGCGGGCGACGCAATGGTTCGTGGTCTCGGACCTTGGGCTCACCGCCTTCAAGGGCAAGGACGGCGTCCACGCCCTCGTGCGCTCCCTCGCGACCGCCGAGCCCGTGGCCGGCGTCGAGGTGCGCCTCGTCGCCCGCAACAACGACGTGCTGGCGACGAAGACGACGGACGCCGCCGGCCACGCGGCCTTCGATCCGGGGCTCGCCCGCGGCGAGGGCGGCAACGCGCCCGGCCTCGTCGTCGCCGCGACGGCCGACGATTACGGCTTCCTCGACCTCGCGGGCAGCGCCTTCGACCTCTCCGACCGGGGCGTCAAGGGCCGCCCGGCGCCCGGCGCCGTCGACGCCTTCGTGTTCACCGAGCGCGGGGTCTACCGCACCGGCGAGACGGTGTTCGTGACGGCGCTCCTGCGCAACGACAAGGGCGCGGCGCTCGCCGGCCTGCCGCTGACCCTCGTCGCGAAGCGCCCGGACGGCGTCGAGTACCGCCGCGCCTCGGTCGAGGACCAGGGCCTCGGCGGGCGCGCCTTCTCGCTGCCGCTGCTCGCCGGCGCCATGCACGGCACCTGGCGCATCGCCGCCTACACGGACCCCAAGGGGCAGCCCGTCGGCGAGGCGACCTTCCTGGTCGAGGATTACGTCCCCGAGCGCCTTGAAATCACCCTGACCCCTAAGACCCCGGCGCTGCGCGCCGGCCAGCCGGCCGAGATCGACGTTTCGGCCCGCTACCTCTACGGCGCGCCGGGCGCCGAGCTCGACGTGTCGGGCGAGGTGACCGTGCAGGCCGCGTCGACGCCCGCCGTCAAGGGCCTCGAAGGCTTCACGGTCGGCCTCGAGGACGAGAGCGTCGAGGCGGCGACCGCCGAGATCGAGGAGCACGGCACCACCGACGCGCAGGGGCGCGTCACCATGAAGGTGCCGGTCCAGAAGGTCGCGGCGCCGAAGCCCATCGAGGCGAAGATCACGCTGCGCGTCGGCGAGGAGGGCGGGCGCGCGGTCGAGCGCAGCGTCACGGTCCCGGTGCTGCCCGAAGGCCCGGTCGTCGGCGTGCGCAAGAATTTCGGCGGCGACCTCGCCGAGGGCGCAACCGCCACCTTCGACGTGGTCATGGCGGCGCCCGACGGCACGCGGCAGGCCCGCGCCGGCGTGTCCTGGAACCTGTACAAGGTCGAGCGCCGCTACCAGTGGTTCAATAGCGACGGGCGCTGGGGCTTCGAGCCCGTGAAGTCGACGAAGCGCGTCGCCGACGGGCGCGTCGACCTCAAGGCCGACGCGCCCGCCCGCATCGCGACCCCGGTCGAGTGGGGCTCGTACCGCCTCGACGTGCGCGTCGACGGCGTCGAGACCGCGCAGACGAGCGTGTCGTTCACGGTCGGCTGGTCCGGCGACCAGACCGCCGACGTGCCCGACCTCCTCGACATGACCCTCGACAAGGCGAGCTACGGGGCGGGCGACGAGATCCGCGCCCGCCTCTCGCCGCGCTTCGCCGGCAAGGCGACCCTCGCCGTCGTCTCCGACAAGGTGCACGACATGAAGGTTGTAGACGTGGCCGCCGACGGCACGACGGTGACGATCCCGGTCAAGGCCGAGTGGGGCGCCGGCGCCTATCTCGTGGCCCTCGCCCATCGTCCCCTCGACGCGAAGGCGAAGCGCACCCCCGGCCGGTCGCTGGGCCTCGCCTGGTTCGAGGTCGACCGCGCCGCGCGGGCCCTGAAGGTGGAGGTCGACGCGCCGGCGCAGATCCGCCCCCGCGGCGAACTGCGCCTGCCGGTCCGTCTCGCCGGGCTCGCCCCCGGCGAGGAGGCGCGCGTCACCGTCGCGGCGGTCGACGTCGGCATCCTCAACCTCACCCGCTACAAGACGCCCGACCCGGTCGACTGGTTCTTCGGCCAGAAGCAGCTCTCGACGGAGGTGCGCGACCTCTACGGCTACCTCATCGACGGCATGCAGGGGACCCGCGGCGCGATCCGCTCCGGCGGCGACGGCGGCGGCGGCATCCAGGGCATCCCGCCGACGCAGGAGCCGCTCGCCCGCTACTCCGGCGTCGTGACGGTCGGACCGGACGGCACCGCGACGGTCACCTTCGACATCCCGGCCTTCAACGGCACCGTGCGGGTGATGGCCGTCGCCTGGAGCGGCGCCCGCGTCGGCAGCGCCAGCGCCGACGTGATCGTGCGCGATCCCGTCGTCGTGACCGGCACGCTGCCGCGCTTCCTCTCCGTCGGCGACCAGTCGCGCTTCCACATGCAGATCGCGAACGTGGAGGGTCCCGGCGCCGACTACACCCTCGACGTCGACGTGCACGGCCCCGTGGTGCTGCCCGCCGACGCGCTGCGCAAGACCATTCGCCTCGACGCCGGCGCCAAGTCCTCCGTCACGATCCCGGTGACGGCGGCGGGGCCGGGGCTCGCCGTCGTCGACGTGAAGCTCACCGGGCCGAACGTCGAGGCGGGCCAGAGCTTCCGGGTCGCGGTGCAGCCCGGCACCTCCTCTCTCCTGCGCCGCACGGTGCGGCCGCTGGAGGCGGGCGCGAGCCTGACGGTCTCGAGCGACCTCCTCGCCGACATCCTGCCCGGCACCGGCGCCGTGTCGGTCTCGGTGTCGCCGCTCGCCGCCCTCGACGTGCCGGGGCTGCTCCAGGCCCTCGACCGCTACCCCTACGGCTGCTCGGAGCAGATCGTGAGCCGGGCGCTGCCGCTGCTCTACGTCAACCGGCTCGCCGCGACGGAGGCGCTGGCCCTTGACGACAAGCTCGACGAGCGCGTGCGCGACGCGATCGAGCGCGTGCTCGCGCGCCAGGATTCGAACGGCGCCTTCGGCCTGTGGTCGGTCGGCGGCGACGACCTCTGGCTCACCGCCTACGTGACCGACTTCCTGACCCGGGCGCGGGAGCGCAACTTCGCGGTGCCGCAGCGCGCCTTCGACCTCGCCTTGGAGCGCCTGCGCAACTTCGTCGCCAACACCACGGAGGTGGAGGCGAACGGCGCCGACCTCGCCTACGCGGCCTACGTGCTCGCCCGCAACGGGCGGCCGGTGATGGGGGATCTGCGCTACCTCGCCGACACCAAGATCGCGTCGTTCAAGACGCCCCTGTCGCGGGCGCAGATCGGCGCGGCGCTGGGGCTCCTCGGCGACCGCGGGCGCTCGCAGGCGGTGTTCGGCGGCGCAGTCGAGCAGCTCCGCTCAACGCGCGACGCCGGCGCCTACCGGCCCGACTACGGCACGCGGCTTCGCGACGGCGCCGGCATGCTCGCCCTCGTCTCCGACGCCGGGCTCGCGCGGGAGACGATCCAGCCGATCTCGCGGGTGATCGAGGAGGAGCGGGCTTCAAGCCGCACCACGAGCACCCAGGAGAACGCCTGGATGATCCTCGCGGCCGACGCGCTCTCCCGCGACGCCGAGGCCATCTCGGTCTCGGTCGACGGCGCGGCGAAGAGGGGCGCGCTCTACCGCACCTTCCGCCCCGCGACCCTCGAGCGCGGCCCGGTGACGCTCGCCAACACCGGCACGGCGCCGGCGCAGGTCGTCGTCAACGTCACCGGCAACCCGACGAGCTTCGAGCCGCCAGCCTCGCAGGGCTACACGGTCGAGCGCACCTACTACAAGCTCGACGGGACGAAGGTCGACCCGGCGCAGGTGCGCCAGAACGAGCGCCTCGTCGCGGTCCTCAAGGTGACGGAGAGCGCGGCACGAGCCGCGCGCCTCCTCCTCGTCGACCGCCTGCCGGCGGGCTTCGAGATCGACAACCCGAAGCTCGTCGACAGCGACACGGTCGGGGCCCTCGACTGGCTCGAGACGGTCGAGCCCGCCCACACCGAGTACCGCGACGACCGCTTCGTCGCGGCCTTCGACCGCGGTGCCGAGGACGAGGCGTTCTTCACCGTCGCCTACATGGTCCGCGCGGTGGCGCCCGGGAAGTACGTCCACCCGCCCGCCGTCGTCGAGGACATGTACCGCCCCGAACGCTTCGGCCGCACCGCCTTCGGCGCCGTCGAGGTGACCGCGGCGAGGCCGTGAGGGGCGAGGCGGTGAGCGGTTCGGGATATGAGCACGGCTGAAGGCCCACGCGTCCCCCCTCCCCCTTGCGGGGAGGGCGGACTCGGCCGAAGGCCGAGCCTGGTGGGGGTCGCGGGCGTAGAGCCCGGTGGTGACGAGAAGAGCGCTGCAAGATCAGTCGGGGTCGAACGCCGTGCTCCGCGC
>DASVVU010000294.1:0-12579 GCA_036386395.1 Beijerinckiaceae bacterium | reverse complement strand
CAAGGACGGGCCGAAGGCCCGCCGCCTTAAGGCGGCCGCAGGTCCTTGACACCGCCCCTGCCGCCGAAAAATCCTCGTCCATCCGCTCGACGGACGAGCCTCGACGGGGGCTCATGTCCATCTGGCTTGCCGAGGGCCGTGCCCTCTCCCCGCTCGGGCTTCGCCCGAGTCGGCCCTCCCCCTCAAGGGGGAGGGAAAGCGCACTGGCCGCCCGCTTCAACGGGGCGCGGGTCTGCTTTATGACCGCGGGGCGCGCGTCCGGCCGCGCGGCCCTTCCTTCCCGCGAACCCTTCCCATGCGCGTCCTCGTCCTCGGCGGATACGGCCTGATCGGAGCCGCGGTCGTGGCGCGGCTCGTGGAGGAGGGGCATGCGGTCGTGGCTCTTGGGCGTTCGGTCGAGGCGGCGCGGGCGCGGCGGCCCGACGTGGAATGGGTCGCGCGCGACATCGCGCGGCTCACCGAGAGCGCCGCCTGGGCGCCGCTCCTCGACGGCGTCGACGCGGTCGTGAACTGCACCGGCGCGCTCCAGGACGGGGCGCGGGACGACGTCGCCGCCGTGCAGCGCGACGCCATGCTCGCGCTCTACCGGGCCTGCGCGGCGGCGGGCGTTTCCCGCTTCGTGCAGGTCTCGGCGACGGGCGTCGCCCTCGACGCGCCGACCCCGTTCATGCGCACCAAGGCCGAGGCCGACGCGGCGCTGATGGCGTCTGCCCTGGAATGGACCGTGCTGCGGCCGGGGCTCGTGATCGCGCCAGCGGCCTACGGCGCGACCGCGCTCTTGCGCGGCCTCGCCTCGTTCCCGGGGCTCGTGCCGCTCGCCCGCGGCGAGGCCCGCGTCCAGACCGTCGCGGTGGAGGAGGTGGCCGAAGCCGTCGCGGCGGCGCTCGCCGGCCGCGTGCCGGCGCGGCGGGTTTACGACCTCGTCGAGGACGAGGCGCGCACCCTTGCCGAGGTGGTGGCGCTCATCCGGCAATGGCTCGGCCGCCCGCCCGTCCCGGTGCTGCCGGTGCCGGGGGCGCTCGGGGCGATGATGTTCCGCGTGGGCGACTTCTTGGGGCTCCTCGGCTGGCGCCCGCCCCTGCGCACGACGGCACTGCGCCAGATCGAGGCCGGCGTCGCCGGCGACCCCGCCGCCTGGGCCGCCGCCACGGGGCGGCGCCTCGCGCCCCTGGCCGAGACCCTGCGGCGGATGCCCTCGACCGTGCAGGAGCGCTGGTTCGGCCGCCTCTTTCTCATGAAGCCCGTGGCGATCGGCACGCTCTCCCTGTTCTGGCTCGCCTCGGGCGCGATCGGCCTTATCCGGCTCGACGCCGCCGCGGCGGTGCTCTCCGGGCGCGGAGTCGCGCCGGCCCTCGCCGGGGCCGCGGCGGCGGGCGGCGCGGTCCTCGACCTCGCGCTTGGCCTCGCGGTGCTGGTGCGGCCGTCGTTCAAGCCGGCGGCGGCCGGCATGATCGTCGTGACCCTCGCGTATCTCACCGGCGGCACGCTCGTCGCCCCCGATCTCTGGCTCGACCCCCTCGGCCCTTACGTGAAGGCGGTCCCTGCGGCGGTGCTCGCTCTCGTGGCGCTTGCGGTTGCGGAGGAGCGCTGATGGAGGCGCTGCACCTCCTGCGCTGGCTGCACGTGATCGGCGCGGCCGTGCTCCTCGGCACCGGCGCCGGCATCGCCTTCTTCATGCTGATGGCGCACCGGACGGGAAAGCCGGCGCTCGTCGCGCACGTCGCCTCGACGGTGATCGTCGCCGACGCCTTGTTCACGGCGAGCGCGGTCGTGCTGCAGCCCATCACCGGCTTCGCGCTCGCGCGCATGCTCGGCTATCCCCTGAGCGAGGGCTGGGTCCTCGTCTCCCTCGCGCTCTACCTCCTCACCGGCGCATTCTGGCTGCCGGTGGTGTGGATCCAGATGCGGCTCAGGGCGCTGGCGCAGGCGGCGGCGGACGCGGGCGCGCCGCTGCCCGCGCGCTATCATCGCCTCTTCGCCGTCTGGTTCGCCTGCGGCGTGCCGGCCTTCGCGTCGGTGCTTACGATCTTCTGGCTCATGCTCGCGAAGCCGAGCTTCCGGATTTTCTGACGCGGTTCAGGAAGGCGAGCGCACCGATCCCGACCGCGACCGCGGCGGCGCCGGCCGCCATGAAGGCCGGACGGGCGAGGGTGGGGCGCTCGGCCATGACCCAGCGCGCCGTCAGCATCGCGGCGAGCGCGATCGCGTACTGCACCGTCGCGAGCCCGGCGAAATAGGCGGCGAGCGGCGCGGGCTCCGCGCCGACGATGCTCTCGGCAAGGGCGTGGCCGTGGAAGAGGCCTGCCGCCGCGAACAGGACGGCGAGCGCCGGGGCCGGCACGCGGGCCCGCGCCAGGACGAGGCCGCCGAGGACGAGGACCGAGAGGGCGACGGCGAGCTCGGCGTGGGGAAGATCGTATCCCGCGACGTGGAGGGCGGCGCCCGCGGCGCCCGCCGTGAGGAAGGCGAGGGGCATCAGGGCCGCGAGGGCGAAGGGCTTGCGGGCGGGCGGCGCCGCAAGCGTCGCGGCGAGGAGCCCGGCCGCGGCCGTGAAGGCGAGGTGGTCGAGGCCGATCACCGGATGGGCGAGGCCGGAGAGGAGGCCCTGCCAGAGCGTGCCCGGAGTCCCGCCGCCCATGGCGTGGTGGGCCGCGGCGCTCCCTGCCGTCCCGAGGAGGGTCGCAAACGCCAAGAGGGTGCGAAGCGGCATCGTGAAGAGTCCTCCGGGGGCGCGCCGTGCGGGGGCTTTTGACCGTTCCTTAACCCTAAACCCGTCTTATCGGAACGGCGCTTCCGGGTCTCGCCGGGCCTGTGCAAAGCGCTGCCGTTCCGTTGACGCCCATATAGGCCCATGATATCCCAATCCATCCCGTCCATACACGGCCGCGCGCAAGGCCTGACCGGACGCGGCGTCAAGCGCCGCGCGTCCGCTCGCGCGCGCCTGGATGGGTTGGAGATCGGCGGCGCGGAAGGCTTCGCCGGGCAAGGTCCTGGCGCAGGCGGGTCGGAGGGCAATGGACCGCTTCGTATCGAATTTCCTGGGCCGCATCGACGCCAAGGGGCGAGTGTCGATCCCGGCCCCCTTCCGGGCGGTCCTGGCCCGGGACGGGTTCGAGGGGCTCTACGTCCATCCGGCGCTGGACAGCCCGGCCCTCGACGCCGGCGGCAACGCGCTCCTCTCCGAGATCGACTCCCTGCTTTCGACCCTTCCGCCCTATTCGGAGGAACGCGATCGGCTCTCCACGGCGTTGTTCGGGACGAGCGAGATTCTTCGGGTCGATCCGGAGGGGCGGGTGCTCTTGACGGAAAGCGTGAAGGCGCACGCCGGCATCGCCGACGCGGTCGCCTTCGTGGGGCTTGGCCGCAAGTTTCAGATGTGGGAGCCGGAGGCTTTTCGCGCGCATCTTGCGGAGGCGCGGGCGAAGGTGCGGGAGCTGAGAAGGTCATTCGGAGCGCCGGGAGACGCCGACGCATGATGATGGCCCGCCGCGCAAGCTCCGAGGCTACGGGCGAGACCACCCGGCACGTCCCCGTGCTCCTCGCCGAGGTGCTCGAGGCCCTCGCGGCGGAGCGCGGCGGCGTGTTCGTGGACGGCACCTTCGGAGCCGGCGGCTACACCCAAGGGATCCTTTCAGCGAACGTCAGGAACCGCGTCGTCGCCATCGACCGCGACCCGGACGCGATCGCGGCGGGCGCGGCCCTCGTCCTGAGGGCCAGGGGCCGCCTCGCCCTGGTGCCGGCCCGCTTCGGCGACCTCGACCGAGTCGCGGCGGAGGCGGGCTTCTCGGGCGGCGTCGACGGGGTCGTCCTCGACATCGGCGTGTCGTCGATGCAGCTCGACGAGGCGGCACGCGGCTTCTCCTTCCGCCACGACGGCCCCCTTGACATGCGCATGGAGCGCCAGGGCGAGAGCGCCGCCGACCTCGTCAACGGCGCCTCCGAGGCGACGCTCGCCGACATCTTCTTCCACTTCGGCGAGGAGCGCCGCGCCCGCGCCGTCGCGCGCGCCGTCATCGAGCGCCGGCGGAAGCAGCCGATCGAGACCACGGGCGCGCTCGCCGACCTCGTCGCCGGCCTCGTGCGGGCCGAGCCCGGCGGCATCCATCCGGCGACGCGGGTGTTCCAGGCCCTGCGCATCGCCGTCAACGACGAATTGGGCGAGCTCGTGCGGGCGCTGCACGCCGCCGAGCGGGCGCTGAAAGTCGGCGGGCGGCTCGCGGTGGTCACGTTCCATTCCCTCGAGGATCGGATCGTGAAGCAGTTTTTTGCCGCCCGCAGCGGGCGCACGCCTATGGGCTCGCGCCACTTGCCGCAGGCCGAAGCGGCGGAGCCGAGCTTCGCCCTCGTCACCAAGGGGCCGGTGGCCGCAAGCGAGGCGGAAGCCCGAAAAAACCCGCGCGCCCGCTCGGCGAAGCTGCGCGCCGCCGAGCGTACCGACGCGCCGGCGCAGGCCCCGCTCACTGCCCTCGAGGCGCTGGCGGCCCTGCCGGCGGGGCACGGCAGTGCCGGGAAGGGGGGACGATGATCCGCTTTCTCAACGCCGTCGCGGTCCTGTGCCTGATCGCCTCCGCGGCCTACGCCTACTCGATCAAGTACGAGACCCTGTACTGGTCCGAGCAGGCCGCGAAGGTGAGGTCGCGCATCCAGCGCGAGCGCGACTCGATCGCGGTGCTCAAGGCCGACTGGCAGCACCTCAACCGCCCGGACCGCCTCCAGGCCGCGGTCGAGCGCCACCTCGACCTCCAGCCGACCTCGGTGCACCAGCTCGCCCGTCTCTCCGACCTCCCCGACAAGGCCCCCCGGGTCGACGAGATCGCCCGCCTCCTCCAGGGCGGCGCGACGCCGAAGGAGAAGCGCCCCGACCCGCGCACCACCGGCTCGACCACGCCGCGGAGGTGACGATGCAGCCCGTTGCCGACCCCGCCGCCGCCTCCGACACCGCTGCCCGTCCCGGGCGCCTGCGGCAGGCGTGGGCCTTTGCGAAGACCCTCTTCCGCCTCCGCGTCGACAAGAGCACCGGCCGCATCGGCCTCGTGGCGGTGGTGTTCGTCGGCCTGTTCGGCGCCATCGGCGGGCGCCTCGCCTGGATCGCGCTCGCCAAGGAATCGAACCTCCAGAAGGGGGTCGGCCGGGAGATCGCGGCGGCGCGCCCCGACATCCTCGACCGCAACGGCGAGGTCATGGCGACGGACGTGAAGGTCGTCTCGGTCTTCGCCGACCCGCGCAAGGTCGTTGACAAGGACGAGGCGGTCGAGCTCCTCACCGCCGTCCTCCCCGACCTCGACGCCCGGGAGCTCCGCCTCAAGCTCGGGGGGCGGCGCGGGCGCGGCTTCGTGTGGATCAAGCGCGAGGTCACGCCCCGCCAGCAGGCCGAGGTCCACCGCCTCGGCATCCCGGGCGTCGGCTTCCTGCCCGAGAACAAGCGCGTCTACCCGAACGGCGTCGCCGGCGCCCACGTCCTCGGCTTCGCCAACATCGACAACGCCGGCATCGCCGGCATCGAGAAGTACATCGACGGCCAGGGGCTGAAGGACCTCAACGGCGCGGGCTTCGCGATCAGTTCCTCGGATTTGGCGCCCGTGCGCCTCTCCCTCGACCTGCGCGTCCAGCACGCGCTCCGCGACGAGCTCGCCAAGGGCTTGGCGAAGTTCAAGGCGAAGGCTGCGGCCGGCGCGATCATGGACGTGAACACCGGCGAGGTGATCGGCCTCGTGTCGCTGCCGGACTTCGACCCCAACAACCCGGTCGACGCGCTTTCGAGCGACCGCATCAACCGCATCAACGTCGGCGTTTTCGAAATGGGCTCGACCTTCAAGGCCCTGACCACCGCGATGGCGCTTGATTCCGGGCGCTTCACCATCAACTCGAGCCTCGACGCGCGGGGCGCGCTGCACTGGGGCAAGTTCAAGATCGGCGACTATCACGCCCAGCACCGGATCATGACCGTGCCGGAGGTGTTCATCTACTCCTCGAACATCGGCACGGCCAAGATGGCACTCGGCGTCGGCGTCGAGGGGCACAAGGCCTTCCTGCGCAAGGCCGGTCAGCTCGACCGGCTCGTGACCGAGCTCCCCGAGAACGCCTTGCCGATCGTGCCGGCGAAGTGGGGCGAGCTCAACACCATCACGATCGCCTTCGGCCACGGCGTCGCCGTCGCGCCGCTGCAGGCCCTCATGGCGGTCGGCGCCCTCGTCAACGGCGGGATGATGATCAAGCCGACCTTTCTCAAGCGAACCGAGGAGGAGGCGCGGGCCTTGGGCGTGCGGATCATCAGACCTGAGACGAGCGAGGCCATGCGCTACGTCATGCGCCTCAACGCCACCAAGGGCTCGGCCTCGGCGGCGGCCATCGCCGGCTTCTTCGTCGGCGGCAAGACCGGCACCGCCGAGAAGGTCATCGGCGGGCGCTACTCGAAGACCAAGAACCTCACCACCTTCACGGCCGTGTACCCCATGGACAGGCCGCGCTACGTCTTCCTCACGATCCTCGACGAGCCCGCCGCCGTCGAGGGCACCCACGGCTTCACCACCTCCGGCTGGAACGCCGCCCCCGTCACCGGCAACATCATCGAGCGCGTCGCCCCCATGCTCAGCGTCCCCCCCCGATTCGAGGCGCCGGAGAAGGCGTTTCCGCTGATGGTGAAGCTCGGGGCGTGGGGCACGCGGTGAGGCTTTCCATCCCCATTGTCATTCCGGGGCTCCGCGAAGCGGAGAGCCCGGAATCCATAAACACCGCCCTTGGGATACTTGGCGCGATTCCTGGCGCGATTCCCAGTTTCGGTGTTTATGGGTTCCGGACTCTCGCTACGCGAGCCCCGGAATGATAGGTGAGGGCAGGTCGGCACCTTGACCACCTTCGGCGACCTCTTCCCGGAAGCCAGCGGCCATGCCGGCCTTGCCGTCTCGGGGCTCGCTGCCGACAGCCGCAAGGTGACGCCCGGATCGGTGTTCGTCGCCGTGCCCGGCACCAGGGCGGACGGCATGGCGTACGTGCCACAGGCGCTCGCGGCGGGCGCCGCCGCGGTCGTGGGCCAGGGCGAGCGGCCGGCGACGCTCGACTCCGCCGTGCCTTACGTGTGCGTGCCGGATGTGCGGCGCGCGCTGGCGCTTGCGGCCGCCCGCCTCCACCCGCGCCAGCCGGCGACGACCGTCGCGGTCACGGGCACGAGCGGCAAAAGCTCGGTCGCGGACTTCTCGCGCCAGCTCTTCGCGGCGCTCGGCCACCGCTCCGCGAGCCTCGGGACCCTCGGCGTCATCACCTCCGAGGGCGCCGCCTACGGCTCGCTGACGACGCCCGACCCCATCGCCCTGCACGAGACCCTCGACCGGCTCGTGGGCGAGGGGATCACGCACCTTGCCATGGAGGCCTCCTCGCACGGCATCGAGCAGCGCCGCCTCGACGGGGTTCGCCTCAAGGCCGCGGGCTTCACCAACCTCGGCCGCGACCACCTCGACTACCACGGCACCGTCGAGGCCTACCGGCAGGCGAAGCTGCGCCTCTTCGAGGAGCTGCTCCAGCCCGGCGCCACCGCCGTCGTGAACGCCGACGGTGACACGGCCGAGCTTTTTCTGGAGGCTGCCGCCGAGCGCGGCCTCGAGGTGATGACCACCGGCCGGGCCGGCGACAGCTTCAAGCTTCGGCACGCCCGCATGGAGGGATCGGTCCAGAAGCTCGCCGTCTGCATCCACCTGCCGGACCGGGGAATCCAGGAAGACATTGAGGCCGAGTTCCCTCTGATCGGCGCCTTCCAGGTCGAGAACGCGCTCCTCGCCGCCGGCCTCGTGCTGGCGGCCGAGCCGGAGGCGGCGCCCGCCAGAGTGCTTGCCGCTTTCTCCACGCTTAAGGGCGTGCCGGGCCGCCTCGAGAAGGTCGGCGAGGTGAACGGCGCCATCGCGGTCGTGGACTATGCCCACAAGCCCGAGGCTCTGGAGCACGTGCTGGACGCGCTACGCCCCTTCGCCAAGCGCCGCCTCGTCTGCGTCTTCGGATGCGGCGGCGACCGCGACAAAGGCAAGCGCCCGATCATGGGCCGCATCGCTACGAGCAAGGCCGACGTCGTCATCGTCACCGACGACAATCCGAGGAGCGAATTGCCAGCCGCGATCCGGGCCGAGATCCTCGCCGGGGCCCCCGGGGCCCGGGAGATCGGGGACCGCGCCGAGGCCATTCATGCGGCGGTCAGGGAGCTTCGGCCAGGGGACGTGCTCGTCGTCGCCGGCAAAGGCCATGAAACCGGCCAGATCGTCGGCGACCGGACATTGCCGTTCTCCGACCACGAGGTGCTGCGGGCGGCCATCGCGGAGGTCTCTTGAGAGTCATGAGCGCGCCCTTGTGGATGCCCGAGGAAGTGCTGGCCGCGACGGGCGCGCGCGCCGTCGGAAGCTTGCCCGCCGCCAACGGCGGCGTCTCCATCGACACCCGCACGCTCGCGCCCGGCGACCTCTTCTTCGCCATCAAGGGCGACGTGCACGACGGCCACGGCTTCGTCCGCGACGCGCTTAAGAAGGGCGCGGCGGCGGCCGTGGTGGCCCAGGAGCGCGCGGCCGAGTTCGACGGAGCGGGCGCTCTCCTCGTCGTCCCCGACGTGCTCGAAGCGCTTGGCCGTCTCGGGATCGCGGCCCGGGCGCGCTCGAACGCGAAGATTGTCGCCGTGACGGGGTCCGTCGGAAAGACCGGCACCAAGGAGGCCCTGCGGCTTGCCTTCGAACGGTTGGGCAGGACCCACGCCTCCGTCGCCTCCTACAACAACCACTGGGGCGTGCCCCTCACCCTCGCGCGGCTCCCCCGCGACGCCGAGTACGGCGTGTTCGAGATCGGCATGAACCACTCGGGCGAGATCGCGCCGCTCACCCGCATGGTGCGCCCGCACGTCGCCGTGATCACCACCGTCGAGCCGGTCCACATCGAGTTCTTCCCCTCGGTCTCCGCCATCGCCGACGCCAAGGGCGAGATCTTCCTGGGGGTCGAGCCCGGCGGGACGGCGGTGCTGAACCGCGACAACCCCCATTTCGAGCGCGTCCGCGCCCATGCCCAGGCCTCCGCCGCGGGCCGCATCCTCACCTTCGGGGAAGGGGAGGGGGCGGACGTGCGCGCCGAGCGCATCGTGCTGAAAGGGGAGGTCTCGCTCGTCGAGGCGCGGGTGCTCGGCCGTCCGCTCGCCTACCGCCTCGGCGCGCCGGGCCGGCACGTCGCCATGAACTCCCTTGCGGTGCTTGCCGCCGTGGCGGCGGCCGGCGGCGACGTGGCGCGGGCCGCACAAGGGCTCGCCGACCTCACGCCCCCGGCGGGGCGCGGCGAGCGCATCGTGCTGCGCGCGCCGGGCGGCGAGTTCCTCCTCGTCGACGAGGCCTTCAACGCCAACCCGGCCTCCATGCGGGCGGCGCTCGCGAACCTCGCCGCCACCGACCCTGCCCCCGGACGCCGCATCGCTGTCCTCGGCGATATGCTGGAGCTGGGCGAGAACGGCCCGGCGCTGCACCGCGATCTCCTGGGTCCCGTCGCCGAGAGCCGCGCCGACCTCGTCTTTGCGGCCGGTCCCCTTATGGACAACCTCTTCAAGACCCTTCCCCCGGAGCGGCGGGGGGGGTATGCGGCATCGGCCGCCGAGCTCGAAGCGGCGGTCCTCGCCGCCGTGCGGGCCGGCGACGTCGTCATGGTCAAGGGCTCGAAGGGCATCCTCGTGTCGCGCATCGTCAAGGCCCTGAAGGAGCGCTATGCGCCGGAGCGCTTCGCGCCCGACCGCGAGAGCCGCGCCGCGGCGAAAGGCTGAGCGTGCTCTACTTCCTCGCCGACTACTCAAGCGTCTTCGGCCCGTTCAACGTCTTCCGGTACATCACCTTCCGGACCGGCGGCGCGACCGCGACGGCGCTGCTCTTCGTGTTCTGGTTCGGCCCGGCGATCATCTCGGCGCTTCGCCTGAAACAGGGCAAGGGCCAGCCGATCCGCGAGGACGGGCCGCAGTCGCACCTCGTGACGAAGCGCGGCACGCCGACCATGGGCGGCCTGATGATCCTCGCCGGCGCCCTCGTCGCGGTCCTCCTGTGGGCGAACCCGCGCAACCTCTACGTCTGGGTCGTGGTGCTCGTGGCGCTCGGCTTCGGCGCCATCGGCTTCTACGACGATTACCTCAAGGTCACGAAGCAGTCGCACAAGGGCTTCTCGGGCAAGTCGCGCCTCGCGCTGGAGGCCCTGATCGCGATCGTCGCCTGCATCGCCATCGCCCGGATCGCGACGCCGGGCCTGTCAAACAAGCTCGCGCTGCCCTTCGCCAAGGAGCTCTTGTTCGACCTCGGCTGGCTCTTTCCGATCTTCGGCGCCCTGGTGATCGTCGGCGCCGGCAACGCCGTCAACATCACCGACGGCCTCGACGGGCTCGCCATCGTCCCGGCCATGATCGCGGCCGGCACCTTCGGATTCATCACGTATCTGGCCGGCAACGCGATCTTCGCGAACTACCTCCAGATCCACTTCGTCCCCGGTGCGGGCGAGCTTGCGGTGATCTGCGGCGCGCTCATCGGGGCGGGGCTCGGGTTCTTGTGGTTCAATGCGCCGCCGGCGCAGATCTTCATGGGCGACACCGGCTCGCTTGCCCTCGGCGGCCTCCTCGCCACCGTCGCGGTCGCGATCAAGATGGAGTTCGTCTTCGCGATCGTCGGCGGCCTCTTCGTGCTCGAGATCATGTCGGTGATCATCCAGGTGATCTCCTTCAGGCTCACCGGCAAGCGGGTGTTCCGCATGGCGCCGCTGCACCACCACTTCGAGCAGAAGGGCTGGACCGAGCCGCAGATCGTGATCCGCTTCTGGATCATCTCCATCGTCCTCGCCCTCGTCGGCCTCGCCACGCTCAAGCTGCGGTGACGCGGTGACGCCGGCCACCACCTTCGCAGGGCAAACCGTCGCGCTGTTCGGCCTCGGCGGCTCCGGCCTCGCGACGGCGCTGGCGCTCAGGGCGGGCGGCGCGCGGGTCGTCGCCTGCGACGACAGCGCCGAGGCGATGGCGAAGGCGGAAGCTCAGGGGATCGGGCCCGGCGATCTCCGAAACGCCGACTGGTCCGAGTTCGCGGCCCTCGTCCTCTCCCCCGGCGTGCCCCTGACCCATCCCGAGCCGCACTGGTCCGTGCGGCTCGCGCAAGCCGCCGGCGTCGAGGTCATCGGCGACATCGAGCTGTTCTGCCGCGAGCGCGAAAAAATCGCGCCGGACGCGCCCTTCGTCGCGATCACCGGCACGAACGGCAAGTCGACCACGACGGCGCTCGTCGCCCACATCCTGCGCGAGGCGGGGCGCGACGTGCAGATGGGCGGCAACATCGGCACCGCGATCCTCTCCCTCGAGCCGCCCGCGCGGGGCCGCTTCCATGTGGTCGAGATGTCGTCCTTCCAGATCGACCTCACGCCGAGCCTGAAGCCGACGATCGGCGTCCTGCTGAACATCTCGCCGGACCACCTCGACCGGCATGGGACGATGGAGAACTACGCGAGGATCAAGGGTCGGCTGGTAGCGGGGGCCGATAGGGCGATCATCGGCATCGATGACGAACAGGGAAGAGCTATCGACGACTTGGCGCAACACTTTGCCGACGTTCCGCCTGTGCGCATCTCAGCCGCACCCATCGCGCCTGCCGAGATTTTTTCCAACAGTATGGTGCACAACGAAGCCGTCTATGCTGACGGGGCAAGAATCATAGCGGCGTCGATCGACGGCGAGCTGTTCCGCAAACGGTTTAACCCTCATTTCCCTCCCAGGAGGGCTTTGACCGAAGATCAGCGCGCCGAAATGGGGCGCATGTTCAGCGATCTGGCGGAAGAGCTCCTGGTCCGGACCGAGGTTGCGAACCTGGACGGCATTGCCTCGCTGTGGGGGCGGCACAACGCCCAGAACGCGGCTGCGGCCGCAGCCGCCTCGCTTGCGCTCGGCGTCGAACCTACGCAGATCGCGGCCGCAACCCGCACCTTCCCGGGCCTGCCCCATCGCATGGAGGAGGTCGGGCGCCTTAGCCGCGCGATCTTCGTCAACGATTCGAAGGCGACGAACGCCGATTCGACCGAGAAGGCGCTCGCCTCATTCGACCGCGTGCTCTGGATCCTCGGCGGCAAGGCCAAGGAGGGCGGGATCGAGAGCTTGCGGCCCTACTTCCCCAAGGTCGAGCGCGCCTATCTCATCGGCGAGGCCTCCGACGCCTTCGCGGCGACGCTTGGGGACGCGGTGTCTTTCGTCCGCAGCGGCACCCTAGACAAGGCCGTGGCGCAAGCCGCCGAGGATGCGGCGCGGTCGAACGCGCCCGAGCCCGTCGTGCTCCTCTCGCCCGCCTGCGCTTCTTATGACCAGTTCAAGAACTTCGAGGAGCGCGGCAACCGTTTCCGCGACCTTGTCCGGGTGCTGCCGGGCATCGAGGTAAAGGGACTGTAAACCGGCTTCTGCGAATGATCGCGTGAGTCCCCTCTCCCCGCTTTGCGGGGAGAGGGCTTCGTGCCGAGGGCACGAAGCGAGCCCGAAGGGCGAGGGTGAGGGGCCGGTCGCGCCGCTCCGCCGTCACCCCGGCCCCTCACCCGCTCGCCTTCGGCGAGTCGGCCTCTCCCCCC
>DASVVU010000293.1:0-1617 GCA_036386395.1 Beijerinckiaceae bacterium | reverse complement strand
CGGTTGCGGAAGCGCACCGCCACGGGGAACAGCAGGTAGCTCAGCACCAGCACGAAGGCGACGTGGATGTAGCGCAGCTCCTGCGTCGGCACGATGTCGTAGGCGGCCCAGAGGTGGAACGCCGACATGACGACCGCAATGCCGGTGGTGAGGAGCCCGGCGAAGCCCGCGAGCCGGTTCGTCGCCCCCTCCTCCGCCTCGATGTAGCTCTCGGCCTTGCGCAAGGCCTCCGTCGAAACCTCGTCCGGCCCGACTACCGCCGCGGCCGGCAGCCCCGCGGTGTCAGGCCCTCCGGAATCGTCGGCGCGCGCAGGCAAAGGCTCGTTTTCGTTGGCCATGATCGCTCTCGTCGGCGTTTCCGGGCGGCTTTCTGTCGGGCCGACCTTGAGCGGACGCTAGCACGGCGGGCCTTCCCTTGAGAACGTCCGTCGCCTCCGACGAAAGGCCATGAAAACCCCTGGCCATCCGCCGCTTTTCTGTGCATTCAGCCGGCCGACATCTCCTGCCCGGGAATTCAAGACATGCTCATCCGCGCCGACGACCTCACGCGCCTCGTCCACGACATCTTCCACGCCGAGGGCTGCTCGGACGCCGAGAGCGGGCGCATCGCGCTCTACCTCGTGCGGGCGAACCTTTCGGGCCACGACAGCCACGGGGTGATCCGGGTGCCGCGCTACGTCGCCTGGGAGCGCTCGGGCGAGTTCGTCAAGAACCAGACCGCCGAGATCGTGACCGAGAACGACGCCATGGCGGTGGTGGACGGCCGCTTCGGCTTCGGCCAGTCGATCGGGCCGGAGGCGGTGCAGATCGGCATGAAGAAGGCGGCGAAGTCCGGCGCCGCGATCGTGGCCCTGAAGAGCTCCGGCCATCTCGGGCGCATCGGCGAGTGGGCCGAGATGGCGGCCGAGGCCGGGCTCGTCTCGGTGCACTTCGTCAACGTCGCCGGAAGCCAGCTCGTCGCGCCCTTCGGCGGCGTCGACCGGCGCATCTCGACGGCGCCCTTCGCGATCGGCTTCCCCTTGAAGGGAGCGGCGCCGGCGATCCTCGACTTCGCGACCTCGGCGGTCGCCGAGGGCAAGGTGCTGGTCGCGGCGCGGGGCGGCAAGAAGCTGCCCGCCGGCAGCCTGATCGAGCCCGACGGCCGCACCACCGCCGACCCGCGCACCCTCTACGGCGAGTGGGGCGAGGACGAGGCGCCGGACGCCCGCAAGGGGCAGGGCGCGATCCGGGCCTTCGGCGAGCACAAGGGCTCGGGGCTCGCCTTCATGTGCGAACTCCTCGCCGGCGCCTTCACGGGCTCAGGGACCGCCGGCCCGGGCGAGCGGCGCTTCGCCAACGGCATGCTGTCCTTCTACATGGCCCCCTCGGTGTTCGGCACGGACGAGAGCTACGCGGCGGAAGCGCAGCGCTACATCGACTACTTCAAGAGCTCGCGGCCCTCGACACCCGGGGGCGAGGTGCTGGTCCCGGGCGAGCCCGAGCGCCGCATGAAGGCGGAGCGCTTGGCGAACGGCGTGCCGCTCCCCGACGACGCCTGGCGCGCCATCTGCGACACAGCGCGGATGGTCGGGGTGGACCCCAGCCGCTATCCGGTCATCGAGGCTTGATGGGCCGTCA
>DASVVU010000292.1:0-2493 GCA_036386395.1 Beijerinckiaceae bacterium | reverse complement strand
CGCTGCAGCTTCTTCTTCAGTGCGCGAAGCGCCTGGTCGACGTTGTTGTCCCGGACGAGAACCTGCACCGTTTCCCTCGTGATGCGCTGATCGTGGAATAGCCTCAACGGCCGGGCGCCTTGCGCCTGTCGAGCCATTGCGCCGGCCCGTTACCACGGAAGACCCGCAACTGTCCAGTAATGGGACGGTCAACCCTTCTCCGGGAGCACCCGTGTGACGTGCCCCATCTTGCGGCCGGCGCGAGCACGGGCCTTGCCGTAGAGGTGGAGGTGGGCGGCGGGGTCGCGCAGGATCTGCGGCCAGGCTGCGACCTCGTCGCCGATGAGGTTCTCCATGGCGATGCGGCCGAGGCGGTCAGGCGAGCCCAACGGGTAGCCGCACAGCGCCCGCACGTGCTGCTCGAACTGCGAGGTGACGGCGCCCTCGATGGTCCAGTGTCCGGAATTGTGCACGCGCGGCGCGATCTCGTTCACGACCACGTGCGGCTCGCCGTCTTCGGCGATGAGGAACATCTCGACCGTGAGCACGCCCACATAGTCGAGGGCGTCGGCGATGCGCCGGGCGATATCGACCGCCTCGGCCTCGAGGGCCGCAGAGACGCCCGCCGGCACCCGCGTGCAGGCGAGGATGTGGTTGCGGTGCTCGTTGGCGCACAGGTCGAAGGCCGCGAACCCGCCGTCCCCCGTGCGCGCCGCGACGACGGAGACCTCGCGCTCGAAGGCGACGAAGCCCTCGAGGATGCAAGGAGCGTGACCCAGCGCCGCGAAGGCGGCCTCCGGGTCCGTCTCGGGCGTCACGATCACCTGCCCCTTGCCGTCATAGCCGAAACGGCGGGTCTTGAGCACGGCGGGGCGGCCGAGCTCGTCGAGGGCCTGCGCGAGCTCGCCCGCGGTCGACACCTTCCGGAACGGCGCGGTGCGGATCGACAAGGAGGCGACGAAGGTCTTCTCCTCGAGCCGGTCCTGGGTCGTGGCGAGCGCCCGGGCATTGGGATGGAGGGCGGCGTGGCGCGAGATCAGCGCCGCCGTTGCGTGCGGCACGTTCTCGAACTCGTAGGTGACGACGTCGCAGGCGTCCGCGAAAGCCGCGAGGGCCGCCTCCTCGTCATAGGCGGCAACGGTCGTGCGCGCGGCGACGTCGAAGGCCGGGCTGTCGGCGTCGGGGCAGTAGATGTGGCTCTTGAGGCCGTAATGCGCGGCGGCGAGCGCCAGCATGCGCCCGAGCTGGCCGCCGCCGAGGATGCCGATGGTCGAGCCGGGTCCGATCACGTGTCAGGCGCCGTCCGAGGGCTGCTCGGCGACGCTCTCGCTCTGGCGCTTGCGCCAGGCCTCGAGGCGACCCGCGAGCGCATCGTCCGACAGGGCGAGGACGGCGGCGGCGAGGAGCGCCGCGTTGATCGCCCCGGGGCGGCCGATCGCCAGGGTCCCGACCGGCACGCCGGGCGGCATCTGGACGATGGAGTAGAGGCTGTCCTGCCCCGACAGCGCCTTCGATTCCACCGGAACGCCGAACACCGGCAGGGGGGTCAGGGCCGCGGTCATGCCGGGAAGGTGCGCCGCCCCGCCGGCGCCCGCGATCACCACCTTGAAGCCCTCGCGCTTCGCCCCCTTGGCGAAGGCGTAGAGACGCTCGGGGGTGCGGTGGGCCGAGACGATGCGGGCGTCGTACGCGACGCCGAGCGCGTCGAGGGTCTCGGCCGCGTGCCGCATGGTCGCCCAATCGGACTGGCTGCCCATGATGATGGCGACGGGCTTCACGCTCATGACCCTGTCCGGGCTCGCGGCGGCGGCCCACGACAGGGCGAATAGCGAAGCTGCCGAGCCGAGGCAAGCGAAGCCGGCCCGGTGCCGGCCGCGCCTCGCCTGCGCGAGGACGACGGCGGCGCAGGTTTACGCGGGCAGCCGCTGGCGGGTGCGGTCGATGTCGGCCCAGGGGTCGGCGTTGAGGCCGCGCAGCCGCTCCGGGACGGTCCGGATCGTGAAGCGCGCCGGATCGAGCGCGGGCGTAACCTCGTCCCACGTCACCGGCGTCGCCACCGGAGCGTTGACGCGCGAGCGCGTCGAGTAGGGCGCGACCGCCGTGGAGGTCGGGTCGTTGCGCAGGTAGTCGATGAAGATGCGCCCGCGCCGCTCGGCGATGGAGATGCGGGTCAGGTAGCGGGTCGGCGCATCGGCCGCGATCGCCTCGGCGAGCGAGCGCGCGAATCGCTTCACGTCGGGCCACTCGTGCCGGCGCTCGATCGGCACGACGACGTGAAGGCCCTTGCCGCCCGTGGTCTTGGCGAAGCTGACGAGGCCGATCTGCGACAGCTTGGCCCGCACCTCGTGGGCCCCGGCGACGACGTCCTGGAACGAGAGGCCTTCGCCAGGATCCAGATCGAAGATGACGCGGTCCGGCCGCTCCGGCCGGTCGGCGCGGGCGTTCCAGGGATGAATCTCGAGCACCCCCATCTGCACCAGGGCGACCAGACCCTTCACGTCCCGGATGTAGAGG
>DASVVU010000291.1:0-15462 GCA_036386395.1 Beijerinckiaceae bacterium | reverse complement strand
CCCTCTACTTCGCCTCGACCGCCTACGCCGTCTACATGTTCCGCAGCGGCCTCACGCGCCGCGCGTCCCTCTCCAAGGCGCGGGCGCTGACGATGCCGGCCCCGGCGAAGTCGAAGTGGCTCGCCGTCAACGTGCTCCTGCACTGGGCCCTCTACGGCCTCCTCATCGTCCAGACCGTCACCGGCTTCCTGCTCTACCTCGGCCACGGCGGCTGGTGGGTGACGATCCACTCCTACACGGCGACCCTGGTGCTGATCTACATCGTGGCGCACTCGATCGCTCACTTCGGCTACGGCGGCCTGCAGCAGCTCCTGCGCCTGTTCCGGCCGGAGCCGCTCAAGAAGAACAAGGCGACGCGCTCGCGCCCGCTCCTCATCGCCTCGAGCGTCGGCTCGGTCGTGGCCGCGACCCTCGTCTTCGCCGACTACGGCACCCTCGACGAGCTCACGATCCGGGCGATCCCGGCGGCGGACGCGCCGAAGCTCGACGGCATCATGGACGAGGCGATGTGGAAGACCGCGCGCCCGGTCACCATCCGCACCATGCAAGGCGCGAATCTTGCCGGCGGCCTCGGCGAGTCGAGGGTCGAGGTCCGCGCCGTCCACGACGACAAGAACATCTACTTCGCCTTCCGCTGGGAGGACCCGAGCCGGTCGCTGCGCCGCCTGCCGATGATCAAGAAGGAGGACGGCTGGCACATCCTGGGCAACAACCCGGACACCGCCGACGTCACGACGTTCTACGAGGACAAGTTCGCGGTGCTGTTCTCGCCCTCGGACGGCTTCGGCAACGGCGGCTCGACCCACATGGGAGAGAAGCCGCTCGGCGACAAGCCGGCGCCGCTGAACCGGCGCGGCTACCACTACACCACCGACGGCACGACCCTCGACATGTGGCAGTGGAAGGCCTCCCGCGGCGGCCTCCTCGGCTACGTCGACGACATGTTCATCGCGGGCCCGACGACGCCGAACGAGATGGAGGCGGCCGGCCGGGCGCGCTATCAGGCCGGTTATTGGGGCGATCCGGGCAAGGTCTCCTACTATTACAACTTCAAGATCGAGCCCGGCCACAAGGGACCGGCCCCGGTCGTGCGCCTGCCCAAGGACCTCGCCGCCAACGCCGCCAACGTCGCCGGCTTCAGCATGGATCCGGACAGCATCGACCTCGAGAGCTCCCGCTGGTGGATGACGCCGGAGGAGAGCAATCCCTACTCGCCGGAGCTCGACGCCAAGATCCCGGTCGGCACCATCATCCCGGGCGTGATCATCCCGTACGACAACACGGACGACCGCGGCCACGTCCACGGCGGGGCGAAGTGGAAGGACGGCTACTGGACCCTCGAGACCGTGCGCGCCCTCGACACCGGCACGAAGTACGACATTCCCTTCGTGCCCGGGAAGGTCCTGTACATGTGGGTCTCGGTGTTCGACCACACCCAGACCCGCCACACCCGCCACATGCGACCCGTGAAGCTCGTCGTGCAATGACGCAGTGACGGCCTCACCTGCCCGCGTGCTCTTTCAGCGTAGCGTACCGTTCTGCGTCTCGACAAAATTAACAGGGAAGGACGATTGACCATGGGCCAGGCGTACACCCTCACCGTCAACGGCAAGGCCTTGCGGGCGAGCCCCGGCGAGACGCTGGTGAACGCCGGGCTCGCGGCCCGCATCCTCATCCCGCACGACTGCTGCTCGGGGCAGTGCGACACCTGCCTCGTGCGCGTCGTGTCGGGTGAGATCGACGACCAGGGCACGGCGGACGGCGGGCTCGTGCGGGCCTGCATGGCGACGGTCGAGGGTGACGCCGAGATCCTCTTCGATGAGGTCCCGGTGCCGGCGAAGCGCCAGGGCACGCTGGCGGCAATCCGTCCGCTCTCGCACGAGATCGCCGAGGTGGTGGTGCGGCTGAACTCGCCCTTCACCTACCTCCCCGGCCAGTACGTGAAGGCCGCCTTCGCGGGCTTCCCGTCGCGGGACTACAGCCCGACCGCCTACCTCGACGGCGGCCTCGACGAGACCGAGCTCGTGTTCCACATCAAGCGCTACGAGGGCGGCGTCGTCTCCTCGGCCCTCGGCAACAGGATCCGGGTCGGGCACAAGGTCACGATCAACGGCCCCTACGGGCACGCCTTCTTCCGCGAGGAGCACTCGCGCCTCGTCCTCGTCGCGAGCGGCACCGGCTGGGCGCCGATCTGGTCGGTCGCGCGCGCGGCGCGCCTCGCCCAGCCCGAGCGCGAGATGGTGGTGGTCGCCGCCGCCCGCGACCCGCTCAACCTCTACATGGGCCCCGCCATCGACTGGCTTTCCGCGAACGGCGTCAAGGACATCGTCCTGACGGCGACCGGCGGCGAGGCCGAGGGCATCAAGTTCGGCCGCCCGACCGAGTATTTGCCCGAGCTCACCTCGGCGGACACGGTCTACGCCGCCGGCGCTCCCGGTATGGTCGACGCCGTGAAGGTCCTCGCCCGCCGCGCCGGCGCGGACTGCTACGCCGACCCGTTCACGGTCAGCACGCAGAGCCTCTCGGTCTTCGACCGCCTGCGCCAGATGATGCGCGCGCCCTCAGGCGAGCCGGCCGCGAACCCGCTCTCGCCCCGCCCGGCCGGGGCTGCGCCGGCGCTCGCGTCCCTCGCCGTCGCGCCCTCCCGCGCCGCCGCCCTCGACCGCGCCGCCCCGGGCGAGACCCGCCGCCGCGCGACCCTGTTCTCGCGGATTCTAGCGCGCTCGTAGGGGCCAGACGAGCCGCAGACCTAGTTGACCGCCCAACGGCTTGGGCACATGTCTAATATGTGCCCAAGCGAGCCACCGTCCGACTTCCCGAAGACCTTCTCGCCCGCGCCAAGCGCAAGGCCGCGGCCGAGGGGCGCACGCTTACGTCCCTGATCGAGGACGGCCTTCGGCTCGTCACGGCCGAGGACCGCAAGCCCGCCAAGAAACGGGTGATGCCGCCCATCAGCAAGGCGACCGGCGGCTTCAAAGTTGACCTGACGAGCTTCTCCGCTCTCCAGGAACTGGATGATCTCGAGTACGTCGAGCGCATGAAGCGCTTGAAATGATCCTGTCGGACGTCAACGTCCTGGCGGATCCAGAGGGGTCGCGCCGGTCATAAAGGCCGAGTCCGCCCAGTTTAGTTGACCGGCA
Source organism: Beijerinckiaceae bacterium (assembly GCA_036386395.1). Taxonomy (GTDB): domain Bacteria; phylum Pseudomonadota; class Alphaproteobacteria; order Rhizobiales; family Beijerinckiaceae; genus JAJKJG01. Next base: position 12,322 of record DASVVU010000291.1, on the reverse strand, counting down.
GCCCGCCGAAGCTGCGGATGATGTCCTTGGCGGTGTCGGAGGCCGCGAAGGCCATGAAGGCCTTGGCGTCGGGGGTGACCGTCGCCTCGGTGTGGATGAAGGCGAGCACGGCGCCGCTCGGATAGCCGGCGTCGGTCGGGTGGTGGCCGTCGACCTTGAGCACCACGGTCCCGTGCTCGAGCACCTTCGTGAACGGCCCGAAGCCGACCGCGCCCTCGACGAGGCGCACGGTCTCGATCGCCTCCTGAGTCGAGGTCGCGAGCTTCGAGCGCTCGGTGATGACGAGGTCCTTCCAGCCCGGCATCGAGCCGCGCAGCACCGTGAAGGTGCTGTCCGCCTCCTCGCGGCGCACCACCCGGATGCGAACGTCGGCGCCGCCGACCTCCTTCCAGTTGGTGACGCGCCCGGCGTAGACGTCGACGAGCTGCGCCGCCGTAAGCCCCGTGACGCCCGCGCCCGGATGGACGAAAACCGCCGAGGGCAGGCGCGCCACCGGCGTGTAGACGAGGCCGCGGGCGATCTCGGCCTCGGTAAGGGTGCGGGCGACGCGCCCGAGCGGCGCCTTGCCGGCGCCGACCGCCGCGATGCCGCCGCCCGAGCCGATGCTCGGCGGGATCGTCACCTCGGTCGCGCTCTCCATCTTGTTGAAGGAGGCGCTGAGCGCCTTGAGGACCTCGATCCCGTCGCCGGTGCCGACGACGGCAAGCTCGGCGCTCCACGCCAGCATGGGCGAGGCCGAGAACAGGAGCGCCGCAATGGATCGGCTAATCATTCGCATCGGCATGAAACCTTCTCGCATTAGCTTACATTACTCTTTCTAGGGACCTTCCCTTAAGCAACCCTCAACGCCCGTTGCACCGGCTGTGTGGGAAGCGCGGAGGCACGGGGCAGGCGGCTAAAATCGTCCCGCGCTTACTCAACCTTTAGTAATTCACCGTACGGTTCCCGTCCTCCCAGGGGGCCGATCCGTGCTTTTCGCCGCCGATCCATATCATTCCGCCGGGCCCGGCCCGCAGGGCGCGGCCTCGTCCCTCAAGGCCGGCCGGGCGGCTCCGGCCACGGCGGAAGCCGACGCGACGCCGGCGCTTTCAGGCAAGAAAGCCTTTTCGATCGGCGCGCGCCTCGCGGCCGTCGTGCTCGTCACCGGGACGATGACGTTCGGCGCCATCGGCGTCCTCACCGCCATGCGGCTGAGCCGCGGCCTCGCCGAGCAGGGCGCCGCGCTCTCCGACCTCTCCCGGCAGCAGATGGCGGAGAAGCTCGACGGCGAGGCGCGCCTCGCCCGCGCCCGCCTCGACATGATGTTCGAGGAGACGGGACGGCAGGTGCGGGCGCTGGCCCAGCGCGCCGACGTCGTGAAGGCGGTCGAGTCCGAGAACGACGTCACGATCCGCGAGCTGTTCGGGCAGGCCGCCAAGGTCGTCGAGCTCGACCTCCTGCTCGCGGTCGCGCCGGACGGCCACTTCACCGGCGCGAGCACGACCCTCGATCTCCTCAGCCTCACCGAGGCCCTCGCGGCGAGCGACCTCAACGGGGCGATCGCCGACGTGCTCGCCAAGAACAGCCGCATCTCCCCCAAGGTGTTCCAGTCGACCCGGCGCGTCGGCCCCGTCATTGGCCCGGCCCTCGGCATCCCCGACGGGGAGCGCGTCGCCCACATCGTGATCGACCCCGTCTTCGACGATTTCGGCGACGTCGCCGGCGCGCTCGTCGGCGTGCGGGCGCTCGCCCCCATGGAGGGGACCCTCGAGAACTTCTCGACCCTCGCCCGGGCTGGGGTCGCCGTCCTCTCCGGGCGCGGCGTCGTCTCGAGCGGCGGCGGACGGCCCCTGCGCATCCCCTCCGGCGCCGCCGCCGACGGCGACGTGATCCAATCGACCGACGGCGCGAGCGTCGCGCGCTGCGTTCCTTACGTCGCAGACCTGCGGGTCTGCGCCTACACCAACGCCTCCGAGGTGAAGGCCTCGCAGGAGCAGATGTTCCGCATCGGCGCCGAGCAGACCCGCTCGCTCCTCGCCTGGTTCCTGGTGCTGGCGGCGGGCTCCCTCGCCGCCCTCGTCACCGCGCTCCTCGTCTCGGTCCGCCACGCGACGCGCGGCCTGCCGCAGCTCTCGCGGGCCGCGACCGCGGTCGCCGAGGGCGACCTCGAGGTGCCGTTCCGGGCCACCGGCTTCGGCGAGGTCCACAGCCTCGGCGTCGCCTTCGAGGCGATGCTGACGAACCTGCGCACGAGCCTCGGGCGCATCCGCCAGCTCGCCTTCTACGATCCCGTCACCGGCCTCTCGAACCGCGAGAAGATCAGGATCGACGGCGCGGCGCTCCTCGCCGGGCTGAAGGCCGACGAGGTCGGCGTCTTCCTGTTCATGGACCTCAACCGCTTCAAGGCCATCAACGACACCTTCGGCCACAAGGCCGGCGACAACCTCCTGCGCAACGTCGCGACCCGCCTCTCGACCTTCTTCGAAGGCGCGAAGGAGGCCGGCCGTGTCCAGGAGGCGCTCCTCGCGCGCGTCGGCGGCGACGAGTTCCTGGCCGTGATCCGCTGCCGCGCCGAGGGCCTCGACGTCGGCGCGCGCGCCGAGCGGCTCCTCGAGAAGCTCGGCGAGCCCTACGAGGTCGGCAGCGCCCGCATGATGATCGGCGCGAGCGCAGGCATCGCGATCTGCCCCGAGCACGGCGCCGACTACGAGACGCTGCTCATGAACGCCGACATCGCCATGTTCGAGGCGAAGCGGCGCGGGCGCGGCAGCTACGCCCTCTTCACCCCCGACGCTGCCGAGATGGTGCAGGAGCGGCTCGCGATCGAGCACGACCTCAGGGTCGCGGTGCAGGAGCGCCGCTTCAGCGTCCATTACCAGCCGAAGATCGCCTGCACCGACGGCTCGATCGTCGGCGTCGAGGCGCTGGTGCGCTGGAGCCACCCGGAGCGCGGCTACATCTCGCCCGGCAAGTTCATCTCGATCGCCGAGGAGACCGGGCTCCTGCCCGACATCGGGCTCTTCGTGCTCGAGCGCGCGTGCGAGGACGTCGGCCGCCTGATCGCCGACGGGCTCACCATCACGGTTGCGGTCAACGTCTCGGTCCTGCAGCTTGAGGACCCGCACTTCTCCGAGACCGTCGCCGCGATTCTTTCAAAGACCGCCTTCCCGCCGAAGGCGCTCGAGCTCGAGATCACCGAGTCGATGGCGATGCGCGACAGCGAGGTCGTGCAGGGGCAGATCCTGAAGCTGCGCGCCATGGGCATCAACATCGCGATCGACGATTTCGGCACCGGCTACTCGAACCTCGCCATGCTGGCGAGGCTCCCGATCGACACGATCAAGCTCGACCGCTCCCTCGTCTCGAACGTCCACGACAATCCCGAGAAGCAGACCCTCGTGCGCACCGTCATGGGGCTCGCGCGCTCGTTCGGGTTCAAGACCGTGGCGGAGGGCGTCGAGACCCATCCGGAGCTCGACTTCCTCGTCCGCGAGGGCGCCGACATGGCGCAGGGCTACCTCTTCAGCCCGGCGGTCCCGATCGAGACCGTGAACCTGCTCCTGCGCCCGCGCGGCCTCGAGAGCCTCCTCAAGGACCCGCAGGACGCGAAGGACCAGAAGGTGCTGCCCTATCCGGGCAACTTCCGCCGCAAGAAGGCGTGACCCGGGGCGTGACCCCTTACGGGTACTGGCACATGTAGCGTTGTCCGTCGCGGGCCATGAAGGTGCCGTCGACGGGGTCGAACGAGCGGTACTTGCGCGAGCAGTAGGCGATGAAGTCCGGATCCTGCGTCTGCGGCAGGGGCTGCGCCGCACCCTGGCTCGCGATCGCGCCGCCGATGATGGCGCCCGCCGCGAGCCCGCCGAGGGCGGCACCGGCGCCGCCGCCGTAGTAGCCGCGACGGTAGTAGTACTGCGCGTAGGCCTCGCCCGGATAGGCGCGGTCGATCCCGGCGCGCGCGCGCTCGGCGGCGGGCGCCGCGAGGGCGGGGCCGGCGAGGACCGCGAGGCCGAGGGCGGCGGCGATGGTCAGGCGCATGATCTTTCTCCGTGTCGGCCCCGCGAATCGCTTTCCAGCCGCGGGGCAGGCTCAAGGGGCGGAGGGTTTCGCCCAAGCTTGAGGCTTATGCAAGGCGGGCTCAGAACGAGACGCAGCTCGGGGTCGCGAGCGTCAGCACCGAGTCCTGGCTGAAGATGCGCCTGTAGGCCTCGGCGACCGCGGCAAGGCGGGCGCGGCGCTCGGGCGTGTCGGGCATCGCGACGATGAGGACCTTCGATAATTCACGGACTATGCGCCCCTGCGGGTCGCGCCATTGCCCGCGCCCGTCGAGGACCGTGAAGCCGTCCGGGAACCGCGGCGCGATTTCTTGGTCGACGAAGCGCCGCCACGCCGCCTCGCCCACCGTGCCGCGGCCCTTGAGGCTGCGCCCGAAGATCAGCTCGGCCCTCACCTGCGCCTGCATTCCGCCTGGGCAAGGCATAGCCGTCGTGACGCAGCCCGGGAGAATCGCCAGCAGCAGGAGCGCAGCGAGACGCACCCGCATCGTCAGCGCCGGATCGGACGCGGGGCGGTGCCGCCGCGACGCAGGACAAGGGCTGTCCAGCCTTCGAGGTCGAGGCGGCGGTCGAGCCGCAACCCTTGCGCCGCATAGGCCGAGAGCACGCCCGGCACGTCCCAGGGCAGGAGGCCGGAGAGAATGAGCGTACCGCCGGAGGCAAGGACACAGGCGAGGGAGGGGGCGAGCCGCCGCAAGGGTTTCGCCAGGATGTTCGCGAAGACGAGGTCAAAGTTCTTGGGCCGGTTCGCCAGCGCGTGCCGCACACCCGGCGCCACGTAAAGGCGAAGGTGCGGCAAAACCCCGTTGAGGCGCGCGTTCCCCCGCGCCACTGCGACCGCGACCGGGTCGATGTCGCCGGCGACGACCGTGCGCTTCAAGGTCTTCGCGGCCGCGAAGGCGAGGATTCCGGTGCCGGTGCCGACGTCGAGCGCTCGGAGCCTTTGGGCCGGGCGCCGACGCTTCAGCTCGCGGACGAAGGCGAGGAGGCAGCCTCGCGTGGTGCCGTGGTGCCCGGTGCCGAAGGCGAGCGCCGCCTCGATCTCGATCGCAAGATCATTGACCCGCACCTCGCTTCGGTCGTGCGCTCCATGGACGAGGAAGCGCCCGGCCCGCACGGGCTTGAGGCCTTCGAGGGAACTCCTGACCCAGTCCCGTTCGGCAATGGTCTCGAACACGGCGTCGTCAGCGCCCGCGCCGACGAGTGGGCGGACGAGGTCGCGGATCGCCGCCGCGTCGGGCTCGCTCGCGAAATAAGCCTCCAGAAGCCAGCTCCTGCCGTCCTCCGTCTCGAACGCCGCGACGGCGGTCTCGGCCGGGTCGAAGACCTCGCCCAGAAGGTCGGTCATGGCCCGGGCCGAGGCCTCGTCGGTGTGAAGACGCATCACGTGCGTCGGACGGTTCGGGTGCAGCCCTTCGAGCATGCGCCGGCTTAACACCCGCGGCAGATCGCGGGAACCGGGAGAGCGATGAGTGGCTGGCCAGCAACGCATGTTGCCTCGCCGCCACATCACCCAAACATCCCGATCTTGCCTTTGCCGGCGCCAACCTCCGCCGTTATCCCGCCATAGTCCGGGTCGAGTTCTACTTACGTCATAAAGGGCTGAAACCTCAGCGCCTTATGGACGAAGTTAACTTAAAGAAAGCACGCCTTCCGGCCTTCCGCAGTCTCATCGGCTGCGTTTGCGCCGCCCGGCGGCAACGTGGCAGAGCACAAGAATTCCGTAACAGGCGGAACTTACCAACTTAAGTGCAGGGGAAGAGCGTCGGGACCATGGATGCGCGCGTAAACAACAAGAGCCGGCTGCCGAGCCGCCACGTCACAGAGGGGCCGGAGCGCGCGCCGCACCGCTCCTACTACTACGCGATGGGGCTCACCCGCGAGCAGATCCACCAGCCCTTCGTCGGCGTCGCGACCTGCTGGAACGAAGCCGCGCCCTGCAACATCGCCCTCATGCGCCAGGCCCAGGCGGTGAAGAAGGGCGTGGCGAGCGCCGGCGGCACGCCGCGGGAGTTCTGCACCATCACGGTGACGGACGGCATCGCCATGGGCCACGCCGGCATGAAGTCGTCGCTGCCGTCGCGCGAGGTCATCGCCGACTCGGTCGAGCTGACCATGCGCGGCCACGCCTATGACGCCCTCGTCGGCCTCGCCGGCTGCGACAAGTCGCTGCCCGGCATGATGATGGCGATGTGCCGCCTCAACGTCCCCTCGATCTTCATCTACGGCGGCTCGATCCTGCCCGGCACCTTCAAGGGCAAGCCGGTGACCGTGCAGGACGTGTTCGAGGCGGTCGGCAAGCACTCGGTCGGGGCGATGTCCGACGCCGACCTCGAGGAATTGGAGCAGGTCGCCTGTCCCTCCGCCGGCGCCTGTGGGGCACAGTTCACGGCGAACACCATGGCGACGGTGTCGGAGGCCATCGGCCTCGCCCTGCCGTACTCCGCCGGCGCGCCGGCCCCCTACGACCTGCGCGACCGCTTTTGCATGACGGCAGGCGAGATGGTGATGGACCTCATCGCGCAGCAGATTCGCCCGCGCGATATCGTCACCTTGAAGGCGCTCGAGAACGCCGCGACCGTCGTCGCCGCCTCCGGCGGCTCGACCAACGCGGCCCTGCACTTGCCGGCCATCGCGCACGAGTGCGGCATCAAGTTCAACCTCTTCGATGTCGCCGAGATCTTCAAGCGCACGCCCTACGTTGCGGACCTCAAGCCCGGCGGGCGCTATGTCGCGAAGGACCTGTTCGAGGCCGGCGGCATCCCGCTCCTCATGAAGACGCTTCTCGACGGCGGCTACCTCCACGGCGACTGCATCACGGTTACGGGCCGCACCATCGCCGAGAACCTGTCCAAGGTCGCCTGGAACCCGGACCAGGACGTGGTCTTCCCGGCGGACAAGCCGATCACGAAGACCGGCGGCGTCGTCGGCCTCAAGGGCAACCTCGCCCCCGAGGGTGCGATCGTGAAGGTCGCCGGCATGGCGGCGGACCGCCAGACCTTCACGGGACCGGCGCGCTGCTTCGACGGCGAGGAGGCCTGCTTCGAGGCGGTGAAGAATCGCACCTACAAGGAAGGCGAGGTCCTGGTCATCCGCTACGAGGGGCCGAAGGGCGGCCCCGGCATGCGCGAGATGCTCTCGACCACCTCGGCGCTCTACGGCCAGGGCATGGGCGACAAGGTCGCGCTCATCACCGACGGCCGCTTCTCGGGCGCGACCCGCGGCTTCTGCATCGGCCACGTTGGGCCGGAGGCCGCGGTCGGCGGGCCGATCGGCCTTTTGCGCGACGGCGACGTCATCGCGATCGACGCCGTGAACGGCACCCTCGACGTGCGCCTCTCCGACGCCGAGCTCGCTGAGCGGCGCAAGGCGTGGGCCGCGCGCGAGAACGATTCCACCTCGGGCTATCTCTGGAAGTACGCGCAGACGGTCGGGTCGGCGAAGGGCGGGGCCGTGACCCATCCGGGCGGCGCGGAAGAAAAGCACTGCTATGCGGACATCTAGGCTCGTCCTCGTCGCCCTCGGCGCGCTCGCGCTGAACGCCGCCCCGGCGGCGGCGCTCGAGGCGCCGGCGACCGCGGGGCTTCGCCCGCCCGCGCCTGTCACCGGCTTCGGCTCGGCCCGCGAGGCGGTGCGCAGCGGCATGCGCGACTACAATGCCGGCGACAAGGCCGGCGCCGCCCGCGCGCTCGAGTACGCCGGCAAGCAGGGGGACTCGCTCGCCCTGTGGAAGCTCGGGCGCATGTACGCCGACGGCGACGGCGTCCCGCACGACGACCTCAGGGCCTTCGAGTACTTCTCGCGGATCGCCGACGACTTCGCGAAGACGACCGACGAGCGGCCGGAGGAGAGCCTCGACCGGCCGAGCACGGTCGTGGCGAGCGCCTTCGTGGCGCTCGGGACCTACTTCCTCGACGGCATCAAGAGCACCTACGTCAAGCCGAACCCGCGGCGCGCCTACGAGATGTTCTACTACGCGGCCTCGAACTTCGGCGACTCGAGCGCGCAGTACAACCTCGCCCGGCTCTACCTCGACGGCACCGGCGTCGAGAAGGACCCGCTGCAGGCGGCGCGCTGGCTCAACCTCGCGGCGCTGAAAGGGCATCACCACGCCCAGGCGCTCCTCGGCCACCTCCTCGTGACGGGGCAGGGGATCGAGCGCCAGCGCCCGCTCGGGCTCATGTGGCTCACCGTGGCCAGGGACGCGGCCGCCGCCGACCCGGCCAAGGACCAGTGGATTCTGGGGCTCTACGACAAGGCCTTCGCGGCCGCGAGCGAGCGCGACCGCCAGCTCGCGCTCGCCAACCTCGAGCGCTTTCTCCAGCGCAAGCGCTGAAGCAGTCCTACACCCCCACGATCCGCAAATCCTCAGCCCGGCGGGCCTCGAGGGTGCGGTAGAACGGGACGTAGGCCGCGCCGAGCGGGTCGCGGGCGCAGTCGTCGAGGAGGTCGGGGCCGCGGGGGTCGTCGGCGAGACAGAGGCGCACCGCCTCCTCGTGCCGTGCGGCGAAGTGGCGGAACTCCGCCGTCGCGGCGGCCGCGTCGCCGTGGAGGGCGTAGAGCGTGGTCGTCCCCTCGCGCCCGCGCAGGGCCACCGCGCCGACGTAGAGGTAGGCGAAGTCGGGCGCCGCGGCGGCGACCGCGTCCGACACCAGGATGCCGACCCGGAAGGTCTTGCACAGGGGCTCGATGCGGGCGGCGGCGTTCACCGTGTCGCCGATGGCCGAATAGTCGAAGCGCTGTAGCGAGCCGACGTTGCCGACGCAGGCCGGCCCCGTGTGGATGCCGATGCCGATGGCGAGCGCGCCCGGCGTCTCGCCGCGCTCTACGGCCTCGGTCCTGAACCGCTCGTCGACGGCGGCGACCGTGCGCTGCATGGCGAGCGCCGCGCGGAGCGCCGCGCGGACGTGGTCCGGCACTTCCACGGGGGCGTTCCAGAACGCCATCATCCCGTCGCCCATGTACTTGTCGAGGGTGCCACCGGCCTCGAGCACGTGGTCGGTCAACGGCGTGTGGATGCTGTTGAGGAACCCGACCACCTCCTCGGCCGAGAGCTTCTCCGACCGCGAGGTGAAGCCGCGGATGTCGGAGAACAGGACCGTGAGGATGCGGGTCTCGCCGCCGAGCACGAGGCGCGAAGGGTCGCGGGCAAGCGTCTCGACGACGGCCGGCGAGAGGTAGTGCCCGAAGGCGTCGCGGATCCAGCGCCGCTCGGCCTCCGTCCGCCGCAGCACCGAGACGCCGGCGATACCGAAGGCGGCGATCGCGGAAGCGCCCGGCCACAGGGGGTCGAAGAGCTGCTGCAGATGGTCGAACGCGACGGCGCTCGCCAGGATGAAGCCGGCGACGAGGGCGCCCGTCGCGACGGCGCCCGAGAGCGGCGGCAGGCGCGCCGCGGCCGCGATGCCGAACAGGCCGCCGATCACGACGAGGATCGTCTCGAGCCCGCGCATGAAGTCGGGCCGCGTGAGATGGGCGCCGGCCAGCACGCTCTCGATCATCTCGGCGTGGATGTCGATGCCGGGCACGGCGTTCTCGAGGGGTGTCGCGCGCAGATCGTAGAGCGCGCTCGCCGTCGCCCCGAACAGCACGATTGCGCCCTCGATGCTCCTGCGGTCGAACTCGCCCGAAAGGATCCGCCAAGCCGCGATCCGGCGCTCGGGGCGGGTTCCGGCGTAGCGGATGCGGATCGCGCCGTTCGGCCCGGTCAGGGTCTCGATCGCGCCGATCTTGATGCTCGTGATGCCGGTCTTCTCGCCGAAGGTCCGGTCGCCGCTGGCGTTCGAGGCGCGGATCACGAAGGTCGAGGCGTCTTGGGCGACCCGCATCGCCTCCGCCGACAGGCTCGGCACGAGCTCGCCCGCGACGTTGAACACCGTCGGCAGCTCGCGCACGACGAGGTCGCGGTCGGGCACGAAGTTCATGGAGCCAAGACCGGCCGCGCCCTCGCGCAACGGGGCGAGGGGCAGGAGGGCGCCGTTGAAGCGCGGCAGGAAGGGCCGCGGATCGTCGCCCGCCGCCGCGAAGCCGGCCTTGAAGGCGGGCCGCGCGCCCTGCTCCGCGAAGGCGAGGCCGAGCACGACCTTACCCTTCGCGACGGCCTCGGCGAGCGCCCGGTCGCCGTCGGATTCGGGCGCGCGCTCGGCGCGCTCCGGCTCCGAGAACAGCACGTCGAGGACGACCGCCGCGGCGCCGGCCTCGGTGAGCCGGCCGATCAGCTCGGCCACTTTCGCCCGCGGCCAGGGCCATTGCCCGAGGCGCTCCAACGACTCGTCGTCGATGGCGACGACGCGAACCGGGCTCGCCGGATCGTAGGTCCGCGGCGACCAGCGCTGGAAGGCGTCGAACGTAAGGTCGCGCAGCGCCCGCACGGCGAACGGCTCCCACAGGGACAGGATCGCGCCGAAGGCGAGCGGGACGAGCGCCGCCGCGAGCCCCGCCGGCCCGAGCCGCCGGCTGGCCCGTGGGCGCACGGCCTTCGAATCCTTGAGCATCGCGGCACATTAGCCTGCCGCGGTGCCGTTACGGTATAGACTGCCCCGGTTCGTTCGAGCGGAGATCGGTCCATGCGAATCGGTGCGGGTCTCGTCGGGGCGTCGGCGCTGGCGGCGGTTGCGGCCTCCCCGGGATGGGCCGCGCAGACGATCGGCGGCGCCGTGCAGGTGCAGCGGGAGGTCTCGGGGCAGGTCGAGGGCCGCTCGCGCACGCTCGCCGCGGGCGACGCGGTCCACCAGGACGAGACGATCCGGACGGGAGCCGAGAGCAGCGCCGAGCTCGGCTTCCTCGACCGCACGCGCCTTGCCGTCGGCGCGACCGCCGCGGTGAAGCTCGACCGCTTCGTCTACGACCCGGACCGGGGCGCGCGATCGGTGGTGCTGACCGCGACGAAGGGGGTCGCCCGCTTCGTCACCGGCGCGGGCCCGTCGCAGGCCTACCAGGTGCGCACGCCGCACGCGACCATCGGCGTCAGGGGCACGGTCTTCGACGTGATGGTGATGGCGGGCCGCACCGTCGTGGTGCTGATCGAGGGCGCCGTGCAGGTCTGCGCCCGGGGCGGGCGGCGCCCGTGCCAGACGCTCACCACCTCCGGCGACGTGGCGATCGTGAGCACGTCGAGCGTCCAGGGCCCGTCAAGCGCGGCTGCGCAGGCGCTCGATGTCGCGGCGCTCAACTCCGCGCTCGGCGGTGATACCATCACCCTCGTCGCAACGTCGCCGCAGGCCCCGACCCGGGACATCGGCGATTTCGGCGCGGGGCGGGACAACCAGGGCGCGGGCGGCGGCGGAGGAGGCGGTAACGCCGGAGGTGGCGGAGGTGGCGGCGGGACCGGCGGCAACAACCGCTGACCCGGCTCGGCTAGGGGCCGATTCAGGCGATGTCGAGGTCGACCGACACCGGCACGTGGTCGGAGGGCTTCTCCCAGGTGCGCGTGACCTTATGGACGGTCGCCCCGCGCAGGCGGTCGGCGGCCTCCGGCGAGAGCGCGAGGTGGTCGATGCGGATGCCGTCGTTCCTCTGGAACGCGCCGGCCTTGTAGTCCCAGAAGGTGTAGGGGCCGGGGCCGTCGTCGCAGGCCCTGACCGCGTCGGTGAGGCCGAGGCTCAGAAGCTCGCGGAACTTCGCCCGGCTCTCGGGCTGGAACAGGGCGTCCGTCGTCCAGTGCTCGGGGTAGCGGGCGTCTCGCGGCTCCGGGATGACGTTGAAGTCGCCGGCCAGCACGAGCGGCTCCTCGAGCCGGAGGAGGTCGCGGGCGCGGGCGATGAGCCGGTCCATCCAGGCGAGCTTGTAGTCGAATTTCGGGGTGCCGATGGGGTTGCCGTTCGGGAGATAGATCGAGGCGACGCGCACGACGCCTTTCTTCACCGAGACCACCGCCTCGACGTAGCGGGCGTGCTCGTCGCCGTCCCCGCCGGGCAGGCCCGTGGTCACGTCCTCCAGCGGCGTCTTCGAGAGGATCGCGACGCCGTTGTAGGCCTTCTGGCCATGGGTCACGACGTTGTAGCCGGCCGCCTCGACCTCCATGCGCGGGAAGGCCTCGTCGGTGCACTTCAGCTCCTGCAGGCACAGCACGTCCGGCGCCTCCTCGCGCAGCACCCTGAGGAGGTGCTCCAGGCGCTGCTTCACCGAATTGACGTTCCAGGTCGCGATCCGCATGACTCTCAGGGTCCGGTGGCGGGGCCTCGTCATCCGACGTTCGCGGGCCCGTGACAAGCGGGAGGGCGGGCAGCCATGGCGAACTGGAGCCGCTGCCGGCGTCTTCGTCGTCTCGCTCGCGTTCCGCACCGCCG
>DASVVU010000290.1:0-9714 GCA_036386395.1 Beijerinckiaceae bacterium | reverse complement strand
CTCGCCGGCGATCTCCTCGAGGGTGACGTCAAGGGTCGCCGAGACGTCCTCGCCGCGCCGGCGCGGGGCCGTACGGGCCTGAGCGCCTGCGCGCTCGCGGAAGGCGTCGCCGAAGAGCTGCGAGAAGATGTCGTCGGCCGCGCCGCCGCCCGCGCCCGCGCCTCGGCGTGCGCCGAAGGGGCCGCCGCCCTGGCCGAAGCCGAAGGTGAAGCTCTCGAAATCGTCCCCGCCGGGAGCGCCGCGCCGGCCGGTGAAGCCCTCGAAACCCTGGAAGCGGGGCTTGCCCTCGGCGTCGATCTCGCCGCGGTCGAACTGGGCGCGCTTCTTCTCGTCGCCGAGGATCTCGTAGGCCGCGTTCACCTCGGCGAACTTGTCCTTGGCCTTGGGGTCGTCGGCGTTGCGGTCGGGATGGTGGGCCTTCGCGGCCTTGCGGAACGCCTTCTTGATCTCCGCCGGGCTCGCCGTCCGGGCCACGCCGAGGATGTCGTAGGGGTTGCGCATGGGTTCATTTCTAACCGTAAGGACCGGTGATATGGGTGAGGTGTTGCCGACGTGCAACGATCTCCGGAACCCCTCTCCCGGACGGGAGAGGGGCAGGGGTGAGGGCCCGCTCTCTCCACAGATGGCGCGGGTGGCTCCGCGCCGGCTCCGCCCCAAACCGTCGTTCCCTCACCCGGTCGCGGCTTCCGCCGCGACTCGACCTCTTCCTCCCGGGGGAGGTTGGTCACGCCCCCTTCTTCCAGGGCCTGATATCCTTGATCGCCCATTCGCCGCCGGAGGGGCGGCAGGCGGTGCCCTGGAGGGAGGAGCTGCCCTTGTCGCTCGCGAGCGAGGTCAGGAAGGCGCGGCAGATCTCGTCACTCTTCACGAAAGGCTGCCCGACCGGCGTGAAGGCGCCCTTGAAGCCTGAATCCGGGTTGTCCCAGGACACCGACGCGCCGTTGCCCTGCGGGTCGAGGGCGACGGCGAGCGCCCCCCTCGCCCGGCGCCAGTCCTCTTCGCCGAGCTCGGGCGACAGCGGCGAGGCCGGCTTCGCGACGATCGCGCCGGTGGTTTTCGGCTCGTCCTCGGGCACGAGCGACGCTATCGGGAAGGACATGCTGCAGCCGCCGGCGCCGAGTCCCAGAAGGGTCGCGAGCACGACGGCGCGCCACGGGACGGAGCGGCCTTCGCCGTTGCGGCGAAAGGCTCTATAGACGCAGCGCGAGAAAACGTTCGTCACGCGGAACCGGACCCGACGGCGACTTGAGACGCGAACCAGCGGGATTAAGCCCTTGAACGCCTTAATGAAGGGTGACTTCACGGAGGCCGCCGAGCCCTGGGCGGTGTTCCGCGCCTGGATGGCGGAAGCCGAGGCGTCGGAGCCGAACGACCCGACCGCGATGGCGCTCGCGACCGTCGATGCCGAGGGGCTGCCGGACGTCCGCACGGTGCTGCTGAAGGGCGCGGACGAGCGCGGCTTCGTCTTCTACACCAACGCCGAATCGGCGAAGGGCCGGGAGCTTGCCGCGAACCCGAAGGCGGCGCTCGTCTTCCACTGGAAGAGCCTGCGCCGGCAGGTCCGGGCGCGGGGGCCGGTGACGGAGGTCACGGACGCCGAGGCCGACGCCTACTTCGCTTCGCGCCCCCGCGACAGCCGCATCGGCGCCTGGGCGAGCCAGCAGTCGCGCCCGCTCGAGAGCCGCTTCGCCCTGGAGAAGGCCGTCGCGTACTACGCCGCGAAGCACGCGATCGGCGAGGTGCCGCGCCCGCCCTACTGGACCGGCTACCGCATCGCACCCGTCGCCATGGAGTTCTGGGCCGACCGTCCCTTCCGCCTCCACGACCGCGTGATGTTCACGCGAAAGGGCGAGGGCTGGGAGAAGGCGAGGCTGTATCCCTGAGAACAACCCTTCCGGGGGACTCTGCAAGCAGTTTCGGTGCCGCTTCGCGGCGATTCTTGCGCTGGGTCCCGGATAGCCTTCCACTCCGCTTCGCTTCGTTCCAGGCTTCCGGGAAAGGGGCGGGGAACGCGCCGAAAACTCCAGCCCTTTCCCGGGCGCATGAAGCGAAGCGGAATGCGACCCGGGACCCAGCGCAAGAGTCGCCGCGAAGCGGCTCTATACCAGCATCGTCACGTCGTAATCGCTCGTGAAGCCCGGAATGAGCTTGTTCTTGTGCTCCCACACGCGGCGGGACAGGTCGGTGGTCGAGCCGACGTAGAGAGTGCCGTTCCGTCGGGATGCCAGGATATAGACATAGGCGCGTGTCAATATCATTCGCGCTTCGCAGCTTGTTCCGGATCGCATTCTGCTTGCTGCGCGTCCGGGAAGGGGCGGAGTGTAGCATGGACCTTCGGTGACTGACCAAGTAGGTTCGCGCCCTTTCCGCAGGGACATCCGTTTGCCTTCCTCATCCAACGCCGGCCGCCGCGTCATGCTGCTCACGGGGGCGAGCCGGGGCATCGGGCATGCCACGGTGAAGCGCTTCTCGGCCGCGGGCTGGCGCGTCATCACGGCCTCGCGCCACGCCTTCCCGGAGAACTGCCCCTGGGAGATGGGGCCGGACGACCACCTCCAGGTCGACCTCGCGAGCCCCGACGACACCCTGCGCGCCGTCGAGGAAACGAAGCGGCGCCTCGAAGTGGAAGGCGGCCTGCTGCACGCTCTCGTCAATAATGCCGGCATCTCGCCGAAGGGCGAGGGCGGCTCCCGCCTGAAAGCCATCGAGACCCGCATCGAGGACTGGCAGCACGTCTTCCAGGTCAACTTCTTCGCCCCGATCATGCTGGCCCGCGGCCTGTGCGACGAGCTGACCCGGGCGAAGGGCGCAGTCGTGAACGTGACCTCGATCGCCGGCGGCCGGGTCCACCCCTTCGCCGGCGCCGCCTACTCGACCTCGAAGGCGGCGCTTGCGGCGCTGACGCGGGAGATGGCGGCCGACTTCGGGCCCCTCGGGGTCCGCGTCAACGCCATCTCGCCCGGCGAGATCGACACCGCGATCCTCTCCCCCGGCACCGACAAGCTCGTCGAGGAGCAGATCCCGATGCACCGCCTCGGCACCCCCGACGAGGTGGCGAAGGCGATCTATTTTTTGGTCACCGACGCCAGCTCCTACGTCAACGGCGCCGAGCTCCACATCAACGGCGGGCAGCATGTCTAGGCTGCGCGCGGGCCTCCTCGCCGCGCTTGCGGTGTGGGCCGCGCCCGCCCGCGCCGAGCCCACCGTCTCGATCCTGCCCCTCGGCTTCGCGGTCGAAGAATTCCGTGGGCCGCAAAGCTATTTCGCGCGGACGCTCCCGACCTCGCCCATGTTGCGCGAGAAGCTGCCCGCCGACAGTCCGCTCATTGCCGTGTGGGGCGCCGGCGGCGGAGCCGCGTTGCGCCTCGACAAGGGGGAGCTGAAGCAGGTCCGCTGGCCCGCCGGCGAGGAACCCGTGCATGAGGCGCCGCGCAACGCCGTGCCGGGGACCCGCATGCAGTCGGCCGGACCGCTCACGGTCTTCCTCGCGGAGCCACGCGCGGATCACCACGGCGCTCTACGCGGAGTCGCCGCCGGCCGGCTGACCGTCACGGAGAAGCAGCCGCTCGCCGGCGTCAGCACCGAGGTCCGGGCGGTGCCGACGAAGGCGAGCGTCGTCGAGGCCGGCCCCGACGCCGTGTTCGAGGACGTCGAGCCGCGCCTCGCCGACCTCGACCGGGACGGCGCGCCGGAGATCCTCGTGGTCAAGTCCTACCGGGACAAGGGCTCGGCCCTGGTCGTCATCGGAAAGCGCAACGGCGCCTGGAGCGTGCTCGCCGAGACCCCGCCCGCCGGCGAGCCGCGGAGCTGGCTCGCCCTTGCTGCCGTCGCCGACTTCGAAGGCACTGGCCGGCCCGGCATCGCGCTCGTCCGGACGCCGCACGTGCAAGGGGTGCTGCAGCTCTGGCGCTTCGAGGGCAACAAGCTCGCGCTCCGCCATGAGGCCGCCGGCTACGCGAACCACGTCCTCGGCTCCGCCGCCCTCGACAACGCCGCTGCCGTCGACGTGGACGGCGACGGGGTACCTGAGCTCGCCGTCCCGACGCAGGACCGCAAGGCGCTCGCGATCCTCTCCCTCAAGGACGGCATCCGGGAGATTGCTCGCGTGCCCCTCCCCGCCCCCGCCGGCCGCGGCCTCGCGGTGCTGGGCGCGGGCAAGGGCGCGCACGTCGTCGTGGCCCTCGATGACGGGCGCGTGGCTGTCGTGCGGCCGTGAGACACATCCTACTGTCGTCCCCGGCGAGCGAAGCGAGGGAAGAGGATCCAGACCCCGGCGGCGCTTGGGTCCCCTTCCCTCGCCTGCGCGCCGCTTCGGCTCGCCGGGGACGACAGTGAACCCGGATCGCCTTTACCCCGCGCGTCCCTTCCTCGCGGCCTCGGTTGCCGTGGTGCGGGACGGGCGCGTCCTCATCGCGGCGCGGGGGCGCCCGCCCATGGAGCGGCTCTACAGCCTGCCCGGCGGGCTCGTGGAGCCCGGCGAGACGCTTTCCGAGGCGGCGCTCAGGGAACTCCACGAGGAGGTGGGAGTCGAGGCCGACCTCATCGGCTTCGTCGACCACGTCGAGGTCGTTGAACGGGACGCGGACGGCCGTGTAAGGCTCCACTTCGTGATCTGCGCCCACGCCGCCCGCTGGCGCGCCGGGGAGCCGCAGGTCGGGCTGGAGGCGGCGGACGTGGCCTGGGTGCGGGAGGACGAGATCGCGAATTTCCGCACGACGCCGCGCCTTGCCGCCGTCGTTCGCAAGGCCCTGGCGCTTGCCGAGGCCGCCGCATGACCCGCCTCGCGCTCGTCGCGGCGCTTGCCGTCGCGCTCGCCGGGACCGCCGAGGCCCAGCAAGGCCGCGGCGGGCAGCGCGGGACCCCAGCTCCGGCGCCCGCTCCGCAGCAGCCCGCCCAGCCTCAGGCCGAGCCCCCTCCCCCGCCCTACGAGAAGGAGCTTCTCAGGCTCGCCGAGGTGATGGGGTCGCTTGCTTTCCTGCGCTCGCTCTGCGCCGCCCAGGACGCGCCCGAATGGCCGCGCCGCATGCAGGCGCTCATGGAGGCCGAGGGCACGACCCCCGGCCGCAAGGAGCGCCTCGCCGGCGCCTACAACCGCGGCTACCGCGGCTTCGCCGTCACTTACCGCATCTGCACGGACTCGGCCGCCGAGGCGACCGCCCGCTACCTCAAGGAAGGCGAGACCCTGTCGCGCGGCATCGCGGGGCGCTTCGGCGGCTAGCCTCTCCCCTGGCGGGAGAGGCCGACTCGGGCCGAAGGCCCGAGCGGGTGAGGGCGTCCGGCGAATCCGCCAAAAGCCCGAGGTCGCGTTAACCTCTTTGCAAGGCGGCTGTGGCGGGCGTTAATTCTTCTTACTAAGTTCCAGGAACTTGGAAACCGGCCGCTCCCTGCGGCAACGGACGCGCATGACCGCCGAAGACGCCTTCCCGGCCAACCTCCAGGACGCGACCGCCGAAAAGCGCGCCGCGCTCACCTACGTGGTGGAAGCCTTCGTCGAAGCCCAGCTCGACGGCCTCGACGGCGACTGCATGGCCCAGGCGGCCCTCTTCGCCGCCTTCCAGGAGCTCGTCGCGACCTACGGCGAGGAAGCGACCGCGCGCTACGCCGAGGGTTTTCCGGAGAAGATCCGCACCGGGGGATTCTCGACCGGGCCGCGGCACTGATTCACCTCTCCCGTGAAACGGGAGAGGTCGAGTCGGCGCGGCAGCGCCGACCGGGTGAGGGCTCACTTCCCCTTCACCCCGACCCTCTCCCGCAAGCGGGAGAGGGAGTCACAGCGCCTCCTCGAACCGCACCGCCTCGCCCTGCGACGGTGCCGTGAGCTCCCCCTCCCACATCACCACGTTGCCGCGAACCAGGGTGCCGACCGGCCAGCCGGTGACGGCGACGCCGTCGTACGGCGTCCAGTTGGATTTCGAGGCGATCCAGGCGTTCGTGATGATCTCGCGGCGCTTGAGGTCGACGACCGTGAAGTCGGCGTCGTAACCCGCAGCGATGCGGCCCTTGCGGGCGATGCCGAACAGGCGCTTCGGGCCGGCGCTCGTCATGTCGACGAAGCGCTCGAGGGTGAGGCGCCCGGCGTTCACGTGGTCGAGCATGATCGGCACCAGGGTCTGGACGCCCGTCATCCCCGAGGGGGTGTTGGGATAGGTCTTGTCCTTCTCCTCCTGCGTGTGCGGCGCGTGGTCGGAGCCGAGGATGTCGGCGACGCCCTGCTCGACGCCCCGCCACACGCCGGCCCGGTGATGCGCGTCGCGCACCGGCGGGTTCATCTGGGCGAGCGTGCCGAGGCGCTCGTAGCAGTCGGGCGCCACGAGGGTGAGGTGATGCGGCGTGACCTCGACGGAGGCCACGTCCTTGTGGCCGGCCAGGAACTCCATCTCATCGGCGGTGGTGACGTGGAGGACGTGGATGCGCGCGCCGGTCTCGCGGGCGATGCGCACGAGGCGCTCGGTGCACCTCAGCGCCACCTCGGCCGAGCGCCAGACCGGGTGCGAGCGCGGGTCGCCCTCGACGCGCAAGGGGCGGCGCTCGCGCAAGAGCGCCTCGTCCTCGGAATGGAAGGCGGCGCGGCGGCGGGTGCGCTTGAGGATCTCGGCGACGCCGGCGTCGTCGTCGACGAGGAGCGAGCCCGTGGACGAGCCCATGAACACCTTGATCCCGGCCGCCGCCGGCAGGCGCTCGAGCTCCGCGACCGTATGCGCGTTCTCGTGCGTGCCGCCGACCCAGAAGGCGAAGTCGCAGTGCATGCGGTGGCGCCCGCGGCGCACCTTGTCGGCGAGCGCCTCCGGGGTCGTGGTCTGCGGATCGGTGTTCGGCATCTCGAACACGGCCGTCACCCCGCCCATGACGGCGGCGCGGGAGCCCGACTCGAGGTCCTCCTTGTGCTCGAGCCCGGGCTCGCGGAAGTGGACCTGCGTGTCGATCACGCCGGGGAGGACGTGGAGGCCCGTGCAGTCGAGGGTCCGCCCGGCGGAGGCGGAGGCGAGGTCGCCGATCGCCGCGATTCTCCCGGCCGTGACGCCGACGTCGCGCACGCCCCGCCCGTCGTGGTTCACGACGGTGCCGCCCTTGAGGAGGAGGTCGAAGGTCTGGGGCATGGTCCACCTTGAGGGGCTCGCCCGCGCCGCATATGTCACAGCTCGAAGCGGAGCAAGCGGATGGCGACAGCTCATCTCACGGACCGCGGCGTGGTGCGCGTCGCCGGCGAGGACGCCAAGACGTTCCTCGACGGGCTCCTCACCTGCGACATGGAGAAGGTCACGCCCGAGACGCCGCGCTTCGGCGCGCTCTTGATGCCGCAGGGCAAGATTCTCTTTGACTTCGTCGTCTTCGAGGCGCCGACG
Source organism: Beijerinckiaceae bacterium (assembly GCA_036386395.1). GTDB lineage: Bacteria > Pseudomonadota > Alphaproteobacteria > Rhizobiales > Beijerinckiaceae > JAJKJG01. The sequence goes on along the minus strand of DASVVU010000290.1, from coordinate 2,371 downwards.
GAGGACGGCGGCGGGTTCTACCTCGACTGCCTCAGGTTCATGGCGCCGGACCTCGCGAAGCGGCTCGGCTTCTACAAGCTGCGTGCGAAGGTCGCGGTCGAGGACCTCTCGGACAGCCTCGCGGTCGTCGCCGGCTGGGGCAGCGCCCCGCGCCCCGGCGACGAGATCGGCCTCGTCGCCGACGACCCGCGCCTACCGGCGCTCGGCTGGCGCGCCATCGTGGCGGCGCAGGACGCGGCCGCTTTTGCCTCTCCCCCGGAGGGAGAGGCCGACTCGGCCAAAGGCCGAGCGGGTGAGGGGGGAAGCCCGGCGCTAGGAGACCGCGCCTACCACGCCCACCGCATCGCCCTCGGCGTGCCGGAGGGCGGCAAGGACTTCCTGTTCAACGACACCTTCCCGCACGAGGCCCTGATGGACCAGCTCCACGGGGTCGACTTCGACAAGGGCTGCTACGTCGGCCAGGAGGTGGTCTCGCGCATGCAGCACCGCGGCACGGCCCGCACCCGCATCGTGCCGGTGGTCTACGAGGACGGCTTCGCGGCCGAGCCGTGGTCCGAGGTGACGGCGGGCGCCCGCGCCCTCGGCAAGGCCGGCACGGGCGCTGCCGGGCGCGGCCTCGTCCTGATCCGCCTCGACCGCGCCGCCGACGCGCTTGCCGCCGGCGAGACCATCCGGGCCGGCGGCCTGCCTGTGCGGATCGAGAAGCCGGCGTGGATCGGCTTCCCCTTCCCGGGCGAGGCCGCTACACCGGCCGCATGACGGAGACGGACGGACTCATCCGGCACCCCGACGGGCAATGCCGCTGCTGGTGGCCCGGCACGGACGAGCTCTACGTCGCCTACCACGACCGGGAATGGGGCGTGCCGGAGTTCGACGACCGGGCGCTCTACGAGAAGCTGATCCTCGACGGCTTCCAGGCCGGCCTGTCCTGGATCACGATCCTGCGGAAGCGCGAGAATTTTCGGCGCGCCTTCGCGGGGTTCGACCCCGCGGTGATCGCCGCTTTCGGGCCGGAGCACGTCGAGGCCTTGATGCTCGACGCCGGCATCGTCCGCAACCGGCAGAAGATCGAGGGCGCGGTCGCGAGCGCGCGCGCATGGCTCGGGATCCAGGAGCGGCAGGGCTTCGCCCGCTTCCTCTGGGACTTCGTCGGCGGGCGCCCGGTGCAGAACCACCGCAAGAGCCGCGCCGACATCGTCCCCGAGAGCGAGACCTCGCGGGCGATCTCGAAGGCCCTCAAGGCGGAGGGCTTCAACTTCGTCGGCCCGACCATCGTCTACGCCTTCATGCAGGCCGTCGGCATGGTCAACGACCACCTCACCGGCTGCTTCCGCCACGCCGAGGTGAAGGCCCTGGGCGAGCGCCTCCCGTGATGGATGGAGGCGCCACCCTGTTCCCTCCCCCGGGAGGGGAGGGCCGACTCGGGCGAAGCCCGCGCGGGGTGGGGGGCGTGGGCATAGGGCTCTCGGTCGAACCGAAGGCGCTACGCCTCAGCCGCAGGGTCAAGGGCCTTGAGCGATTCGTCCGGCCCTGGCCCCTGCGGCTGATAGGGGATGCCCCTCATCCGGTCGTCGCGCTTCATGCCTGTGCCCCCCACCCCGCTCGGGCTTCGCCCGAGTCGGCCCTCCCCTCCGGGGGGAGGGAATTCGAGTGCGCCTTATGAGCCCGTCCCCCCGCGCCTGGCAGCGGATGCTCTCGGGGCGGCGGCTCGATCTGCTCGATCCCTCCCCGCTCGACATCGAGATCGAGGACATCGCCCATGGGCTCGCCCGGGTCGCGCGATGGAACGGGCAGACGGTCGGACCCTACATCTTCTCGGTCGCGCAGCACTCGCTCCTCGTCGAGGCGGTGGCGGGGGAGATCGAGCCGGGCCTCGACCAGAGGCAACGGCTCGCGATCCTCCTGCACGACGCGCCCGAGTACGTGATCGGCGACATGATCTCGCCGTTCAAGGCGGTGATCGGCGAATCGTACAAGGCCGTCGAGGCGCGCCTTTCCGCGGCGATCCACCTGCGCTTCGGCTTGCCCGCCGAGCGGCCGGCCGCCTGGACGCGCCTTCTCAAGCGCGCCGACCACGTCGCGGCCTTCCACGAGGCGACACGCCTTGCAGGCTTCTCCCGCGAGGAGGCGCAAAAATTCTTCGGGCGGCCGCTGCTCTTGCCGCCCACGATCGACGGCTATCTGACCGCCTGGCCGATCGAGAGCGTGGAGACCCGCTACCTCGCGCGGCTCGCGGAGCTCGGTCCGGCCGCCTCACCGCTGCCAGAACGGCATCGTCGCGAGGGCGATGGCGGCGCAGAGGGCGAGGGCGGCGCGGCGGTAGGCCTCGTCGGTCGAGCGGTCGAAGAGCCGTGAGCCGAGCGCCATCGCG
>DASVVU010000289.1:0-13137 GCA_036386395.1 Beijerinckiaceae bacterium | reverse complement strand
CGTGCTCGTCCCGACGGTGACGGACGAGATCGACGCGCCGCTCCTCGCCCAGGCCGGCCCCGACCTCAAGCTCATCGCGAACTTCGGCAACGGCGTCGACAACATCGACGTGCAGGCGGCGCTCTCCCGCGGCATCACGGTCACGAACACGCCCGGCGTCCTCACCGAGGACACGGCCGACATGACGATGGCCCTCATCCTCGCGGTCTCGCGCCGCATGGTCGAGGGCGCGAAGGTCATTCCCGAGGACGAGTGGGCCGGCTGGTCGCCGACCTGGATGCTCGGCCACCGCATCACCGGCAAGCGCCTCGGCATCGTCGGCATGGGCCGCATCGGCACCGCGCTCGCCCGCCGCGCGAAGGCCTTCGGCCTGTCGATCCACTACCACAACCGCCGCCGGGCGCCGGCCGCCGTCGAGGACGAGCTCGAGGCGACCTACTGGGACAGTCTCGACCAGATGCTCGCCCGCATGGACATCGTTTCGGTCAACACCCCGCACACGCCTGCGACCTACCACCTCCTCTCGGGGCGGCGCCTCAAGCTCATGAAGAAGGAGGCGATCGTCGTGAACACGGCGCGTGGCGAGATCATCGACGAGACGGCCCTCGCCCGCATGATCGAGGCGGGCGACCTCGCCGGCGCCGGCCTCGACGTGTTCGAGCACGAGCCGGCCGTGAACCCGCGCCTCCTCAAGCTCGCCCGGCGCGGCAAGGTCGTGCTCCTGCCCCACATCGCGTCCGCGACCCACGAGAGCCGCGTCGACATGGGCGAGAAGGTCATCGTCAACATCAAGACCTTCATGGACGGCCACCGCCCCCCCGACCGGGTGCTGCCGTCGATGCTGTAGGGCGGCTTCTGCCTGCCGCCGGAGACCTCTGCCAAAGGGGCGCCGCGATCTTCCCTCCCCCTTGAGGGGAGGGCCGACTCGGGCGAAGCCCGAGCGGGGTGGGGGGCGCCGGGCATAGGGCTCTCGGTCGAAGCCGGCCCGCTGCGTATCAGCCGCAGGGACAAGGCCAAGCGATCCGTCCGGCCCTGGCCCCTGCGGCTGATACGGATTAGTCCTCGGGTCGATAAGGCGCTCCATGCCGGCGCCCCCCACCCCGCGCGCCTTCGGCGAGTCGGCCCACCCCACAAGGGGGAGGGAAATCGCGGATCAGTCGAGCTTCGCGCCGGAGACGCGGACCATCTCCTGCCACATCGGGCGCTCCTTGACGGCGAGCGCCTGGACCTCCTCGGGCGTGCTGCCGAGCGACCTCGCGCCGGCGACCTGGAAGCGCGACTGGATCGACGGGTCGGCCGCGATCTCGCGCAGCGCCGCCGAGAGCTTGTCGACGACCGCCCGCGGCGTCGCCTTCGGGACCACGAAGGCGGCCCAGGAGGTGACGACGAAGTCCGGCATGCCGGCCTCGGCCATGGTCGGCACGTCCGGCATCGTCGGCCAGCGCGTCGGCGAGGTCACGGCGAGCGCCCGCATCTGGCCCGACTCGATGATGCTGACGTAGGATGCGAGGTTGTCGATGGCGAAGTGGATGTCGCCGGACAGCATCGCCGGGATCGTCGCTGCGGCGCCGCGGAACGGCACGTGCGTCGCCTTGTAGCCGCCGCGCACGCCGAGGAGCGCGCCCGACAGGTGCGGCGTCGTCCCGACCCCCGGGCTGCCGAACAGGATGCCGTTCTCGCGGGCCTTCGCCCAGGCGATGAACTCCTGGAGGGTCTTCGCCGGCACGTGCTGCGTCGGGACGACGGCGACGTTCGGCAGCTCCCAGGTCATCGAGACCGGCGCGAGGTCGCGGTCGGCGTCCCAGGACATCTTGCCGTAGAGGTACTGGTTAATCGCGAAGTGGCCGACGGTCGCCGAGCCGATGGTGTAGCCGTCGGGCTCGGCCTTGGCGACGGCGTCGATGCCGATGTTGCCGCCGGCGCCGGGGCGGTTCTCGATCACGAAGGTCTGGCCGAGCTTGTCCTTGAGCCGCTCCGCGATGATGCGGGTCAGCACGTCCGTCGAGCCGCCGGCCGGATAGGGCACGACGATGCGCACGAGGCGCTCGGGCCAGTTCGTGCCGCCCGTCTGGCCGAAGGCCGGGACGGCCGCCGAGGCTGCGGCCGCGGCAGCGCCGCCGAGCAGGGTCCTGCGGGTGATCGAGGTTTCGTTCGTCATTGCGGCGTTGCTCCCTGTCGGCGCGCACAATAGCGGCGCGGCGACGCGGCGCAACGGCGTGCTGATCCTCCCCCGCGCAGCGGGGGAGGGGGACCATGCGAAGCATGGTGGAGGGGGCACGCCCGACCTCGCCCCCTCCACTGCCTTCGGCGGTCCCCCTCCCCCGTTTCACGGGGGAGGATCACATGTTGAACCCCAACAGACCCTAATCCACGAACTCGACCGGCGTGCCCTTCTCGACCATCTGGCCGAGCTGGCGCACGTCCCAGTTCGTCAGGCGCACGCAGCCGTGGGAGTAGGTCTTGCCGACCTTCGACGGCTCGGGCGTGCCGTGGATGCCGTAGCTCTCGATCGAGAGGTCGATCCACACGGCGCCGACCGGGTTGTTGGGGCCGGCCTTGATGGTGAAGGGCTTGTCGGACTTCACGCCCTTGAACTTGTACTTCGGATTGTAGGTGTAGGTCGGGTTCGGGGCGACCCGGTCGACCTTGTGGCTGCCGGTCGGCGCCGGCTTCTCCTCCGAGCCGATCGAGGCCGGGTAGAAGGCGACGAGCTTGCCGTCCCGGTCGAGCGCCCGCAGGGCGTGCTCGGACTTGCGGACCTCGATCTTACCGACCTTCTCGGTCGGCTTCTCGTTCTTGACGTTCGCGACCAGGATCGTGGTCCCGGCCTCCTCGAAGTCCTTCTTCGGGTTGAGGGCCCTCAGAAGATCCTCGTCCATGTGGAATTTCTCGGCGAGCCCCTCCAGCGCGCTGCGGTAGGCGAGGCGGTCGAGCTTCGCCATCTCCTCCATCTTGGCCGGGATCTTCTTGACGAACGGGCCTTTCACGTCGGCCTCGGCGATCGTGTACTCCTGCAGCACCGGCTCGCTCGACGTCTGGCTGAGCTTGTCGAACACCTCCTTCGTCAGCCGCCCTTCCGCCGGGAGCCCTTGAGCCGCCGCAAAGGCGGCGATCGCCTTGTCGAGGTTCTCGCCGCCGTGCCCGTCGATCACGCCGGGGGAGAAGCGGGCGCGGTCGAGGAGGACCTGGACCTTGATGGTCACGGGGTCGAGCCCCTTCGGCTTCGCCTGCCGCGCCTTGCCGCGCTTGCCCTTGACGGGCTGCTCTTGCGCCGGCCCGGAGAACTGGGCCTCGTTGACGCTCTTCAAGTCGAGGGGCGCGGCGTGCGCGGCGGCGGCGCCTAAGAGCGCGGCCGCGAGGGGGACGAGCCAGGAACGCATGGGACTTCACCTCTGAAGGGCCGCTCCCCCAGGCCGCCCGCGACAGGGAAAGTTCGAGAGTGCTCCCATGTTCCATGCGCCCTTCGGCGGATGCCTACTGGCAGATGCGCACGCCCGGGCGGCGCTCGCGCATGTCGAGGTGGAGGTGGTCGGCGTGGGCGGCGTCGGAGCCAGGCCCAAGCACGGTCGTGAAGTAGGCGCAGGCGCGCGCCCGCACCGCCGCCTGGAACAGCGCCTCCGGGCTCTCGCCGCTGCGCGCCGTGACCGCGACCGCCGGGCGCTTGCGAAAGGCAAAACCCATCACGTCGACGGCGTTGGCGAAGGCGTGCTCGGAGAGCTTCGCGCCGGCCTGCCGGTTCTGCCCCCGGCACTCGTAGGAGGTGCCGATCAGGATCTTCTGGGGCGCCTCCGCGAGGTGCCGCTCGGCCTCGGCCGACACCGCCTCCAGCGTCCACTTGGCCAGCGCCTCCGCGACCGCGCAGGTGACGAGGGCCGGCGGCGAGACCTCGAGACCGTCGGGGAGGCCGACGAGCCTGAGCGGATGCGGCGCGCCGCAGGCGCCGTTCCCGACTGCGGGCGCGCTCCCGGCCCGCACCCCGAGCTTGTCGAGGCGCGCAAGGCACGCGTCGGCATTCTCGCCTTCGGACGGGTGGGCAGCCTGCGCCGGGGGCGGAGACGCCAGTTGCGCAGGCTCGTCGAGCCCGGGCGGCCGCTCCGGCGGGAGCGGGACCTCCCCGGCGCCCGCCTGCGCCTCCGTCCCAAGCCCCTCCGGGCGCGGCGGCGGGAGAGGCGCCTGGCCGAGGGCCGGGGTCACGAGCAGAGTGAGGGCGAAGGCGCCGGAGAGGAGGCGGAGCATGGTTCCGGCGAAACCGCCCGGCGCCTCGTTCGTTCCGGTCAGGCACCCATGCACTCCAGTGCCATGCACCTCGTCCAGATCCTCCTCCCTCTCGCCGACAACGCGGGCCGCCGCTTCCCCCGGGAGCTCTACGGCCGAGTGCGCGCGGAGCTGACGGAACGCTTCGGCGGTCTCACCGCCTTCACCCGCGCCCCCGCGGAGGGCTTGTGGACCGAGGGCGGCGAGACGAGCCGGGACGAGATCGTGATCTTCGAGGTGATGGCCAAGACGCTCGATCGGGACTGGTGGCGATCTTATCGCCGCGACCTGGAAGAGCGCTTCCGCCAGGACGTGATCGTGATCCGGGCGCAGGCGATCGAGCCGATTTAGCCTCTCTCCCGAGCCGTCAGGGCACTGTGACCGGGTCGAGGAGATCCGGCTCGTCGAAGCGGGGCGAGTTCACCCGCGGCGAGACCGGCCAGATCGCCATGGGCTCGGGCGGGAAGGGCGTGAGGAGCTCGCGCGGGTCGGGCTCGTTGCCGAGCCAGCGGTCGTAGTCCTCGGGCCTGAGGATCGCCGGCATGCGGTTGTGGATATCGCCCACGAGCTCGTTCGCCGCCGTGGTGATGACGCAGAAGGTGCGGATCCACTCGCCCGTCGCCGGGTCCTTCCAGTTCTCCCACAGGCCGGCGAGGCCGAAGGGCGAGCGGTTCTTCATGGCGATGGCGTAGGGCTGCTTGATGCCGCGCTCGGCGCGCCACTCGAAGAAGCCGTCGATCGGCAGGATGCAGCGGCGCTTGGCGTAGGCCTGGCGGAACATCGGCAGCTTCGCCACCGTCTCGGCCTTGGCGTTGATCGGCGGCGGCTTGGGGCGCTCCTTGCACCAGCTCGGGACGAGCCCCCAGCGCAAAAGGTCGAGGGTGCGCTCCCCCGTCTCGGGATTGCGGCGGATCACCCACAGGAACTGGCTCGGCGCGCCGTTGTAGCGCGGCGGCACGTTGCCGAAGCGGTTGTCGCGGGGGTCGAGCCCCTCGACGATGTGCAGGCCGAGCTTGTCGGGAGGGCTCGCCTGGACGACGCGTCCGCACATGGATCGTTCCTGTTCCTTGGAGGCGGGCGGCTCGCGCCTTGACCGGGCGCCGGGCGCCGCCGCACCATGGCCTATATGCCCCCCGCTTCCCCCTCCGCCAAGCTCCTCCAGAATCCCGCCCTCGACCGGGCGCGCCCTTACGGACCCGAGGAGCGCGCCATCCTTTCCGTCGAGAAAGGACGCGCCGCCGCCGAGGCGATCCGCGCCTGGCCGGGCTACGCGCCGACGCCGCTCCTGCGGCTCGACGCGATGGCGCGGGAGGCCGGCGTCGCCGAGGTGCTCTACAAGGACGAGGGGCGGCGCTTCGGTCTGAAGAGCTTCAAGGCGCTCGGCGGCGCCTATGCGGTGGAGAAGCTCGCCGGCGAGCGCGGGGCTGCGGGCCTGACCGTCGCCTGCGCCACGGACGGCAATCACGGCCGCGCCGTCGCCTGGGGCGCCGCACGCGCGGGCGCCCGGGCCGTCATCTTCGTCCACGAGGGCGTGAGCCGGGGCCGCGCAGCGGCCATCGCAGCCTACGGGGCCGAGGTGGTGCGGGCCGGACGAACTTATGACGAGTCGGTGCGGCTTTGCGCCGAGGCCGCGCGGGGGAACGGCTGGCAGATCGTCTCCGACACCTCGTGGCCGGGCTACGAGGACGTGCCGAGGACGGTCATGCAGGGCTACGCCGTGATCGCCATGGAGACGCATGACCAGGGCGCAGCGCCGACCCACGTCTTCGTCCAGAGCGGCGTCGGCGGCCTTGCCGCCGCGGCGCTGTCATGGCTGTGGGAGACGCTCGGGCCCGAGCGCCCGGTCTTCGTGGTGGTCGAGCCGGAGGATGCGGCCTGCCTCCTGGCTAGCGCCGAGACTGGCGCACCGACGAGCGTCGGCGGGGATCTCGACACCATCATGGCCGGCCTCGCCTGCGGCGAGCCCTCGCTCCTCGCGTGGCGCATTCTCGGTCCCGGCGCCGACGCCTTCATGGCGATCCCGGACGCGGCCGCGGAAGAGGCCATGCGCGACCTCGCGGACTTGGGCGTCGGCGGCGGCGAGTCCGGCGTCGCGGGTCTCGCCGGCTTTCGCCTCGCGGCCCGCGATCCGCGGATGCGGTCGGCGCTGCGGCTCGATGGGGATTCCCGCGTGCTGCTGTTCGGCACCGAGGGAGCGACCGATCCTGAGGTCTACGCGCGTATCGTCGGGCGCACGGCGGAGGAGGTGGAAGCCGCCAAATTTCCCCGCATTGCAGGGGAGGCCGCATGACCCGCATCGTCACCGTCGGCGCCGCGCAGCTCGGGCCGATCCAGCGCGCCGACAGCCGCGCCGCGGTCGTCCGCCGCATGCTCGACCTCCTGCGCGAGGCGGACGGGCACGGGTGCGACCTCGTCGTCTTCCCCGAGCTTGCGCTGACGACCTTCTTCCCGCGCTGGTGGATGGAGGACCAGGGGGAGATCGATTCGTTCTTCGAGCGCGAGATGCCCTCGAACGAGACCGCACCCCTGTTCAACGAGGCGCGGGAGCGCGGCATCGGCTTCTCCCTCGGCTTCGCCGAGCTGATCGAGGAGGGCGGCCGCACACGCCGCTTCAACACCGCGATCCTCGTCGACAAATCCGGAAAGCAGGTCGGGAAATACCGGAAAATCCACCTGCCCGGGCATGCCGAGCACGAGCCCTGGCGCCCGTTCCAGCACCTCGAGAAGCGCTACTTCGAGGTCGGAAACCTGGGATGGCCGGTGTGGCGCACGCTTGGCGGGCTCTACGGGATGTGCATCTGCAACGACCGGCGCTGGCCCGAGACCTATCGGGTCATGGGGCTGCAGGGCGTCGAGATGGTGGTGCTGGGCTACAACACGCCGCGCCACAACCCGCCGGCCCCGGACCACGACCGCCTGTCCGAGTTCCACAACCAGCTCTCGATGCAGGGCGGCGCCTATGCCAACGCCACCTGGGTCGTCGGCGTCGCGAAGTGCGGCGTCGAGGAGGGCTGCGAGATGATCGGCAACTCCTCGATCATCGCGCCGACCGGCGAGGTCGTGGCGCAGGCGACGACGCAAGGAGACGAGCTCGTGATCGCCCGCTGCGACCTCGACCTCGGCCGGAGCTACAAGGCCACCACCTTCGCCTTCGAGCGCCATCGCCAGCCCGAGCAGTACCGCATGATCGTGGAGCGGAAGGGGGCGGCAGAGCCGCCGGACGAGAGCTGACCGCGAGCATGTTCGCCGACCGCCTCCTCGTCGCGCTCGCCGCCCTGTCGGGCCTTGCCGGCGTCGCCGTGTCGGCCGCCGCGGCGCATTCCGCCGGCGGGCAGAACCTTGAGACGGCGGGACGCTTCCTCCTCATCCATGCCGCCGCGCTCGTCGGCCTCATGGCGCTTAGCAGTGCCGGCCTCGTCCATCCGACGGCGGCGCGGGCCGCCGGCTGGGCCCTCCTCCTCGGCGTCGCCCTCTTCGCCGGGGACCTGACGCTCAGAGTCTGGCGCGGCACCGCGCTGTTCCCGATGGCGGCGCCGGGCGGGGGCATTCTTTTGATGATCGGCTGGGCACTCGTGGCGCTGTCCGCGCTGATCCCGCGCGGGTAAGGCGGCTTCGCCGCCAGCGGCTTTCGGTCTTAGGGCTCCTGCGCTAGAAGGCGCCCGCCTTTCCCTCGCAGAACCCCGCCCGAGAAAAACCGATGGCCGAGCCCCTCCCGAACGTGCACGTGCAGGCCGAGATCCTGGTGCAGGCCTTGCCGCACATGCAGCGCTACGACGAGGAGGTCGTGGTCATCAAGTACGGCGGCCACGCCATGGGCGAGCGCGGCGCCCAGGAGGACTTCGCCGAGGACATCGTCCTTTTGGAGCAGTCAGGGCTCAAGCCCATCGTGGTGCACGGCGGCGGGCCGCAGATCGGGCGGATGCTCGACAAGCTCGGCATCAAGTCCGAGTTCCAGGCGGGGCTTCGCGTCACCGACGAGGCGACGGTCGAGGTCGTCGAGATGGTCTTGGCCGGCTCGATCAACAAGCAGATCGTCGGCTGGATCGGGGCCGAGGGCGGCAAGGCGGTTGGCCTGTGCGGCAAGGACGGCAACATGGTGGTGGCCCGCAAGGCCGCCCGCACGGTCTTCGACCCGCAGTCCAACGTCGAGCGCGACGTCGACCTCGGCTTCGTCGGCGAGCCCGAGCGCGTGAACCGCGCCGTGCTCGACGCCGTGCTGAAAGCCGAGCTGATCCCGGTGCTGGCGCCCGTCGCGGTCGGCACCGACGGCGAGACCTACAACGTCAACGCCGACACCTTCGCAGGCGCGATCGCCGGCGCCATGGGAGCGAAGCGCCTCCTCCTCCTCACCGACGTGCCGGGCGTCCTCGACAAGGAGAAGAGCCTCATCCCCGAGATGACCATGGACGACTGCCGCCGCCTCATCGCCGACGGCACCATCACGGACGGCATGATCCCGAAGATCGAGACCTGCATCTACGCCCTCGAGCAGGGGGTCGAGGCGGTGGTCATCCTCGACGGCAAGGTTCCGCACGCGGTGTTGCTGGAGTTGTTCACCGATCACGGCGCCGGTACGCTGATCCGCAGGGGATAGCCGGGGAGGCTGCCATGCCCGCCGCGCCGCCGCGCCGCTACTCGGGCCTGCAGAAGACGCTGCATTGGATCATGGCGGCCCTCATCGTCGCGCAGGTGGCGATCGGGATCACGATGACCAACATCGGCGAGGGGCCGCTCACCAACAATCTCTTCGAGCTGCACAAGTCGATCGGCATCACGGTCCTGGCGCTCGCGCTCGTCCGCGTCATCGTGCGGGCGCGGCGGGGGGCGCCGCCCTTCGAGCCGATGCCGGAGTGGCAGCGCCGCGCCGCCAATGCCTCCCACACGGCGCTCTACATCCTCTTCGTCGCCACGCCCCTCGTCGGCTGGATCGCGACCTCCTACTGCTGCAAGCCGGTCAACTTCCTGTGGGCCGTGCCGATGAGCCTGCCGGTCCCCGACGCGCCGACCATGGAGGCGGCCGGATGGATCTTCCGCATCCACATCGCCCTCGCCGTCGCCCTCTTAGGCGTCGTGGCGGTCCACGTCGCGGGCGCCCTCCAGCACCACTTCATCCGCCGCGACCGCACCCTTCTGCGGATGCTGCCCGGCGGGGATTGAGATTCAGCTTCGCGGCGGAATAGCTAGAAGGTCGGCGTGGCCGATCTCGCAGGCCGTGGCCGACAGACGTGCGTCGAGCCAATCCCGGATCGTCTCCTCCGGCACCGTGCCGGTCTCGCGCACCGCCGCGGCGGTGCCTTGCGCGAGGGCTTGCATGAGCGCGGCGTCCTCGGAGTCGAGCCGCCAGGGGCTTGCGGCCGTCAGCACGGTATATCCGTGCCCCCGGAAGGCCTGTGCCAGAAGCTCCGTCGCCCGCGGCCCGGCAGCAGGTCCAAAACCCTTGTCGCGGCCCTGGTGGGCGACGAAGGCGGCGAGCATCGCGGGGGCGGCGGGGTGCGGCGGCGTCCAGCGCTCGGTGCCGTCGTAGGAGAGCGCGGTATAGAAGACGGCGCCGGCCGCTGCCGCGGCCCGGGCGAAGCCCTCGATCCAGGCCGGCGAGACGAGATCGAACAGGGCCGCCGCGGTGACGAGGGAGGGGCGCCCGGCGAGGAGCGCGCCGACACCTCCCGCGAGGTCGGCCTCGACGAAGCGCACCGCAACCTCGGCGCCGTCCTTCGCGAGCCGCAGGAGCTCCCCCTCCGCCGCGCCGTCCGCCCAGGCGGACAGCCGTTCACGGGCGGCGGCGAGGAGGGCGGGGTCGTGGTCGACGAGGGTCCAGGCCTGCCGGGACGGGAGATGGGGCGCGAGCGCCCGCAGGTTCGAGCCCGTGCCGCAGCCGAGGTCGACCACCTCGATCTCGCTTTGGCCCGCGAACCGCGCCTTCAGCCGGGCGAGAAGTTCCGGATTGCGGGCGCGGCGGTCTGCGCTCTCGCGGAGCGCGAGCCAGTCGGCGCTGAAGCCGCTCACTGGATGCTCCGAAGCACCGCCGCGACCGTGGCGGCGGTGTCGGGCCAGCGCGGCAACGCCTGCCCGGCCGCCCAAGCGGCGTCGGCGCGGGCGCGGCGGAGGCTCGGGTCGGCGATCATGTCGCGGAGCGCGTCCCGGAGCGCCGGGACGTCGCCCGGCGGGACCTTGAGGGCGGCCGCATCCGGCACGGTCTCGGCGGCGGCGCCGCCGGTCGAGGCGACGATGGCTAAGCCCCGCGCCATCGCTTCGGCCAGCACCATGCCGTAGCCCTCGAACAGCGACGGCGATACGAACACGTCGGCGGCGTCGTACAGCCGTTCCAGTTCGTCTTCGTCAACCGCCCCGGCGAGGACGACGCGGCGCTCGAGCCCCGTCTCGGCCACCGCTCGCCGCAGAGAGGCCGCCGCTTGCGGAGTGTGGTCGAGGCTGCCCGCGATCGTGAGCCGCCAGTCGAAGTCGGGCAACTCGCCGAGCGCCCGCACCAGCACCTCGTAGCCCTTGCGCGGCGAGACCGCCCCGACGGCGAGGAGCGCCACCGGATCGCCGGTGCCGCGGGCCCGCGGCACCGGCTCCGTGCCGGGCTCCGCGACGTCGATCTTGTCGGGCGGCACGGCGAAGTCGGAGACGAGCAGCCGCGCCGTGAAGAAGCTCGACGCGATCACCCGCGCGGCCTCCGCCAGGGCGTCGCGCTCCGAAGCGAGAAGCTCCGCCCGGCGCTGTGGCGGAAGGCCGTTCTCGAAGCCGAGGGGATGGTGCACGAGGACAACGATTTTTTGAGGGGGCAGGCGGCGCACGAGGTCCGTCGGCAAGGCGCCGTAGGCGAGGCCGTCGACGAGGAGGAGTGGGGCCGCGGCGGCGGCGAGAAGACGCTCGGTCTCAGCAAGCTCCTCGGCGCTCGGGTGCGGGAACCCGCTTGGCAGCCTCAGGTGGGCGAGGCTCACCCCATGCTCAGGCGCAAGCGCCAGAAGCTTGCGGGCGTAGGCGTAGCCGCCGGTTGGCGAGGAGAGGTCGCCCGGCACTGCGAAGGCGACGTCAAGCACTAAACCGGCCCCTCGAACCAGGCCCGTGCCACGTGCGACTCGTGCAGCATCACCCGGATGCGGGCGACGCCCTCCGACCCCGGCCCGAGCCTCCCGGCCCGCGCCGCCGCCGCCATGGCGTCGAAGACGTGCCGGCTCAGGAACTCGGTCGTGGTGTTGCGGCCCTTGAACTCGGGCAAATCGTCGAGGTTCTTGTAGTTCAGCGGCCCGAGCACGCTCTTGAGCGCCTCATGCGCCCGGCCGATGTCGACCACGACGCCGTCCGCGGTCAGCTCCTCCCGGAAGAAGGCGACGTCGACCACGAAGGTCGCCCCATGCAGCCCCTGCGCCGGCCCGAACAGCTCGCCCCTGAAGCTGTGGGCAATCATCACGTGGTCGCGCACCTCGACGGCGTACATTTTTCTCTCTTCTCCAATGTCATTCCGGGGCACCGCGGAGCGGCGAGCCCGGAACCCATAACCACGACGGATGGAGGATTAGCGCGACGCCGTCCAGCTTCACGGGGAGGCGTCGGTGTTTATGGGTTCCGGGCTCGGGCCTCCGGCCCGCCCCGGAATGACAGGATCGTACCGCACCGCCGTCGCGAGGCCCGGCGCGCCGCGGGCGAGGAGGCGCGGGAGGGCGGCGGGGAGATCCGCGAAGGCGATCTCCTCGGTGACGAGGACGTCGAGGCGTACGTCGGCGAGGAGCGCGAGGGCCTTGTCGAGCCGCCGCCGGTGTGTCCAGCGCGGACGGCGCGAAGGCGAAACCTCGCCGACCTGCGACGAGACGAGCTTCAGCCGCCCGCCGTGGAAGTTGAGGCCGAGCGGCGCCGTCGTCTCGGCATCCCCGTACCAGCTCATCTCGACGACCGTGGCCTCCCGGCCGGCGCAGGCAAGCGCACAGGCGAGGCCTTCCGAAGTCGCGCTCGCATGGAAGACGACGTCGGCCTTGCCCGGGGCGTCGAGGGGCTTGCGGAAGCGGCAGCCGAGGCCGGCCGCGACCTCCTCGCGCGAAAGGTCGATGTCGACCATCGTGACCTCGGCTCCCGGCAGGCAGGCCGAAAGGTAGCCGGCGAGGAGCCCGACGACGCCGGCGCCGACGACGACGATGCGGTCGCCGGGGCCGGCGCCGGAATCCCACAGGGCGTTCAGCGCCGTCTCCATGTTGGCGGCGAGCACGGCGCGGCGCGGCGGCACGTCGGCCGGCACGACGGCGAGATCGCCGGCGGGCGCCATGAAGGCGTCCTGATGCGGGTGGAGAGCGAAGACCGTGCGGCCCGCAAGATCGTCCGGCCCGTCCTCGACGGTGCCGACGGCGCAGTAGCCGTACTTCACGGGATGCGGGAACTCGCCCTCCTGCATCGGCGCCCGCATCCGCTCGCCGAGATAGAGCGGCACCCGGCCCTCGAAGACGAGCCGCTCGGTGCCGCGGCTCAAGGTACTCCAGGCGGTGCGCACGAGCGCCTGCCCCGGCCCGGGTGCGGGAAGCGCGGATTCGCGCAGCTCGGCGCGGCCGCGGGCGACGTACCAGAGGGCCCGCGAACGGGCGGCGCGGGCTTGCGCGGCGGTGCGCCCTTGCGGCAAAGGTTCGTTCATTGCAGCTTCAGCCTCGCCGCGCTTCAAAGTCGTGGCTCTCCCGAGGATCCTTTCGCGATGACCGAGCACGCCCGCCTGGCCCCGCCCTTCGTTGCGGTCGGGACCGAGACGACGCCGGCCGGCCTGCAACCCGCCGCGGACTTGCGTCGGCGGCGCCTCGCCGTGCTGGCCCTGAACGTCGTCACGTATGTGGCCCTCGTCGCCGCCATGGCGCAGGTGCTCGGGTCCGGCGGCTGGAGCGCGGTCGACCTCGTGCTCTTCCT
>DASVVU010000288.1:0-2674 GCA_036386395.1 Beijerinckiaceae bacterium | reverse complement strand
GGCGAGGTCGCGGTGCTCGCCTGCGACGGGCCGACGGACCGGATCGCCCCCTGGGGCGAGCTCCTCACCACCGCCGCGCGGGTGCGCGGCGCCGCGGGCTGCCTCACCGACGGGCTCGTGCGCGACGTGCGCCGCATCCGCGAGACAGGCTTTGCGGTCTTCGCCGGCGGCATCGGGCCGCTCGACTCGAAGGGCCGGGCCGAGATGGCCGCCATGGACGTGCCCGTCGAGGTCGCGGGCGTGCGGATCGAGCCGGGGGACCTCATCTTCGGGGACGTCGACGGCTGCGTCGCGATCCCGAAGGCGGTCGCGCCCCGGGTCGTGGCGCGGGCGCTGGAGAAGGTGACGGCGGAGGACCAGACGCGGGACGCGCTGCTTGCCGGCGAGACCTTGAGGGCGGTGTTCGAGCGCTTCGGCGTGCTATGAGGGGCGGCGCCCGATCGGAGGACCCCATGCCTGACGCAAACCAGCCCCTCGTCTCGCCCGAATGGCTCGCCCAGCACCTGGCCGACCCGGACCTCGCGATCCTCGACGTGCGCATCGTCGCCGGCGAGGACGGACGCGCCGCCTTCGCGGCCGGGCACATCCCGGGCGCGGTCTTCACCGACTACGCCAAGGACGGCTGGCGGGCGGCGAAGGGCATCGCGGTCGGCATGCTGCCCGACGAGGCGGCGCTATCCGGGCTCTTCGGCCGGCTCGGGCTCACGCCGGAGCAGCAGGTCGTCGTGGTGCCGACAGGGATCAACACCGGCGACTTCAGCGCCGCCGCGCGGGTCTACTGGACCCTCAAGGCCGCCGGGCACCGGCGCCTCTCCCTCCTCGACGGCGGATGGGAAGGCTGGCGCGCCGCCGGCCGCCCGGTCGAGACCGGCCCCGGCCGCGCGCGGCCGGCGACCCAATATCCGGTGCGGATCGACGCGGGGCTGCGCGCCGAGGTCGGCCGGGTCGAGGCGGCGGTCGCCCGCCGTGACGCGACACTGCTCGACGCCCGCGGACGCGGCTATTTCGAGGGCCGGGAAAAGAGCCCGCAGGCGATGCGCGCCGGGCGTCTCCCCGGCGCGGCGCACCTCGACCAGGGGCAGGCCTACGATGCTTCGCGTCACGGGCTGAAGCCCCGCGAAGAGCTCGACCGTCTCTACGCCGCCGTGCCCGAGGGCGAGGTCATCAGCTTCTGCAACACCGGTCAGGCCGCGGCGACGAACTGGTTCGTCCTCGCCGAGCTCCTGGGGCGCCGGGACGTGCGCCTCTACGACGGCTCGATGTCGGAATGGACGCAGGACGAGCGGCGGCCGGTGGAGACGGGGCCGGGGTAGCCGCTGTCATTCCGGGGCTCGCGAAGCGAGAGCCCGGAACCCACGAACAAGCTCCGCACGTAGCCGTGGGTTCCGGGCTCGGCCCTCCGGGCCGCCCCGGAATGACAGGTGCTAAGCCGCTTCCAGCGCCCGCTCCAGGTCCCGGATCAGGTCCTTCGGATGCTCCAACCCGACGGACAGCCGCACGAGCCCCTCGGTCACGCCCATGGCCTTGCGCACGGCCGGAGCGAAGCGCTCGTGCGTCGTCGTTGCCGGGTGGGTAACGAGGCTTTTCGCGTCGCCGAGGTTGTTGGAGATGCGGACGATCCTGAGCGCGTTGAGGAAGCGGAAGGCGCCCGCCTTGCCGCCCGCGACCTCAAGCGCGATGAGGGTCGAGCCGGCCTTCATCTGGCGCCGCGCCAGCTCTGCCTGCGGATGGTCCGGCCGGCCGGGGTAGATCAGGCGTGTCACCTTCGGATGCCCGGCGAGCGCGTCCGCCACTGCCGCCGCGGTCTCGGTCTGGCGCCCGACGCGCAGGGTCAGGGTCTCGAGGCCCTTCAGCAGCACCCAGGCGTTGAAGGGCGAGAGCGCCGGGCCGGTCTGGCGCAGGTAGGTGTGGATGCTCTTCTCGATGAACTCCTTGGAGCCGAGGATCACGCCGCCGAGGCAGCGGCCCTGCCCGTCGATGTGCTTCGTCGCCGAGTAGACGACGCAGTCGGCCCCGAGCCTGAGCGGGCTCTGCCACAGGGGCGTCGCGAACACGTTGTCGACGACGAGCTTCGCGCCGGCTGCCCTCGAAATCTCCGCCACGCCCCCGATGTCGACGAGGTCGAGGTTCGGGTTCGTCGGGCTCTCCAGGAAGAAGACCTTGGTCTCGGGCCTGATGGCGGCGCGCCATTCGTCGAGGTTCGTGCCGTCGACGAGGGTCGAGGCGATGCCGAAGCGGGGCAGGAGTTCCTCGCAGACGAAGCGGCAGGAGCCGAACAGCTGGCGCGCCGCGACGACGTGGTCGCCGGCGCGGAGCTGCCCCAAGAGCGAGGCCGTCACCGCCGCCATGCCGGTCGCGGTGGCGCGGGCGGCTTCGGCCCCTTCCAAGGCCGCCATGCGGGCTTCGAACATGCCGACCGTCGGGTTCGAGAAGCGGGCGTAGATGTAGCCGGGGTCCTCGCCCTTGAAGCGCGCCTCGCACTGCTCCGCCGTGTCGTAGACGTGGCCTTGCGTGAGGAACAGCGCCTCGGAGGTTTCGCCGAAGTCCGAGCGCAGGGTGCCGGCGTGGACGAGCTTCGTCTCAAGCTCGAATGCTTCGTCGGATGCCGCTGTCATGGCAAGAGAATCGGTCATGGCCAGCCCTCTTCCGGGGACGGCCCCGGACACGGAAGTCG
>DASVVU010000287.1:0-14349 GCA_036386395.1 Beijerinckiaceae bacterium | reverse complement strand
GGCGGGTTTCGCCTTGAACTTCGCGAGCGCCGCCTGCTTCGCCTGCGCCGCCGCGGAGAGGCGGTCGCCGAAGCCGTCTTCCTTGAAGCCCACGGCCTTAGCGGACCCGCTTGATGCTGGTGATCGTGCCTTCCGGCAGCTCGCCCTTCTCCTGGCGCTCGCGGGCGATTGGCCCGGCGAGGTAGTCGTCGGACGGCTTGCCGTGGTTCTCGACCACCATGTAGGCGGTGCGCCCGTCGTCGAAATTGACGGCGAACATGACCGACTTCTGGGGCAACGACTTACGGAAATACATCTTGTCCTCCTGAGGCTTGCGCCTAACGGCGAAAGCTAGAAATGAAGAAGCCGCCCGGGATCCGGGCGGCTCCGCCGGCGCGGCCGGGGCCGCGCCTCGAGGCGCGTTACGCGGCCTGGATGTTGTTGACGGCGATCTTGCCGGAGCGGCGGTCCTCGGCGGTGTCGAACGACACCTTCTGGCCTTCGACGAGGCCGCGGATGCCGGCGCGCTCGAGGGCGGTCGCATGGACGAAAACATCCTTGCCGCCGTTGTCCGGCTGGATGAAGCCGAAGCCTTTTTGGTCGTTGTAGAACTTCACGGTGCCCGTGTTCATGGGGTCGTCCTTCAGTCAGTGGTGCACATGGGCGTTCGGCGCGCAGGTGCGCGTTCTAAGCCCGGTTCGTCGAGTTTTGAGAGAAAGTCCGAGGCGTGCGCCCACTCACGAAGGCGAAGCGTTCAGTCGTCCGGCCAAAAGTCGATACGAGCTATATGGGTGCCGCGGCGGGATTTGGCAAGGCGGGCCCGCCCTGCCGCCCGTTGCCCGAAGATCAACGGATTTCCGAGAATCGACAAAACGTTTGATTAGAATCTTCCCGTTACGGTGCGGCATCGTTCAAAGGGCAGAGCGATGCGCGACTTCCGGACCGACCACAGCGGGAACGTCCTCCTCCTCTTCGGGCTCGCCTTGCCGGTCCTCCTTGCGGCCGGGGGCGCGGCGCTCGACTACTCGGACCTGACGCGCAGGCGCACCGAGCTGCAGAAGAGCGCCGACGACGCCGCGCTCGCCGCCACGAAGGCGCTCGCCATGAGCACCGCGGCGACGCCCGGGCAGCGGGAGAGCGAGGCCCTCAGCGTCGCGAACCGCATGCTGAGCGAGAGCGCCGCCGGCGCGCAGCGGACCGTCACGCCCTCGGCGGCCGAGAACACCGTCAAGGTCAGCCTCGCCTCCGAGCACGCCTTCAGGTTCGGCGGGATCCTCGGGACCCGCTCCGGCGCGCTCTCCGTCGAGGCGGAGGCGACCTACAGCGCGCCTGCCGCGCCCTGCATCGTCGCGCTCGGCCAGACCGAGGACGCCGGCATCTCCCTCGTCGGCTCCGCGAAGATCAACGCGACGCGGTGCAGCGTCTGGTCGGACGCGCCCGGGCCGAACTCGATCACCACGCAAGGGGCGGCGAAGATCGTGGCCCGGAGCGTCTGCGGCGTCGGCGGCACGGGCAAGGCCTCGAGCACGCCGCCGGCGAAGGGCAACTGCGCGCCGGTGTCCGACCCCTACGAAAGCCGCGAGGTGAGATGCGGCAAGAACCAGACCATGAGCTGCCACGACGGCGGCGCCCTGGCCAAGACCGGGGGAAAGGTGGCGTCCGCGGTCAGCACTTACACGGGCGCCTGCGACTACACGAACGTCGCGGTCGGCGCCTCGTCCAAGGGAACCGTCACCTTGAGCCCCGGCGTGTACTGCGGCGGCCTCTCGGTGCAGTCGGCCGACGTCGTCCTCCTGCCCGGGTTCTACCAGATCCAGGACGGGCCACTGGTGCTCCAGGGCAACGCCAGCCTGACGGGCGACGCCGTCTCGATCCTCCTGTCGGGCAACAACGCGGCGCTCGACCTCCAGGGCAGCCCGAAGCTCAAGCTCTCGGCCATGCTGACAGGGTCGCTCGCCGGCATCGCCATCTCGTCGAACACGCCGGCCTCGCCGCGCCTGACTTCGACGCTCCAGGGCTCGCCCGACGTGTCGCTCACCGGCTCGCTGTGGTTGCCGGGCCAGACCCTCAAGATGCAGGGCAGCCCGACGCTCACCCTCAACGGCGCGACCGACAAGGCCGTTGCCTACTCCTTCGACCTCCACGGCAGCCCCGACCTCATCGTCAAGGCCGACGAGAACAGCGACCGCAAGGGCGGCTTCGCCGACCTGCGGCTCGTGCGGTAGCGCGCTCCGGATGGCGGGAGGAGGTCGGCGCCGAAGCGCCGGCCCCGTTCCTACCGCACCGCGATCGGCGCGACGGTCGAGCCCGTGCCGCCCTGGATCTTGAGCGGCTGCATCATGAAGGCGAACTCGTAGACCTGCTTCTGGGCAAGCTCCGCGAGATTCAGGTTCTCGAGGAGGTGCATGCCGTGGACGACGAGCGCGACCTGATGCACCGGCAGCGACAGCTGCGGGTCGGGGTTCGGGCTCACCTCCACCGGCCAGTTGTCGGAGCCCAAAAGAATCGGGTCCTTGGCGATGAGCCACTCGGCGGCCTTGATGCCGATGCCGGGGCACGACTTGACGTAGCGGGCGTTGTCCTTCGCCCAGAGCTTGTGCCAGCCGGTGTTGACGAGGATGGCGTCGCCGGCCTGGATCGTGGTGTTCTGCTTCTTCAGCGCGTCCTCGAGGTCCTGGACCGTGATCTCGTAGGTGTCGGGCAGGGTCTCGACCCCTTTCAGCGCCGCGACGTCGATCATGACGCCGCGGGTGAAGACCGCGCCGACGGCATGCACGCCGAGCTTGAGGAAGCCGGTGCGGGTCGCGTTCTCGTCGACCTTGAAGCAGTTGTACCACGAGTTCTCGTGGGTCTGGTGCGGGAAGGCATCGAACTGGGTGCCGACCTGGCCGATCTCGGAGACGACGAGCTCCTCGTTCGAGCCGCGCCGGTTCGAGGGCTGGTTCATGAAGGTGCGCTTGATGTGCACGTCGAAGCGCCGCGTGCCGAAGAACGGCATCTTGTCGCCGAGGACGTGCCCGAGCTCGATCACCTCGCCCGTCTTGATGAGCTTCGCAGCGTTGAGCACGGCGGCGGGCTTCTGCAGGTTCATCGACCCGCGCTCGTCGCCCGCCCCCCACTTCGACGGACAGCGCTGGCTCTCCGGCGGCGGCGACCAGGTCGGCGCTTGAGCGAGGGCGGCGGTGGCGCAGAACAGGAGCGGCGCGCCGAGCGCGGCGGCAAGGATTTTCATGGATAGCCTCCCCAGGCGTGTCCCGGCACTGGCGGCCGGGTGAGGACAGAATGTCGCGGCCGGAGGCCAGCCGCAAGGCTTGCTTGCGGCTACCCCCTTCCATGCGTCGAAACACGCCGCGCTTCGCGGGTCGGCTCCTCCTCAGCAACGCAGTTCGAGATGTAGAACACATTGAGCGCTTAGCCTCGGCACTTGGCGAATCGACCGCGCTCGAGATCTGCGCGGACATGAACCGCCGCCAAGGGTTGGGCGAAAATCTTGTCGGCCACAACCATCCAGGCTTGGTAGGCAGAGTTTATCCAGAAGAGTCTCGTTGATATTAGACGACCACGGCCGCGGCAGGTCCTTGGTAGGCGCCCTACTCTGCTGCGCGAGTGGCAGGAGCGTCAGGGTGGTGCGCCATTCTGCCGCACTTTGAAACGCGAATTGGGGAGTTAACGTAGGAGCAGCTATCTCAGTTTAGAGTGAATCGGCTGAAAAAAGTCGCACCATTGACAACTGTGGCGCGACTTTTATCATAGTCTCTGAGCTGGATCAAAAGGTGGCGTGATGCCGGAGTCGGAGGCCGAACCTACTTCCGCGCCACCACGTTCCGTATGGAAGCGCATATTTGATCCAATAGATGCTCATCCCATTCCAACATTGATCCTTGTTACGGCCGTTATCACCTTAGTCTTTTGGAATAAGGTAGATAGCGCGGTAAATAGCCTTTACAATGCCACAACACGCGTAGATAGTGTTGTGAGAGATTTGGGAATAGCTTTGGGGAGAATAGAAGCAGCCGCTAATGATATTCGAAAGGTTTCAGAAGAAATTAGAGAAATTCGTTTGAACGATATAAAGGAACTTCGCCTCGATGTTAAACCCATTAGAGAATTCGAAATAATTATCAAAAGAACTGAAGCCACAATAAACTCAATAAACACACAATTTCAAAGTATAAAACCTTTTGAAATTAGAGTAATTGAAAGCTTTGGTATTGACGTCAATGATACATTATTCGTTGATGTTGTAGCGGGCATGCCAACAGCCTTTCCGCTTGATGAAGACCGCAGTCAGGAATTGCAGAGAAAGAATTTCATTAAAACGAGCTATCAGATAACGCGTCCCAAGCACGCATTCGGGTGGATACCTCCACAACCTATATCATACGTTGCGGCTCGGCCTTCAGGGCCGCTTCCGGGCGTCGGTGCAGTTTCAACTCCTCGCCCAGTGAGGCAACAGTAGGGCCAAAGCAGCCTGCGAATTTCATCCCGCGTGTTACAATCCGATTCTCGGCGTCCTTTACCCCGTATAGAGACTCAGCCGACAAGGGTAAAAGGAGCCTTAGTCTAGCTCCTTCGATCCGTCGATTTCACATCCTAAACACCCCGAACCGCGTCTCCTCCACCGGCGCATTCAAAGTCGCGGAGAACGCCAGCGCGAGCACCCGGCGGGTCTCGCTCGGCAGGATGATCCCGTCGTCCCACAGGCACGCCGTCGCGTAGTAGGGGCTCCCCTCCGCCTCGATTTTGTTGCGGATCGGCGCCTTGAACGCCTCCTCCTCATGCGCGCCCCAAGTCCGCCCCTCGCCCTCGATGTTGTCGCGCCGCACCGTCGCCAGCACGCTCGCAGCCTGCTCGGCGCCCATCACCGAGATCTTCGCGTTCGGCCACGTGAACAGGAAGCGCGGGCCGTAGGCGCGGCCGCACATGCCGTAGTTGCCGGCGCCGAAGGAGCCGCCGACGATCACCGTCACCTTGGGGACGCGGGCGCAGGCGACGGCGGTGACGAGCTTCGCCCCGTCCTTCGCGATGCCGCGGGCCTCGTAGTCGCGCCCGACCATGAAGCCGGTGATGTTCTGCAGGAACAGGAGCGGCACCCGGCGCTGGCAGCAGAGCTCGATGAAGTGCGCGCCCTTCAGGGCGCTCTCGGAGTAGAGGATGCCGTTGTTGCCGAGGATGCCGACGGGGATGCCATGGATGCGGGCGAAGCCCGTCACGAGGGTCGTGCCGTAGAGGCGCTTGAACTCGTCGAGCTCGGAGCCGTCGACGAGGCGGGCGATCACCTCGCGGATGTCGTACTGTTTCTTCAAGTCCGTCGGCACGATGGCGTCGAGGTCGTCCACCGGGTGGCGCGGCTCGGCGGGCGCGGCCAAGTCGATGTCGACGTCCTTGCGAGTGTTGAGGGTGCCGACGATGCGGCGCACGATCGCGAGCGCGTGGCCGTCGTCCGTCGCGTAGTGGTCGGCGACGCCGGAGAGGCGGGCGTGCACGTCGGCGCCCCCTAAGTCCTCGGCCGTCACCACCTCGCCGGTCGCGGCCTTCACGAGGGGCGGGCCGCCCAAAAAGATCGTGCCCTGCTTCCGCACGATCACGGTCTCGTCCGACATCGCCGGCACGTAGGCGCCGCCCGCCGTGCACGAGCCCATGACGCAGGCGATCTGCGGGATGCCGAGCGACGAGAGGGTCGCCTGGTTGTAGAAGATGCGGCCGAAGTGGTCGCGGTCCGGGAAGACCTCGGTCTGGTGCGGCAGGTTCGCTCCGCCGGAATCGACGAGGTAGACGCAGGGCAGCCGGTTCTCCCGCGCGATTTCTTGCGCGCGCAGGTGCTTCTTGACGGTCATGGGGTAGTAGGTGCCGCCCTTGATGGTCGAGTCGTTGCACACGACCATGACCTCGCGGCCGGCGACGCGCCCGATGCCGGCAATCATCCCGGCCGCGTGGATGTCGTCTTCGTACATGCCGTAGGCGGCAAGGGCCCCGATCTCGAGGAAGGGCGAGCCCGGATCGAGGAGGCGCATGACGCGCTCGCGCGGCAGGAGCTTGCCGCGCGCAAGATGCCGCTCCCGCGCCCGCTTCGGCCCGCCCTCGGCGACCGTCGCGCGGCGCTGGGCCAACTCCGCCTTCAGCTCCGCCCAGGCGTCGCGGTTCGCCCGCGAAGCCTCCGAGCCGAGATCGACCGCTGTCCCGATGACCGGCATCAAGCCCCCTGCCCTCAAGCTTTTCGGTGTTATCGCGCGCGGCGGAGGGGGGCAACTTGCCCCTCCCCTGTCGCCGGGCTTGTCCCGGCGACCCCGACCCGTGAAGTATCCGCCTTCGGATCGGGATGGCCGGGCCAAGCCCGGCCATGACAAAGAAGAGGCGAGGAAAGGGGAAACGACGGCCGGTCAGATCGCGACTGTCGCCCCGAACACCCGCTCGAACGTCCCCCGCATCACCGCGTCCACCTCGGGCATTGTGACCGGAATCCCGAGGTCGACGAGGCTCGTTACGCCTTGGTCGCGGACGCCGCAGGGGACGATGCCGGAGAAGTGGGAGAGGTCGGGCTCGACGTTGAGGCTGACCCCGTGGAACGACACCCAACGGCGCACCCGTATGCCGATCGCCGCGATCTTGTCCTCGGCCGCCGCGCCCTTGTCCGGCCGGCGCACCCAGACGCCGACCCGGTCCTCGCGGCGCTCGCCGCGGACGTTGAATTCTTGGAGGGTCGCGATGAGCCAAGCCTCCAGCGCCGCCACATAGGCGCGCAGGTCCGGGCGGCGGCGGTTGAGATCGAGCATCACGTAGGCGACCCGCTGGCCAGGGCCGTGGTAGGTGAACTGCCCGCCCCGCCCCGACCGGAACACGGGGAGGCGCTCCGGCTCGACGAGGTCCTCATCCTTGGCCGAGGTGCCGGCGGTGTAGAGGGGCGGGTGCTCGACGAGCCAGACCCGCTCGGGCGCCCTCCCTTCGGCGATGGCCGCGACCCGCGCCTCCATCTCGGCCACGGCCTCGCCGTAAGGCACGAGGGCGTCGGCGACCGCCCACTCGACGGGCGGCCCGCCGGCCTTCGCCAGGAAAGCCGCATCCAATTCGTCGCGGACGTTTACCAAGGGTTCACCCTAACCGGCCCAAGGTAAGATCATAGCCGAAGCGGACGGAGCCCAGGTGTCGACGCTCGACGACATGACGGTGGACCTCACGGTGGTGCTCGGGCGCAACCGGATGCCGATCCACATGCTGCTCCGCATGGGCCGCGGCGCCGTGATCGAGCTCGAGTCGACCGAGACCGATATGGTCGAGATCCTGGCGAACGACTACCCCGTCGCCCGCGGCCAGGTGGTGGTGACCGGCACCCGCATCGCGGTCGAGATCACCGAGATCATCCGGAAACCCCACGTCGCCCGCGCCCCCGGCACCCGCATCGGCGACGCCTCGCTCGCCTCCGCGGCCGCCGCCGAGGCGGTTTGAAATCCGCCTTCCGAGGCCCTACCTGAGGGCTTGTGGCGGCCGGGAGCCTCTGTTACAGGCTCCGCCGCCCCGGATGCGGCCTTCAGGCGGTCCGGTCCCCTCGCGGTCGTGGCGGAATTGGTAGACGCGCTAGCTTGAGGTGCTAGTTGGGCAACCAGTGGAGGTTCGAGTCCTCTCGACCGCACCATCTCTTTCGAAATCTCAATCGTCGGAGCCGCCTCTTCCTGCCGTGATTTTCACGGCGACCGGGGATCGTAGGCGGTGGGCGTGCCGCCGACGACGGTCGGGAAGTAGTTGGTGTTCGTCCCGTCCACGTGAGCCGCGTAGGCCGCCGATCCGGAGACGACCAGGTTGCGGACGTTCGCGCCCTCGTCCATGTCGGCGCAGGTGTCGAGCCAGACGGTGCGCTGGAACGGGCCCGGATCGGTCGTGAAGTACTGCCCCGCCGGGCTCGGGTCGCGCGAGCGCCGGGTGAGGACGCCGACGTGCCAGACGTAGGTGGCGATGTCCGACGGCCCTCCTCCGACATCGGCGATGTTGGCTCCGAGCGAAACTTCCGAAATGACCCCGAAGCGCGCGCCGCTGCACTTCCCGTGCATCGAGGAGCCCTGTTGAATGGTGCCCTCGGTCGTGACGGTCCCGTAGGTGTCGATGGCGCCGACCTTGGTGAAGTGGTTGTTCGCCTCCATCATCAGGGAGGTGCCCGTGGAGGGGAAGTACTGGCATCCGTCGCGCGTCGAGGCATGGACCCTGAAGTTCTCGCTGAAGGCCTGGCACGCGTTCGCCTCCAGTCCCGCGATCGGCGAGAACTGGGACAGGCAGTCGATGATCCACAGCCTGGGCGGTATGGATGCGGCGTCCAGGTCGGTGCGGATCGCCACCCCGTCGAGCAGAAGGCCGTCGAGGATCAGCGTGGCGCCCTTGAGGTACACCGACTGCAAGCCGTTGGCGGTCGCTTGCTTGTAGACGGCGCGGAAACCGAACTTGATCGCGTTCATGTCGGCGCCGTGATACTTCGCGTAAAGGAAGCGGGTGGCCGGGTCCCACACCCACCCGCTGTTCGCCGCCGCAAGCGCGTTGAGCGCGGCGCCTACGCTCCCGTAGCCGCCCTTGTCGACGGGCCGCGAGTCGAACCTGAACAGCTGGACTTCGAAGCCGAACTCGTCGAACGCTTGCCGGTTCAGGAACCGCTCCGGTTCGACCGTCCCCGGTATGGTGGTGTAGTAGAGGGTCGGTCCGGTCGGCGCCCAGGTGAGGGTGTGCGTCTCCGGCCCGGCGATGCGGATGCGGGCCCGGTACGGGTTCTCGGCCGCCACCCACTTGACGTTGTTGTTGAAGCCGCCGGAGACGGAACTCCAGCCGGTATGCGTGCTCTCGAAGGAGAACGGGTCGTAGTCGCCGTCCCGCACGATCACGAAGGACGCGTCGTTGTTCTGGACCGCCGCCGCGATCGTTGCATAGGGCAGCGTGGGATTTCCCACCGCCGCCGTTCCGTCGTTGCCGTTGGGGGCCACCCAGACGGTCCGGGGGGTGAGGCGCGGCTGGCTCCACCGCCTCGCCGCGGACCGCAGGCTCTCCGTCATGCGGACCCGGCCTGGTCCATCGACCACCGCCGGGAGGATGGGCAACAGGCCTGCGAAAGGCCCTGGGGCCACACGGGGGTAATTGGCAGGTTTCAAAGCGCCGCTCGATGAATGATCGGAAGAGAGAACCGCGAGAATTCTAGCGGCAACGGTGCGGAGTGAGAAGAGCGTTGCTGTATGCCGTCGTGAGGGGCCAATGATGCGCCTGACAAGATCCGAACCGGCGCCCGGCATCTCCGCCAACGGCCCCGCGCGTCACCCCAGGATGACGTGCGGGACGAAGCGCGAGCCGTCGCCCGTGATCGGCGACGTGTCCTCGCGGATGCCGATGCCGCAGGCGGCGTCGCCGACAATCCAGCTGCCGATCACGGGGATGTTGCCGTCGAAGGCGCGTAGAGGCGCCAGCGCCTGGAGAACGTGCCCTTCGGCGCCGTAGGTCCCGCCCGTGCTCGCCGCGACCGCCGTCCCGTCGCGGATCTCGACGTTCGCGCCTTCGCGGGAATAGAGGGGCTTGCGCACGACCTGCGCTCCGAGGCCTGAGCGCCGCGGATCGTCCTCGAAATAGGCGGGCAGAAGGTTCGGATGGCCCGGGGCGAGCTCCCACAGGAGCGGCAGGATTCCCTTGGTCGAGAGCACCGCCTTCCAGGGCGGCTCGAGGAAGCGGGTGTGGCGCATGGCCTTCGCGCGCCCGAACGGCTCGGCCAGCATCCACTCCCACGGATAGAGCTTGAACAGGCGCCGGATGCGCTCGCCCTCGAGGTCGACGAAGACGTCGCCGCGGAGCCCCACGTCGGCGATGCCGAGATGCTTCGTGCGCAGGTCCGCCTGCATGGCGCAGTCCCGCAGGTACTCGACCGTGCCGCGGTCCTCGGCGCTCTCGCGCATGCAGGCGAAGTGGAGCATGAGCGGCAGGCCGGCCGAGATCGCGCGCAGGCGCTCGATCAGCCGCTCGTGCAGGGCGTTGAACTGGTCGGCCTCGGCCGGAAGCACCCCCGTGCGCTTCAGGTCCTCGAGCCAGAACCATTGGAAGACGGCGGCCTCGTAGAGACTCGTCGGCGTGTCGGCGTTGTACTCCAGGAGCTTCGCCGGCCCTTCGCCCGAATAGGCGAGGTCGAAGCGGCCGTAGAGGCTCAAGTCCCGGCGCCGCCAGCTCGCGGCGATGAGGTCCCAGGCGTGCTCCGGGACCTTGAGGCGCCGCATCAGCTCCTCGCTCGCGACGATCCGGTCGGCGAGCTCCAGGCACATCGCGGCGAGCTCGGCGGTCGGCGCCTCGAGGTCGTTCTCGATCTCGCGCAAGGTGAAGACATAGGCCGCGTTTTCGTCCCAGTAGACCGCGCCGTCGAGGCGGTGGAACGTGAAGCCGAGAGACCGCGCCCGCTCGTCGAGGTCGGGCCGCACGGGCATCGGGCGCCGCTGCACCTTGCGCCTCAGCTCCCGCCGCCGTGCCCGGCGCCGGTCGCGCCGAAGCCGCCCCGCGAGGTGGTGCTGTGGCTGCCCGAGCCCCCTCCCCCACTCCCGCCCGAGCCCGACGAGCGGCAAGCCACGACCTCGCCGCGCTCGTTGCGGCACTGGCGCGACTCGTCGAAGGCGTAGACCGCCGCGATGCCGGCGCCGAGCGCCACGAGCTTGATCACGTCGCTGCGCTTCACGGGCGTCAGTAGCTCATGCAGGCGGCGCTGAGCAGCCCCGCCGAGAGGGACACGAAGCCGAGCCAGAGCGCCGCCGAGATCGCGTTCCGCTCGATCGCCCCGCTGAGATCCGGGTGCGCCCAGCGGGCGAGCCCGTAGGCGACGAGCTGCCCGACGAGCGAGACGAGCCCCCAGATGGCGCAGTCGACGATCCCGGCCGAGTGGTAGATCGCGCTCGCGAGCGGCATCGAGAACCCGAACAGGCTCATGCCGAGGGCGGTCGCGGCGGAGGCGTTGTGCTCGACGACGATCAGATGGAATTCCCGGTGCGACGTCACCTGGACGTAGGCGGCGACGTAGGCGGCGCAGAGCGACACGGCGAGCGCGAAGTAGGCCGCAAAGGCCGGAAGGCCGGCAAGCGAGCGGGCGATCACGAATCGATCCCTGCAGGGCAGATGCCCCTGCTTCTAGCCCGCCTTCGCTAAAGATTCGTCAGCTCCCGACGACGCCTATTCCGGTGGGCCGACGCTTCTGCAGGCGCGCAGGCATACCCCTCCTGAAAAAAATCTCTTGCGAGGTTTTTTGTCCAGTGTTATCTAGGAATAAGTGAACGCAGTAGGAATCTGCGGTCACACTCACACCAACTTAGGATTAATGTAATGACCATCACCCCCACCGGATACGGCTACACGGTGACCGGCCTGACCCTCGGCACCGGCATCAGCGCATCGGCCGCCGCCGCGAACAGGACGGCCCTGCAGGACGCCTTCAACTACTGCGGCACGAACCGGGCGCCGCTCCAGCTCCCGGCCGACGTGATCGAGTACGACAACGTCCTGACCGTTCCCTCCGACCTCGAGCTCCTCGGGCGCAAGGGCGTGACGACGCTCCGTCTCGCCAACCCGCCCAACACCACCTCTCTGACCTCCAACATGATCCAGTTCGTCGGCGCCTCGTCGTCGAACCGGGTCAAGAACATCACCATCAAGGGCGTGATCTTCGACGGCAACGCGGCGGCGCAGAACTCCGCGTTCTGGATGATGTACGGGGGCTACTACGAGAACGTGCTCCTCGAGGACGTCCACTTCAAGAACCTCTGGAACACGGCGATCAACTTCAACGAGTCGGACACGGACGGCCCCTACACCTACACCTACGGCGGCATCACCTACCATCTCCCGCCGCTCCCCGACGGGTGGCAGTCGAGCGAGAGGCTGACGCTTCGCCGCGTCACGACGGACGGCTCGAACCAGCGCGGCTGGGTCGGCGACCAGGTCGTCATCGCGCGGACCGACCGGGTCCTCCTCGACAACTGCGCCTTCAAGGGATCGGGCCAGAACCTGCTCGCGCTCCAGTTCTGCACCAACTGGGAGGTCCGCGGCGGGCGCTACTCGGACGCCGCGCGGCACATCTACCTCGAGACCTGCCAGCGCGGGAGGATCCACCACGCCTCGTTCGACACGCTGCGCCTCCTCGACAACGGCGCGTCGAGCGGGTTCGGCGGCGACAACTTCGTCATCTGGGCAAGCAGTGCCGACGGCACCTACCCGGGCGCCGGCTACAACGGCTGCACGGACATCGACATCGACCACAACACCCTGAAGTACTTCTCGCGGTCGTCGGGCTCGGGCAAGGTCGTCGGCATCGGCGTCACCGGCCCGTCCGCGTCGAAGCCTGCGACGCGCATCCGCGTGAACGACAACACCGTCTTCGCCCTCAACGGCGGCGGCGGCGCGCGCGGGATCCGCTTCGAGGGCTACGTCACGAGCGGCGAGGTGCACCACAACCACGTCGAGCAGGTCGACTTCGGCATGGCGATCGGGGACTCCTTCCTCACGGGCGGCTACCCCGGCCTCCTCACCGACTTCGCGGCCGACGGCAACGTGGTCAAGGGCTGCGGCTACGGACTCTCGCACTACGGCTCGGGCCACGTGAACGTGACGTTCGTGAGGAACCGCCTGCGCGGCAACTCGCAGGGACAGCAGGTCGACGCCGCCGCCCAGGCGAACGCCGGCTACTTCAACGACAACCTGACTTAAGCAGGGCACGACGCGCCGCGGGGGAGGCCTGCCCTCCCCCGCGGCGCCGTCCGGAAAATCGTCGTTCGCTAAAATTTTAGGCGTCCTTGAGCGGCTCCCGAAACGGGTCCCGGTCCAGGGTGGCGCCCTCGAAGCCCCGGCCATTGCCGGCGCGGGGCCATTGCGGGGGCACCATGCCATTTCCGGCTTCCATGAGCGGCCGCGCCACAGCCCAGACCTCAAACGTCTCGAACAGCGTCAGGTTGCAGGCGAACGAGGACACCTTCCAGACGGACGAGAACGTCCCCTTCACCTTCACGATCGCCGACCTCCTCGCCAACGACGGCGGGCTCGCGAAGAGCTTCGTCTCGCTCCAGACGACGACCAACGGGGCCGCGACGATCACCTATCAGGACGGGGTCTTCACTTACGACGCGGGCGGCCACTTCGACTACCTCGGCGCCGGCCAGACCTCCCTCGACGGCTTCAAGTACACGATCCGCAACGGCCTCGGGCACACCTCCACGGCGCAGGTCTGGGTCGTCATCACGGGAACGAACGACGCGGTGCAGCTCAATCACTGGACGGGAACCGCCCCGACCCAGGTCGTCGAGCTCGCCGACGGGGACCCGGACGAGGACGCCTTCACGCACACGGCCTCCGGCGCGCTCGATTACACGGACCCGGACCTGTACGACACCCACAGCTTCTCATTCGCGCCGCAGGGCGAGGGCTACCTCGGCACGTTCTCGGCGGTCATGACGGAGCTGGCGCACCCCTACGACAGGGGCTTCGTCGACTGGACCTTCTCGGTCGACGACGCCGCCATCGCCTTCCTCGGCGAGGGCGAGACCTTAAGGCAGTACTACGACGTGAGCGTCTCGGACGCCCACGGCGGCACCACCACGAGGACGGTCGAGGTCGACCTCGTCGGCACGAACGACGCGCCGACGACGCGCGCCCTCGAGGCCGTCGTCGCGGACGACGGGCGCGTGACCCTGACGCCGTTCGTGTCGGACGCCGACCTCTCGGACACCCACACCGTCAGCGTCGACGCGCAGGGGCTCGTCGGGACGGCCTGGGCGAACCCGGACGGCTCGATCACCTACGACCCGGGCCGGCTCGGCGCCCTCGGCGAGGGCGAGAGCGTCGTCGAGCAGTTCACCTTCACGGTCTCGGACGGCCACGGCGGCGAGACGACCGAGACCGCAACCGTCCGGGTCGAGGGCCGTAACGATGCCCCCGTCGTGCAGGCGCTCACGGCCCGGATCGGCGAGGGCGAGGGCGCGGTGCTTCTGTCGCCCGTGTTCGAGGACCCCGACGGCGCCGATGCGCACATCGTCCGGATCGAAGCCGGCCGCCTGCGCGGCATGGCGGAGATGACCGCCGACGGGCGCATCTCCTACGACCCCGCCGGCCGCTTCGAGTTCCTCGCGGCGGGCGAGACCGCGTCCGAGACCTTCGCCTATGCAGTCACTGACAGCCAAGGCGCGACCGGCAGGAACGCGGTCACGGTGACGGTCGTCGGCGAGAACGACGCGCCGGTCGCGCAGGCCCTCTCCGGGACCGTGCGGGCGTGGCATTGGGGCTCCTCCATCATCTCCGGGCTCGACACGTCGACGACCTTCACTCCGCTCTTCAGCGATGCCGACCGCTCCGACGTCCACAGGGTCAGCGTCGACACGCGCGTGACGATCG
>DASVVU010000286.1:0-21356 GCA_036386395.1 Beijerinckiaceae bacterium | reverse complement strand
GACGAGCCGGGGCGGCTGCCGGAGCCGGAGACGACGTCGCCGCCGGCGTGGCGGCACGCGGCGCGGGCGCCGCTTGTGAGACCGCCGACGGCGTCGTGGCGCCGGTCATGGTGGGGCCGGCAGCGGCCGAGGGCGCGACCGGCGCGGTCGCGACGGCGCGGGGCGCGGGCGGCATCGTCGGGAGCGGCAGGGCGCCGGACGGCTGGTCCGGGCTCACGATAGTGCCGTCGGGGCGGACCGAGACGGTGCGGACTCGCTTCGGCTCGCCGAGCGTCGAGACCACGCTGTTCTGGGGCATCCGCGGGGGCGGCGCCGCGGGGGCGGCGCCGGGGGTCGCCGTCGAGGGCGGCACCACGCCAGCCGACGGCGTCTGGGCCGCGCGGGCGGCCTGCTGCACGTCGACCGGCTGCTCCTCGCGGTTGACGACGCGGGTCTGCCGGTTCTCGCCGCCGCGCTCGTAGACCTGCGCGTTCTGGTTCGGGATGTCGACCCCGCCCGGGTTCTCGGGCTGGACCTTGAGCGGCTCCTTGCTCGCCGCGATGACCGGCGGCTCGCCGCCCGCCGTCGTGGTCGAGGGCTTGCGCAGGACGAACGCTCCGCCGAGCGCAATCACGGCGGTGCCGAGGACGGCCCCGACGGCGATCAGCCCCTTGCGGACCCGAGGCCGCTCACGGCCCTGAGCCTCCGGGGCCGGCTCCGGATAGGCCTCGTCTTCCGCGGCATAGGAAATTTCGGCCATGCCGGCGTGGGGCGCCGCGCGGTCGGATGCGGACATGTGCAGGCCGGCCGCATGGCCCGGAGGGTGCGGCGGATCGACGAAGAGGGAATCGCGGTCGGGCGGCGCGGGCCGCGCCGTCTTCTCGCCGGCGATGAGGCTGCGGAAGGGGTCGTCCTGCCCGACGATGCGTGCGAGCTCCGCGAGCGGGTCGCTCTTCGCGGGCGGCTGCGGCGGCCGGGGCGGCTGGCTTTGCGCCTCCCGCAGCTGCCGCTCGATGTCGTCGAGGTCGAGGACGAGGCGCTGGTTCGATTGGGCCATGCCGGACCTTCCGTTGAGCGACGCGCCGGATGGGCCGATCCGCCGGGCGACGCGATTAGCGCATCTCGTCGGGCGCCGTGACGCCAAGGGTGGCCAGACCCGACACGAGCACGCAGCGTATCGCGTGGACGAGGGCGAGTCTCGCCTCCGTCGACTTTCGATCGGTTTGATTAACAAACCGCAAATGCGGCAAGTCTTTGCCCTTGTTCCATAAACTGTGAAAGGCGGCGGCGAGGTCGTAGAGGTAGAAGGCGATCCGGTGCGGCTCGTGCGCCTGCGCCGCCCCCTCCACCACGCGGGGATACTGGGCGATGAGCCGGATCACGTCCCGCTCCGCCTCGTCCCGCAGGAGGGAAAGGTCGGCCTTAGTGAGCCCCGCCGCCGAGAGGTCCGCGCTGGGCAAGGCTTCGCCGGCTTGGCGGAACACGGAGGCGCAGCGCGCGTGCCCGTACTGCACGTAGAAG
Source organism: Beijerinckiaceae bacterium (assembly GCA_036386395.1). Classification (GTDB taxonomy): domain Bacteria; phylum Pseudomonadota; class Alphaproteobacteria; order Rhizobiales; family Beijerinckiaceae; genus JAJKJG01. The sequence goes on along the minus strand of DASVVU010000286.1, from coordinate 19,856 downwards.
ACGGGGTTGTCCTTCGATTGCTCTAGCACCTTCTCAAGGTCGAAATCGAGGGTGGCGTCGTTCTTGCGGAATAGCATCATGAAGCGGACGGCGTCGCGCCCGACTTCATCCACGACTTCACGAAGCGTCACGAAGTCACCGGCCCGCTTCGACATTTTCACCGGTTCGCCGGCCCGAAGCAGGCGCACGAGCTGGCACAGCTTGACGTCGAGGTCGCCCTCGCCGCCGGTCACCGCCACGACCGCCGCCTTCATGCGCTTGACGTAGCCGCCGTGGTCCGCCCCCCAGACGTCGATCATGGTGGCAAAGCCGCGCTCGAACTTCGAGCGGTGGTAGGCGATGTCGGCCGCGAAGTAGGTGTAGGAGCCGTCGGACTTGAGGAGCGGGCGGTCGACGTCGTCGCCGAATTGGGTGGCGCGGAAGAGCGTCTGCTCCCGGTCCTCCCAATCCTCGACCGGCTGGCCTTTCGGCGGGTCGAGGCGGCCCTCGTAGACGAGGCCGCGGGCGCGCAGGTCCTCGATCGTCGCCCGGATCAGGTCGGTCTGCCCTTGCGACAGGGACCGCTCGGAGAAGAACACGTCGTGGCGGATGTCGAGGGCCGCGAGGTCGTCGCGGATCATCGCCATCATGGCCTCGATCGCGGCGTCGCGGACGAGGGGCAGCCACTCGCCCTCGGGCTTCTCCACGAGGGAGTGCCCGAATTCTTGAGCCAGCGCATGCCCGACCGGCTTGAGGTAGTCGCCAGGATAGAGCCCCTCCGGGATCTCGACCGTCTCGCCGAGGGCCTCGCGGTAGCGGAGATACGCCGAGCGGGCGAGGACGTCGACCTGCGCGCCCGCGTCGTTGATGTAGTACTCCCGTGCGACCCGGTAGCCGGCGAAGGCGAGGAGGTTCGCGAGAGCGTCGCCGAACACCGCCCCGCGCCCGTGACCGACGTGCATCGGCCCGGTGGGGTTCGCCGAGACGTACTCGACATTGACGGCCCCTTGCGCGGCCCCGCCGTCCCGCTCGCCGCGCCCGAACGCCTTGCCCTCCGCCAGTACGGCGCGGACCACGTCCTCGTAGACGGAAGGCGAAAGCCGCAGGTTGATGAAGCCCGGGCCGGCGACCTCGGCCGAGGCCACGTCCGGATCGGCCCTCAGCTCGCCGGCGATGAGGTCGGCCAGCGCCCGCGGGTTCATGCGCGCATCCTTGGCGAGCACGAGGGCGGCGTTCGTGGCGAGGTCTCCGTGCGAGGGGTCGCGCGGCGGCTCGACCACGGCGCGCCCTGCGTCGAGCCCCGCCGGGACCGCGCCCCGCTCGGCCAAACGCCCAAGCGCCTGCCCGACCCGGGCCTCGAACACGCTGAAGATGTTCATGGATGTCCTATCGAAGGCGCGCGAGGGCACCGGTCACGAGGCGCGCCCATAGCAAGCGTGGGCCGGGGTGTCACGGCCGCTCACCGCAGCTCCGGCGTCCTCGCGAAAAGCCGGCGGTGTTCCTGGAGGGCGTAGTTGTCGGTCATGCCGGCGATGTAGTCGGCAACGCGGCGGGCAAGACGGGGCTCGTCCGCGTGCTCCAGCCCCGCACGCCACTCCTCCGGCATGGCGGCGGGATTGGCCATGAAGCGGCGGAAGAGGTCGCGCAGGATCGCGTCCGCCTGCTCGCGGATGCGCACCACGCGGGGGTGGCGGTACATGCCCGGATAAAGGAACGCCTTGACGGCCCGGTCCGCCTCGGCGACCTCGATCGAGAAGGCGATGACCGGGCGGCCTGCGGCGCGCACGTCCTCGGCGCTCCCCGGCGCGAGCGTGGCGATGCGGCGCTCGCTCTGCCGGATCGCGTCCTCGACGAAGCGGGTGATGACGCGGCGCACCACCTCGTGGATGCGGCGCGCCGTTTCGAGAGCCGGCCAGCGCCCGTCGACCTCGGCGATGAGCTCCGCTAGGAACGGCACTTCCTTCAGGTCGTCAAGGCCGAACAATCCGGCGCGCAGGCCGTCGTCGAGGTCGTGGGCGTCGTAGGCAATGTCGTCGGCGAGCGACGCGGCCTGCGCCTCCGCCGAGGCGAAGGTCGCGAGTTCGAGATCATGCCGGGCGTCGTACTCGAGGATCGCGAGGGGCACGCCGCCGGCGGCGTAGCGTGAGGCGGGGCGCCCGTCGGGGCGAAGTAGCGGCCCGTTGTGCTTCACGAGGCCTTCGAGGGTCTCCCAGGTCAGGTTGAGGCCGTCGAACTCGGCATAGCGCCGCTCGAGGCGGGTCACGATGCGCAGCGCCTGGGCGTTGTGGTCGAAGCCGCCGAAGGGGGCCATGCAGTCGGCCAAGGAGTCCTCGCCGGTATGGCCGAAGGGCGTGTGGCCGAGGTCGTGCGAGAGCGCCAGCGCCTCGGCGAGGTCCTCGTCGAGGCCGAGCGAGCGGGCAAGGGCGCGTGCGATCTGGCTCACCTCGATCGTGTGGGTGAGGCGGGTGCGGTAGTGGTCGCCCTCGTGGAAGACGAAGACCTGGGTCTTGTGCTTGAGGCGGCGGAAGGCGGCCGAGTGGACGATGCGGTCGCGGTCGCGCTGGAAGCCGCTGCGGGTCGGCGACGGGGGCTCCGGATGGAGCCGCCCGCGGCTCCGCTCCGGATCGCAGGCGTAGGGCGCCCGCCAACGCTCCCCCGGACGGTGCAAGGCCCCTCCCCGATTGCGGCAACCCGCCGCCGCACTTACCTACAGGGGAACGGGCCAGGCAAGAGCCCGTTCGTCGAAGGTGGATCCATGACCGGCATCGTCCTGACCGAGCGCGCGGCGAAGCGCATCAACGAGATCATGGCGGGCGAGCCCGCGGGCTCCATGCTGCGCATCAGCGTGAACGGCGGCGGCTGCTCGGGCTTCTCCTACGGCTTCGACGTCGACCGCGCCACGAACGAAGACGACGTCGTGGTCGAGCGCGACGGCGCCAAGGTCCTCGTCGACCAGGTCTCGCTCCAGTACATGGACGGCTCGACCGTCGACTTCGTCGACGACCTCATCGGCCAGTCCTTCAAGATCGAGAACCCCCAGGCCACCGCCTCCTGCGGCTGCGGCACGTCGTTTTCGCTGTGAGGCTTCATCGCTCGACAGAAGGGGCGGCTCGTCCGAGACAAAGCTCCACGGCCGAGTGAGTGGCCCGCGAGGGTGCCCTGGCGCGATTTAGGCCGGCTTGTGCTAGGATGCCTACACGAACGAGCCTTGAACATGCGTCCCTCAGAGATCCTCGCCGCCAAGGCGGACCAGATCCGCGAGATCATCGCCCGCTACCCCGTCCGCAACCCGCGTATCTTTGGGTCGGTCGCGCGCGGCGATGACACGGAGGGAAGCGATCTCGATATTCTAGTCGATCCCCTTGAGAGTACTTCGCTTTTCGATTTGGCCGGCCTCGAGATCGAGCTAACCGATCTTCTCGGGATCGAGGTCGACGTGGTCACCCCGAAGGGATTAGCCCCCGATGTCGCCCGTCGAATTGAGCCGGACATGCATCCCCTGTGACTGGCGAGAACCGACGCTCTTGCGAGGACTGGCTCCGGGATATTGTGATCTGGGGCGAACGCTTGGCCGGGCATCTCAATGGCGTTAGCCGCGAGCGCTTTGTGGCGGACAAACTGCTTCAAGATGGAGCGGTCCGCTGCATCGAGGTCATTGGAGAGGCCTCGAAACAGCTGATGCGCATCGCGCCGGGTATCGAGACGGCTCATCCCGAGCTCGACCTGAAACGCGCCTATGCTGCGCGTATCAGAGTCGCGCACGGGTATTTCGCAACGGACGAGGATGTCGTCTGGATTGCCGCAACCATTTCGGTTCCCAAAACGGTCCAGGCGGCACGAGCCCTGCTCGACGAGAAGGACGCCAATTAGGCCGACCTAGAACGGAATGTCGTCGTCGAGGTCGCCTCCACGGCCACCGCCCGCCCCCACCGTCGCGGGGCGGCGCTCCATCGGGGAGGAGCGGCCGAAGTCGCCGCCGCGGCTGACCTGGCCCTCCTCGTAGTCCCCGCCCCCGCTGCTGCGCCCGTCCAGCAGCGTGAGGTCGCCGCGGAAGCGCTGGATCACGACCTCGGTCGAGTACTTCTCCTGGCCCGACTGGTCGGTCCACTTGCGGGTCTGGAGCTGGCCCTCGACGTAGACCTTCGAGCCCTTCTTCAGGTACTGCTCGGCGACCCGGGCGATGTTCTCGTTGAAGATCACGACCCGGTGCCACTCGGTTTTCTCCTTGCGCTCGCCGGTCGACTTGTCCTTCCAGCTCTCCGAGGTGGCGACGCTGAGGTTCACGACCGGCTCCCCGGACCCGAGCCGCCGGATCTCCGGATCCTTGCCGAGGTTGCCGATCAGGATGACCTTGTTGACGCTGCCCGCCATGGGACCTCTCCCCTTCTCTCCGCCCGTAATTGGGCCGATCACGACCTGAGGACAACCCGGGCGCGCCGGTTTCGCGCACCTGTCCCCACAATTCAGGATCAGGGATGTTCTACATTTGTTCTGAACATGATGCAAGCGGCAATTGGCATGCGGTTGTGCCTGTCCCTGCATCCCTTGCGGGCGTCCACGGCTTCCCCGACATTAGGAGCGACCCCTCGCCGGAGGCTTCCGTGACCGTCCATACCGCCGTCGACGCCTCCCCGCTCCTGCGCTCGGACGCGGGCGGGATCGTCACGCTGACCCTCAACCGCCCGGCCGCCCGCAACGCCCTCTCCGAGGCGCTGATCGACGCGCTCGCGGGCGAGCTCGACCGCATCGCGGCGGACGCCGCGGTCCGGGTCGTGCTGCTGACGAGCGAAGGCCCCGCGTTCTCGGCCGGCCACGACCTCAAGGAGATGACGGCGCGCCGGGCCGACCCCGACCGGGGCCGCGCCTATTTCGCCGCCATGATGGCGCGCTGTTCCGCCATGATGGAACGGATCGTGCGCCTGCCGCAGCCGGTCATCGCCGTCGTCGAAGGGGTCGCGACGGCGGCCGGGTGCCAGCTCGTCGCCTCCTGCGACCTCGCCGTCGCGGGCGCGGAGGCGCGCTTCTCGACGCCCGGCGTCCACATCGGCCTGTTCTGCTCGACCCCGATGGTGGCGCTGTCGCGCAGCGTCGCGCCCAAGCACGCCATGGAGATGCTGCTCACGGGCGAGGCAGTCTCGGCCGCGGACGCCCACCGCATGGGCCTCGTGAACCGCGTCGCGCCCGTGGGCGAGGCCATGCACGAGGCCCGTCGTATGGCCGAGAGCATCGCGGCCAAGTCGCCGCTCGCCCTCAAGATCGGCAAGCACGCCTTCTACGAGCAGCAGGAGATGGGCCTCTCCGACGCCTACCGCCACGCCTCAGCCGTGATGGTCGAGAACATGCTCGCCCGCGACGCCGAGGAGGGCATCGGGGCCTTCATCGCGAAGCGCGAGCCGAAATGGGAGGGGCGGTGACTCCAACCTCTCCCGGAGGGAGAGGTCGAGACGACGTCAGCCGTCCGGGTGAGGGATTAGGCTCTCGCCGGATAGACCGTAACCCCTCACCCGGTCGCGCCTTTGGGCGCGGCTCGGCCTCTCCCTCCGGGAGAGGCGGCGCTTGATGGCTCTCGCGGACGTTCTCCTGCCGCTGCTCCTGTTCGGCTCGGCCGCGCTCTACACGAGCGTCGGGCACGCGGGCGCCTCGGCCTATCTCGCGTCGATGGCCCTCGTCGGGGTCGCGCCCGAGACGATGCGGCCAACGGCCCTCGTGCTCAACATCTTCGTGGCGAGCTTCTCGGCGGTCCGGTTCTGGCGCGCCGGCCTCATCGACCTGCGGCTTGCCGCGTGGCTTCTCGCCGGCTCGGCGCCGCTCGCCTTCCTCGGCGGCGCGATCAGACTCCCAGCCGAGGTCTACCGTCCGCTCGTCGGCGTCCTCTTGGTCGTCGCGGCGGTGCGCCTTCTCTTGCCGGTCGAGATCACCACGAACCGCGAGCCGAGGCGCCCGCATCCGGCGCTCGCGGCCGCGACCGGAGGGGCCGTCGGGCTGCTCTCCGGCCTCACCGGCACCGGCGGGGGCATCTTCCTCTCGCCGATCCTGATCTTCGGCGGCTGGGCCGCGACCCGCAACGCCTCCGGCATCGCCATCACCTTCATCCTGTGCAACTCGGTGTTCGGCCTCCTCGGCAACCTCGCCTCGGTGCAGCGCCTGCCCTCCGCGCTGCCGGTCTATCTGGCGGCCGCGATGGCGGGCGCCCTCGTCGGCACCGCGCTCGGGGTGAAGCGCCTCCCGGGCGGGATGATCCTCAAGGCGCTGGGCGTGGTGCTGGTGATTGCCGGGCTGAAGCTGATCTTCACGTGAGCCCTCACCCGGTCGGCTTCGCCGACTCGACCCTCGGGTCAAGCCCGAGGACAGGCCCTCTCCCGCAAGCGGGAGAGGTAATTGCGTCCCCCCTCCCCGCTCCCTACCTTCCGGGCATGAACCACGACAGTTACGCGGACTCCTACATCCGCGACATCCTCAAGTCGGTGAAGACGGTCGCCCTCGTCGGCGCCTCGCACAAGCCCGAGCGACCGAGCTGGATCGTGCTGAAGTACCTCAAGGACCGCGGCTACGAGGTCTTCCCGATCAACCCGGGGCTCGCCGGGCAGGAGATCCTGGGCCGCAAGGTCTACGGGCGCTTGTCCGACGTGCCGGCGCCGATCGACATGGTCGAGATCTTCCGCAACTCCAAAGCCGCGGGGCCGATCACCGACGAGGCGCTGGCGCTGAACCCACCGCCCAAGGTCGTCTGGATGCAGCTCTCGGTGAGAAACGACGAGGCCGCCGCCAAGGCCGAGGCTGCCGGCGCCAAGGTCGTCATGAACCGCTGCCCGAAGATCGAGTACGGCCGCCTCTCGGGCGAGATCGGCTGGCAAGGGATCAACTCGCGCATCCTCTCGGCCAGGAAGCCGGTGCTGGCCGGCAAGGGCTTCCAGAAGCTCACCATCCACCGGCCGGAGACATCGTAGCTCCACTGTCATCCCGGCGGGCGGCCCCCGGGTCCGGCCTTTGGCCGGCCCAAGGATAGGCTCCGCCGCCCGGGAAGGAATCAAACCCTGCGGGTCGCGCAAAGCCACCAAGGCCAACTCGTCGAGGACGACCTCGCCCGCGCCTCGATCGATCGGATCATCGTCTACCTTGCGGCCGAGATCCGCGTCCTTGAGGCCGAGATCGAGAAACTCATTGACGCCGACCCGCTCCGGACCCGTCCCGTCGAGACTTTCCGCTTGATCAAGGGCGTCGCTACAAAGCTTCGCCACCATTCTGGCTTCCTGCCGGGATCGGCACCTCTCCAACAAGGCCGTCGCCAAGCTCGCCGGCCTCGCCCCGATCGCCAACGACATCGGCAGGCGCTCTGGACGGCGCGCCGTCCGCGGTGTGCGAACCCCGGTGCGGTCCCCTCCTCGTCCTCGTCGCTTCGCCGTCGCTCGCCACGGCCACGACTTCGCCGCCGTCCGCGACCGCCTCGCCAAGGCCGGCAAGCCGCCCATGGTCGTGCGCATCGCGCTCGCCGAAAGCTCATCGTCTGTCCCAACGCCAAAACCTTCAGCGCTTGACAAACAGACAGTCGCTTCCGCGCTTCGCGCCGCCGGGGACTTTAAACCAGCACCGGCTGCGCGGTCTGCACGCCGACGCGGAAGACTCGCTTGTAGCGCTCGATCTCGGCCTTCGGGCCGATCGCCTTCGTCGGGTTGTCGGAGATCTTCACCGCCGGCCGCCCGTTCGCCGAGAGCACCTTGCAGACGATGGAGATCGGCGCGAGGCCGTCGTTCGGGGCAAGCCCGCGGAAGTCGTTCGTCAGGAGCGTGCCCCAGCCGTAGCCGACCCGCATGCGGCCGTGGAACTGCTTGTGGATGTCGACGATGGCGTCGACGTCGAGGCCGTCGGAGAAGATCGCGAGCTTGTCGTGCGGGTCCTGGCCGCGGGACATCCACCAGTCGATCGCCTCCTCGCCGCCCTCGATCGGGTCCTTGGAATCGATGCGGATGCCGGTCCAGGACGGCACCCAATCCGGCGCACCTTTAAGGAAGTTCGTAGTGCCGTATGTGTCGGGGAGAATCACCAGAAGGTTGCCCTGGTAGTCCTCCTGCCAGTCCTCGAGCACCCGGTAGGGCGCAAGCGCCAGCTCCTCGTCGGAGTCGGCGAGCGCCGCATAGACCATCGGCAGCTCGTGGGCGTTCGTGCCGATCGCCTCGACCTCGCGGCGCAACGCCACGAGGCAGTTTGAGGTGCCGAGAAAGGCGGGGCCTAAGCCCTCGATCATCGCCTGCACGCACCAGTCCTGCCAAAGAAAACTGTGGCGGCGCCGCGTGCCGAAGTCCGAGATCGAGAGGCCGGGCAGGCCTTTAAGGCGCTCGATCTTCTCCCACAGCCGCGTCATGGCGCGGGCGTAGAGCACCTGCAGCTCGAAGCGGCCCATGCCTTTCAGCACCCCGCGCGAGCGCAGCTCGTTCAAGACGGCAAGCGCCGGGATCTCCCACATGGTGGTTTCGACCCAGGGGCCCGAGAAGGTCAGCTCGTACTGCCCGTCGCGCTTCTCGAGCCGGTACTCCGGGAACCGGAACTTCTCGAGCCAATCCATGAACTCGGGCGAGAACATCTGCCGCTGGCCGTAGAAGGTGTTGCCGCGCAGCCAGGTCGACTCGCCACGCGTGAGGCGCAGGGTGCGGATATGGTCGAGCTGCTCGCGCAGCTCCCCCTCGTCGACGATGTCGGCGAGGCGTACGCGCGTCGTGCGGTTCTTGATGCCGAAGGTGACCTCGACGTCCCGGTGGCGGCGGAAGATCGTCTGCGCCATCAGGAGCTTGTAGAAGTCCGTGTCGATCACCGAGCGGACGATCGGATCGATCTTCCAGGTGTGGTTGTAGACCCGGGTCGCGATGTCGACCATCGCCTGCTCCTCGGCCGTGGCGCCGCCTTACCTTCGCATCAGGGCGGGCGGTCAAGTCAATCGCTTCGCACGCCGCGACCTGCCGGATTCCGCAACCCGGATGCAACCCAAAGACGGTCGAAGGGCTTTATCTCGGTGTAGGTGGGCCCTTGGGACCCTCTGCCGGGAGAAGCGAACATGCGGCGCAAGCCCGTGGACTCGTCGGCCATGCGGTCGGCCGGCTATGACGAAACCGCGCGGGTGCTCGAGATCGAGTTCCCGGACCGCGACGTGTATCGATATCTCGATGTGCCGCCCCAGGTATGGCGCGCTTTCGAAAGTGCCCCGTCCAAGGGCCTGTTCTTCTCGGGCGAGCTTCGGGACCGGTTCGCGTTCGAGCGCGTGGAGAAGACCCGCCCCGGCCGGAGCTCCAAGGGAGCCCGAGCGGGCGCCGGCTCCGGCGCGGGCTTGCCCTCCCCTGCCCGCCGGGCCCGGTCGGGGGCCGGCCGATGAGAGCCGCTTCACAGTGCCGCGCGCGGGCTTGACGCCGGGGCCGTCCCGTGGCCCGCTCGGGAACGTCCTTCGAGGACGAGCCAGGGAGGAGAGGGCCATGCTGTCGAGACGCCGTTTCAGTGCCTGCGCCATCTGCGCCGCCGTCGGAGGCTTCTTCGCGACGGAGGCCGCGGCTCAAGGGCAACCCTCGGGCCTCACCCGCAAGGTCTTGAGCGAGAGAGACCTCCCGGACACCAAGTACAAGGCGGTCGTGGTCGCGGCCGAGATCGCGGCCGGGTTCGTGGTGGCGAAGCACACGCACCCCGGGATCGAGAGCGCCTACGTGCTGGAAGGCGAGGCCGAGCTCAGCGTCGAGGGGCAGCCGGACCGGAAGATCCAGGCCTCCGACGGCTTCCAGATCCCGCCCAACACGCCTCACGGCGTCCGCAACGGCTCCAAGGTGACGAAGCTCGCCATCACCTACGTGGTCGAGAAGGACAAGCCCCTCGCCTCCCCGGCCTGAGGCCGCGCTCGCAACACAGCGCTGTCATGGCCGGGCTTGTCCCGGCCATCCCGGCCCTGAAGGCGCGGCGCTTGCGGGATCGGGGTCACTGGGACAAGCCCGGTGACGACAAGTAGAGGCAGGTCCGCCTCTACCGTCAGCGCAGGTTCACCTTCTTCTGCTCGCCGAGCTCGGTCGGGGGCTGGCCGGTGAGCGTCGCCTTCACGTAGCCGTAGAGGTGGACGAGGGTCGAGGATGGGCTGTCCCAGTACTCGCCGCGCACGGGCTTGACGCGGATGAGCGCGATCGCCGGGTCGTCCTTGCCGTCCGGGAACCAGGCGCGCAGGGGCTCCGACCACTTCTCGTCGATCCTGGCCCTGTCGCGCACGACCTCGGCGACGCCGGAGATCGAGACGTAGTGCTGCTCGTCGGGGTCGGCGTAGGCGAGGTTGACCTGCCGGTCCTTCGATATCTCCGCCACCTTCGGGCTCTGGAGCTTGGTGAAGAACCACAGGCTCCCGTTCTCGTCCGCCTCCATGCTGTACATGGGCCGGCTGTGGAGCGAGCCGTCGCTCTCCTCCGTCGTCATCATGCAGAAGCGGATGCCCTTGATCAGCTCGAACAGCTTCTGGGCATTGGGATCGTTCTGGCCTTGGGGCATCGCCGCTCTCGAATGTGCGTGGAAATGTGGGGAACAACGGATCAGGCGGGGTTTGGTTGCGGGGCTGGCGCGGGCGCGGCAGCCCTTACCCTTCGCGGGCCGGCGCTATAGATGACGGCCGGAACCGTGAGGAGCGAAGGCGTTGGCGATCACCCGTGAACAGGTCCTGCAGGCGCTCGCGACCGTGAAGGCCGGCGGCAAGAGCCTCGCCGCATCGGGACGCCTGTCCGAGATCCTGGTCGATCCGACCGGGCGGGTGATGTTCTCGATCGCCATCGAGCCTGCCGAGGCGGCCGCGATGGAGCCGGTGCGGCAGGCCGCCGAGGCGGCGGTGAAGCCTCTGCCCGGCGTCTCCGGCGTCTTCGCGAGCCTCACCGCCGACCGGCCGGCCTCCAAGGGCCCAGCGACGTCGCCTGCGCCGACGCCGGGACGCCCAGCGAACGCCCCCTCCCCTCGCGCCCAAGTCATCCCCGGCGTGAAGCACGTCATCGCGGTGGCTTCCGGCAAGGGCGGCGTCGGCAAGTCGACGACCGCCTGCAACCTGGCGCTGGCACTCCTCGCCCAGGGGCTGAAGGTAGGGGTGCTCGACTGCGACATCTACGGCCCGTCGATGCCGAAGCTGTTCGGGCTGCACGGCAAGCCGCGGGTGCTGTCGGGGCGCATCCTCGAGCCGCTCGACGGCTACGGCGTGAAGGTCATGTCGATCGGCTTCATGGTCGAGGAAGAGACGCCGATGATCTGGCGCGGGCCGATGGTGATGTCGGCGATCACCCAGATGCTGCGCGAGGTCGCCTGGGGCGAGCTCGACGTGCTCGTGGTCGACATGCCGCCCGGCACCGGCGACGCGCAGCTCACCATGGCGCAGGCGACGCCGCTCGCCGGCGCCGTGATCGTCTCGACGCCGCAGGATCTCGCGCTCATCGACGCGCGGCGCGGCGTCGCCATGTTCAGGCGGGTCGAGGTGCCGATCCTCGGGATCGTCGAGAACATGGCGACCTTCGTCTGCCCGCGCTGCGGCGAGACCTCGCACATCTTCGGCCACGGCGGCGCCCGCCGCGAGGCCGAGCGCCTGAACGTCCCCTTCCTCGGCGAGGTGCCGCTCGCCATGACCATCCGCGAGACCTCCGACGCCGGCCGCCCGGTGGTGGCGGTCGACCCGGACGGCCCGCAGGCGCGGGTCTACAAGGAGATCGCGCGGGGGGTGTGGCTGGGGCTGTCGGGCGAAGGCGCGCGGCGGGCTGCGCCCAGGATCGTGATAGAGTAAAAAGGGGTTACGATTTTGGTCGACGCGCTTACGGACGCGCTCTGGCGAAGGACTCCGCGATGGGCATGAACGTGATGATCGGCGAACATTCCGCCCGATTCATCAAGAAAAAATTGGAGTCCGGCGAGTACGAATCAGCCGAAGAGGTGATCGAGCACGCTCTGCTTGCGCTCGAGCTGAACGAGCAGATCGAGCTGAACGATCAGACGGATGAAGAGAGGATTGCGTGGCTTCGTCAGGCCTGGGCGGAGGGTGTCGCAAGCGGTGATGCCGGACCTCTGGACATAGAAGCATTCAAGAGAGAAGCTCGCCGCCGCCGCGAGGGCGGAGAGTAGGATTGGAAGTTCGTTACAGCGCTCAGGCGCTGCATGATCTTCATGAAATTTGGCGCTATATAGCGCATGATCGGCCGACAGTTGCCGACAAGGTCGCGGAACGGATCAATACGCGCTGTGACTCGCTCGCGCAGTTTCCAGGACAAGGACGGTTGCGCCCTGACATTAGCCCAGGCGTTCGGTCGGTTGTGGTAGACCGTTGGCCGATACTCTACCGAGTTGAAACGGACGCAATCTTCATCGGCCGGATCATCGATGGAGCGCGTCACCTCGGCCGCATTCACGTGCCGCGGCGCTGATCATGCCGAACCGAAGTTCGATGACCAACCCTAATCGAGATCCCTTGATCTGCCCCAATCCCTCCGACCCCCGCCTCACCGAGCGCGTGGCGGGCGTCAACGAGCGCGGGGAGCGGGTCGAGACGGGCGTTGTCGTCGAGCGGGCGCTGACGCTTTATCTCAATGCGCAGGAGATCGTCACCATGATGACGATCGGCGACTATCCGGAGTACCTCGCCCTCGGCTACCTCCTGAACCAGAACATGCTGAAAGCGGACGACGCGGTGACGAGGGTCGAGTACGACGAGGACCTCGCCGTCGTCGTGGTCCGCACCGAAGGCGAGACCAACTTCGAGGACAAGCTGAAGAAACGCACGCAGACGAGCGGCTGCGCTCAAGGGACCGCCTTCGGCGATCTCATGGAGGCGCTGGAGGACGTCGCGCTGCCGAAGAGCCCGCTCAGGACATCGTGGCTCTACCGGCTGACGAACGCGATCAATACCACGCCCTCGCTCTACCTCGAGGCGGGCGCGATCCACGGCTGCGTGCTGGCCAAGGAGGACCGCCCGCTCGTCTACATGGAGGATGTCGGGCGCCACAATGCCGTCGACAAGATCGCCGGCTGGATGTTCCGGCACGGCGAGACGGGCGGCGACAAGATCTTCTACACCACCGGCCGCCTCACCTCCGAGATGGTGATCAAGACCGTGCGCATGGGCATCCCGATCCTCGTCTCGCGTTCGGGCTTCACGGCCTGGGGCGTGGAGCTTGCCCGCAAGACTGGGCTGACGCTCATCGGCCGCGCCCGCGGCAAGCGCTTCGTCGCGCTCTCCGGCGAGGAGCGCATCGTCTTCGATCAGGATCTCTCGTACGTCGAGGAGGAGAGCGCGAAGCATCGCAGGAAGGGAGCGGGCGATGAGTGAGCGCGCGACAATGATGCGCGTCATGATGCCGATGACGGAATGATGACGGAAGGCGCTCCTCCCACCCTCGGCGTGCTCCTCGCCGGCGGGCTCGCCCGGCGGATGGGCGGGGGCGACAAGCCGCTCAAGGAGATCGGCGGGCGGACCATCCTGGAGCGGGCGATCGAGCGCGTTGCATCCCAGTGCGACGGGCTAATCCTCAACGCCAACGGCGACCCGGCCCGCTTCGCCGCAACGGGCCTGCCCGTCGTCCCGGACGACGTTCCGGGCTTCGCCGGGCCCCTCGCCGGCATCCTCGCCGCCCTCGACTGGGCGGCCGCGAACCGCCCCGGGATCGAATGGGTCGCGAGCGCCGCGGCCGATTCGCCCTTCCTGCCGCGCGATTTGGTCTCCCGCCTACACGGCGCCCGCGCCGCGGCCGGCGTGCCGCTCGCCTGCGCGGCGTCCGGCGGCCAGGCCCATCCGGTGAACGCGCTCTGGCCGGTCGCCCTGCGCGGCGACCTGCGCCATGCCCTCGTCGTCGAGGACGTGCGCAAGATCGACCGCTGGACGGCCCGGCACGGGATCGCGCACGCAGAGTGGCCGATCGAGCCCGTCGACCCGTTCTTCAACGCCAACACGCCCGAGGACATCGCCGAGGCGGAGCGGCTCGCCCTCCTTCATGGAGAAGCTTGAGGCTTGAAAACTCTCGGGTTTCCATCCAGGATGAAGGCTCAACAACAACCAAGAACGTCCCTGAGGAACGCCATGAACATCGTCATTTCCGGGATCGTCGCCGCGGTCGTGCTCGGGGTCGTGGCGGCCTTCGCGTTGCGCGCCACGCAGGAGCCGGCCTACGAGGCCTACGCCACCTCGAGCACGCGAGTCGGCGAGCCAGGCTCCAACCTCGTCGGCCAGCGCTGGAACGGCCGCGCCGAGGACCAGCGCAGTCACAAGTCGTAAGGCAGGAAGCGCAGGGTCTCGCCGGGCTCGACCCGGACGACTCCCTCGGGCAGCTCGACGAGGCCGTCGGTCTCGGTCAGCGAGGTGATCACGCCCGCCCCCTCGCGCGGGTGCTTTTGCGTCACGAGCGCGCCATTCCCTTCCTCGATCCGCACCCGCACGTACTCCCGCCGCCCTTCCTTCTTCCTGTAGGCGAACCCCGCCCGCACCGGGTAGGCGCGCGGCGGCGAGAAGTCTTCGCCTAAGAGGCGGGCGATGACGGCGCGGGCGAGGTGCGCGAAGGTGACGAACACCGCGACCGGATTGCCGGGCAGGCCGAGGAGCGGCGTGCCGGCGACGACGCCCATGGCGACGGGGCGCCCGGGCTTGATCGCGATGCGCCAGAAGGTCAGCGCGCCGGCGGCCTCGACCGCCGCCTTCACGTGGTCCTCCTCGCCGGTCGAGACGCCGCCCGAGGTGAGGATGAGGTCGTGGTCGGCGGCGGCGCGCGCGAGCGCCTGGGCAAGCGCGCGCGGCTCATCCCTGAGGATGCCGAGGTCGGTCGCGCGGCAGCCGAGGCGGGAAAGCCACGCCCGCAGCATGAAGCGGTTGGCGTCGTAGAGCTGCGCCGGACCGAGCGGCGCGCCGGGTGAGACGACCTCGTCGCCGGTCGAGAACACTGCGACGCGCAGGGGCCTTCGCACCGGCACGCGGTCGAGGCCGAGAGCCGCGAGGAGCGCGATGTCGCGGGGTGAGAGCCGGCGGCCAGCGGCAAGCGCGAGCGCGCCTCGCTTGAGGTCTTCTCCGGCAGGACGGCGGTTGGCGCCGGCCTTGAGGCCCGGCGGGAGGACGACCGCGCCGCCGTCGAGGCGCACGTCCTCCTGCATGAACACCGTGTCGAGGCCGGCGGGCATCGGCGCGCCGGTGAAGATGCGCACCGCCTGGCCGGGCCGAGCCCCGCCGCCGAGGGTGCCGCCGGCGGCGACGCGGCCGGCGACGGGGAGCACGGTCTCGGCGCCCTGGGCGAGGTCTAAGAAGCGCACCGCGTAGCCGTCGACGGCGGAGTTGTCGAAGGGCGGCAGGTCGACGGCTGAGACGATATCCTCGGCCAGCACCCGCCCATCCGCCTCCACGAGCGGCACCTCTTCTGGTGCCGCGACGGGAGCAAGGCGCTCCGCGACGAGCGCCCGCGCGGCATCGACGGACATGAGCTCGCCGCCGAAGGCGAAGCAGTCGTTCGAGAGCTGGGCCATGCGCGCTTCCGTGAACCCGTCTCGGGTGTCCCAGTCACAAGGTCAAGCCGATTCGGAGGTGCTCAGTCTGGGCGGCGGCCAGGCCCATGGACGAGGGCGACGGCACCGGATTTGGCGGATTCCAGCGCCGCCAGGAGCCTCGGCACGAGTGGCAGCAGGTCGGCGAGCCGATTGGTGCGCGCATGAAGCACCACCGTCGCGAGCCTAAAACGCGTTGTCTGTTGCTGAAACGCGAGATTGCGATCGACCGTGACAAAAACATCGAAGTGGACCGATGCCAGGGTCAACAGCTCACCGTTCTTGAGGCCCGTCCAGCCCATCTGACGAACGGTCTTGACGTCGTGGCCCACGAGGACGCGCGCGAGACGCCAATCGACGCATTCGTCAAGCAGAACTCTCACGCGACGGATTCGACCAGCCGGTCCTTGGCCTGCTCAAGGAAGGCGATGACCTGCTCCCGCGTCACCGATGGGAACCCGGCGAGAAAATCATCGATGGATTCCCCGGCTTCGAGATAGTCGAGCAGCGTCTGGACCGGAACGCGGGTGCCGCAAAACACCGGCGTGCCGCCCATGATCTCAGGGTCGCGACAAATCGCGGCGGCTGTCATTGCCGGAAGCTATCGCGCCTCGTGGCCTCGGGCAATCTCGCGCGCTGGCGCCAATCAGCGGCGAGTGCGGGCGGGCGGAGCCGCCTCGATGGCCGCGATCACGTCGGGCAGGGGCTCGGACAGAGCGAGGACGGCGTCGGCGATTGCGGCGACGTCGTCGAGGGGCAGGACCGGGACAGAGGCGTCCGGCACCGGGCCGTCGGCGGCGATGGCGCGCACGCTCTGTACCTCGGGGAACAGGAACGGCTTGCCGTTGGCGGCGCGGTGGACCTCGATCTTCGGGTGGGCGGCGGCCTTGAAGCCTTCGACGATCACGAGATCGGCGGGAGAGAGGCGGGACAGAAGCTCGGCGAGGCCGGGCTCGGGCGCGCCGCGCAGCTCGTGCATCAGGGCCCAGCGCCGCTCGGAGGCGACCAGCACCTCACAGGCGCCGGCGGCGCGGTGCTCGAACGAGTCCTTGCCGGGCTCATCGACCTCGAAGGCGTGGTGGGCGTGCTTCAGGGTCGAGATCGCGAGCCCGCGCCGGGCGAGCTCCGGGATGAGCTTGAGGAGGAGCGTGGTCTTCCCCGCCCCGCTCCAGCCGGCAAGACCGATCACGCGCATCTGCGTCCTATACATGGTCCGAAAACGAACCGCCCGGCCAAGCCGGGCGGTCGCGCGATCCTCACTCTCCCCTCACCCGGTCGGCTTCGCCGACTCAGCCCCCGGGTCAAGCCCGAGGGCAGGCTCTCTCCCGCAAGCGGGAGAGGGTTACTCCGCCGGCGCGGTGGCCGGGCCGCCGCCGATCTGGCGGCCGCTGGCGGTCTTGGCCTGCTGCTCCTCGACCCAGGCGCGGTGGTGGCGGCGGGCCCAGGCGAGGTCGACCTCGCCGGAGCCCATGGCGTCGTAGGCGCCTTCCATGCCGAGGGAGCCGATGTAGATGTGGGCGATCATGATGGCGATCAGGATCACGCCGACGACGGCGTGGATGTACTGCGCCCACTGCATGCCGTTGATGTTGGCGTACGAGAACGGGAACAGCATGATGATGCCGGTGATGGACAGCGCGATGCCGCCGAGCGCCACCGACCAGAAGATCAGCTTCTGCCCGGCGTTGAAGCGCGCCGCGTCCGGGTGCGCGCCGCCGCGCAGGAAGCCGCCGCCGGCCCGAAGCCAGGCCGCGTCGTAGCGGTCCGGGATGTTGTCCTTGATCCAGACCACGATCATGAACAGGACGCCGAGCATGAACGGCCAGGACAGGAAGTTGTGGGCGTACTTCGCCCACTGCGACAGCCACGCGAAGGCGTCCGGCCCGATCAGCGGCATGAGGAGGCGCTTGCCGAAGATGTAGTTCAGCCCGGAGAGCGCGAGCACGATGAAGCAGGTCGCCGTCATCCAGTGGGTGAAGCGCTCGAAGGCGTTGAAGCGCTGGATCTTGACGCCGGACTCGTCGCTCGGCTCGAGCGCGATGCGGCCGCGCGAGAAGTAGAACACGGCGAGCGCGACGAGCATGCCGAGGACCGCGATGCCGCCGATCCACGGCAGCCAGCCCTCGCGGAAGCCGCGGTAGTCGCGCCCCTGCGGCTGCTGCAGGATCGCCGCCTTGGGATCCGGGAACGTGTTGCGGCCCGAGATGTTGTCGCCGCCCCTGAGCGCGCCGAGGAGCTGGTCCTCCTTGACCGCCTGCGCCGTCGGGTTCGAGCCGCTCGGCTGCCCGCCGGCCGGCGGGCGCGGGTCCTGCCCGGTCTGCGCGAGGCCGACGCCGGCGCCCACGACCGTCATGATCGCCAGCGCGGCGAGGAGCGTCCGAACCATGTGGAAACCGGACCTCATCGGGACTTCCCTCCCTCTTTTCTCGTTCGTGGCCTTGCCGGCCTTGTTTAAGCGGGGCGGCGCGCCGCCCCGCGCAATGCGAAAATCACAGCGCCACGGTCTCCCGGTAGGCGGTCTTCCAGCCCCAGGCGCCGGAGCCGTAGCCGCGCTGCGTCACCCGCTCCTTGTAGATCTTGGCGATGATGTCGCCGTCGCCGGCAAGAAGCGCCTTCGTCGAGCACATCTCGGCGCAGAGCGGCAGCTTGCCCTCGGCGAGGCGGTTGCGGCCGTACTTGATGTACTCGGCCTCGGACGAGTCGGCCTCCGGGCCGCCGGCGCAGTAGGTGCATTTGTCCATCTTGCCGCGGGAGCCGAAGTTGCCGACCCGCGGATACTGCGGCGCCCCGAACGGGCAGGCGTAGAAGCAGTAGCCGCAGCCGATGCACAGGTCCTTCGAGTGCAGCACCACGGCGTCGGCCGTGGTGTAGAAGCAGTTCACCGGGCACACCGCCGCGCAGGGCGCGTCGGTGCAGTGCATGCAGGCCATGGAGATCGAGCGCTCGCCGGGCTTGCCGTCGTTCAAGGTGACGACGCGCCGGCGGTTGATGCCCCACGGCACGTCGTGCTCGTTCTTGCAGGCGGTGACGCAGGCGTTGCACTCGATGCAGCGGTCGGCGTCGCAGAGGAACTTCATTCTGGCCATTGTTCTTCTCCCCCCTTACGCGGCGCGGATCTGGCACAGCGTCGCCTTCGGCTCCTGCATGCCCGTGACCGGGTCGAAGCCGTAGGTCGTCACCGTGTTGACGCTCTCGCCGAGGACGATCGGGTCCGTGCCCTCGGGGTAGCGGCTGCGGAGATCCGCCCCCTGGTAGAAGCCCGAGAAGTGGAAGGGCATCCAGGCGACGCCCTTGCCCACCCGGTCGGTGACGAGGGCCTTGACCCGGGCCTTCGCGCCGCCTTCGGGGCCGAGCACCCAGACCCACTGCCCGTCCTTGATGCCGCGCTCGGCCGCGTCCGCCGTGTTGACCTCGACGAACATGTCCTGCTGCAGCTCGGCGAGCCACTTGTTGGAGCGAGTCTCCTCGCCGCCGCCCTCGTACTCCACGAGGCGGCCGGAGGAGAGGATGATCGGGAACTCCCGGGGGATGTTCTTCTTGATCGCCTCCTGCTGCACCGTGAAACCGATGTTCGGCAGCCGGAACTGCCGGGCGTCCGGCAGGGTCGGATACTTCGCTACGAGCTCGGGCCTCGGCGAGTAGATCGGCTCGCGGTGGACCGGGACCGGGTCGGGCAGGTTCCAGGCGTTCGCCCTCGCCTTGCCGTTGCCGTAGTGAATGACGCCGTGCTCGATGCAGACGCGCTGGATGCCGCCCGAGAGGTCGATCGCCCACGACACCGCGTCGACGTTGTTGCCGCCGATGCGCTGGATGACGGCGAGCTCCTCGGGCTTGAGGTCCTTGTCCCAGCCGAGCTTCTTCAGGACCCCCATGGTGAACTCGGGGTAGCCGTCGGTGAGCTCGGAGTCCTTGGAGTAGGAGCCCTCGGCGAGGAGCGTCTGGCCGTTGCGCTCGAGGCCGAAGCGGGCCCGGAAGGTCGAGCCGCCCTCCTTCACGGGGAGGTTGGTGTTGTAGAGGATCGCCGAGCCGGGGTGGCGGATCTCGGGCTTGCCCCAGCACGGCCAGGGCAGGCCGTAGTAGTCGCCGCGGACCTCCTCCGGCGCGTCGGGGAGCGCCCGCAGCGTCACGAGATCGAACTTCGCCTGGTTCTTCATGTGCGCCTTGAGGCGCTCCGGCGACTGCCCGCAGTAGCCGGTCGACCAGCCGCCGCGGTTCAGCTCGCGCAGGATGTCCTCGGCGAGGGGCTGGTTGTTCTCGACCTTGATGTTCTTGAACATCTTCTCGGCGTAGCCGAGCTTCTTCGCGAGGAGGTACATGATCTCGTAGTCGTTCTTCGACTCGAAGGCCGGCTCGACGATCTTCTCGCCCCATTGCAGCGAGCG
>DASVVU010000285.1:0-9994 GCA_036386395.1 Beijerinckiaceae bacterium | reverse complement strand
TAGTTGAGGTTGCGCGGCACCGGGAACGCCACGAAGGACGCGTGCATCAGGCCCATGATCGGCAGGCGGCTCTCGAACCACTTGGCGAGGGCGCTCTTCGGGACGTAGGTCGTTGCGTGCTGGTGGTCGCTCATGCCTCTGCCGCCTTGGAAATGGAAAGCCGCCGGTCAGGCCGCCGCCGTCCCGCCCTCGCCGATCTTGACCTTGGTGTCGGAAACGAAGGTGTAGGGCGGGATCGGAAGGTTGATCGGGGCCGGGCCGCCGCGGATGCGGCCCGCGGTGTCGAACACCGAGCCGTGGCAGGGGCAGAACCAGCCGTGGTACTCGCCCTGGTTCCCGAGCGGCACGCAGCCGAGGTGGGTGCAGTTGCCGTAGACCACGAGCCACTGCTCCTTGCCGGGCTTGACGCGGGCCGAGTCGGGCTGCGGGTCGCGCAACGTGTTGAGGTTCACGTCCTGCGCCGCCTTGATCTCCTCCGCCGTGCGGTGGCGGACGAAGATCAGCTTGCCGCGCCAGAAGATCTTGACGATCTGCCCTTCGGCGATCGGGGCGAGGTCGAGCTCGACGGGCGCGCCGGCCGCGACCGTCTCGGCGTCGGGCGCCATCGCGGCGACGAAGGGCCAGACCATGGCGGCGCCGGCGACGCCGGCCGCGGCCGTGGTGGCGAGGTAGAGGAAATCGCGGCGGGTCGGTTCGGCGGAGACGGCGGCGTCGGCCACTGGGCTCTCTCTCACTGTTCACGAGGCCGCGTTGCACGGCATCCGGACAGAAGCGCGAAGGCGCATCGACGGTTGCACGAAGCATGGCCGCCGACGCATGCGCAATGCGACGGGGCGTCGCCGCGCGGGCGCTCTTTGGCATGGGGGCGGACGCCTGTCCATAGGCGGAGCGGAGCGCTGGGACCTGGGGTGCGGTGATTTACGGGTACACCGTTTTGGGCGTAATTGCCGGCATCCGATCAGGGCCGCCGAGGGCCCGCCGCGAGGAGGAGACGACGATGGATCGACGCGCGTTCATCAGGACCGCAGGAGCCGGCGCCGTGGCTTCAGCCTTCCCGATGCCGTCGGTCGCGCAAGGCCAGCCGACGGTCCGCTGGCGCATGGCGTCGAGTTATCCGAAGAGCCTCGATACCCTTTTCGGCGCCGGCGCCCAGATCGCGAAGCGCGTCGCGGCCGCGACCGACAACAAGTTCCAGATCCAGGTCTTCGCGGCGGGCGAGATCGTCGGGGGCCTGCAGGTTCTCGACGCCGTGCAGAACGCCACGGTCGAATGCGGCTACACGCTGTCGAGCTTCTATATCGGCAAGGATCCGGCCTTCATGTTCGAGGGCGCGGTGCCGTTCGGCCTCAACGCCCGCCACTATAACGCCTGGATGTACCATGCCGGCGGGCTCGAGCTCGTGCGCGAGTTCCTCAAAGGCTACAACGTCCACAACCTGCCGGCCGGCAACACCGGCGCCCAGATGGGCGGCTGGTTCCGCAAGGAGCTCGCCTCGGTCGAGGACCTGAAGGGCCTCAAGTTCCGCATCGCCGGCATGGGCGGGCAGATCCTCGCCCGCCTCGGCGTCGTGCCGCAGGTGCTCGCCGGCGGCGACATTTATCCGGCCCTCGAGCGCGGCACCCTCGACGCGGTCGAGTGGTCCGGCCCCTACGACGACGAGAAGCTCGGCTTCTGGAAGGTCGCCAAGTACTACTACTACCCGGGGTTCTGGGAGGGCTGCGCCGGCGTCTCGCTCTACGTCAACCGGCAACAGTGGGAGGGCCTGCCCGACGCCTACAAGGCCGTGCTCGAGTCCGCCTGCGCCGAGGCGAACCAGTGGTGCCTGTCGAAGTACGACGCCGAGAACCCGGACGCGCTCCGCCGCCTCCTCGGCAACGGCGTCGAGCTGCGCGCCTTCCCGCGCCCCATCATGGACGCGGCCTACCGGGAAGCCTTCGCCCTCTACGGCGAGCTGTCCGCCCAGAACCCGCGCTTCAAGGCGATCTACGACCACTTCATGGCCTTTCGCGACAAGGCCCACACCTGGTTCCGCGTCGCCGAGCTTCCCTTCGACGCCTACGTCTATTCGCAGCAGCGGCGGTAACCCGCCGCCTCTCCGAAATGGGAGAAGTCGAGTCGCGGCTTGAGGCACGAATAGTAAGGTCGGCTCCTTCGATGTTCGCTACGATGCGGATTCCGACGTGCTCTACGTCAGGAATGGCCGCGAGACCGCCGCGCGCGGCGTGGAGGACGAGAACGGAATCGTCTGGCGCTACGACGGCAACGGCACGGCCATCGGCGCGACGGTCGTGAATCTCCGCCGCCGTTGGCTTCGGCGGGAGCACGTCCTGGCCGATGAGCTGTCGCGCCGCCTCCACGTCCCCGCCGCGAAAGCCAGGACCGCGGTCGAGCACGTGCTAGACGGACCTCGCAACCCGCCGCCGCCTCCTAGGACGCATCCCCCTTCGTGACGTGGTGGTGGGCCTCGCCGGAGACGCGGTCGGTCCAGGCGAGGAGGAGGCCCGAGACCACGAAGACGAGGTGGATGCCGACGAGCCAGGCGAGGTCGCGGTCGGCGCTCTTCTGGACGTTCATGAAGGACTTGAGGAGCTGGACGGCCGAGATCGCGACGATCGACGACATGAGCTTGAGCTTCAGGCCCTTGAAATCGATCTTCGACATCCATTCGGGCCAGTCCTCGTGCTGGCCCGCCTCGATGCGCGAGACGAAGTTCTCGTAGCCCGAGAAGATCACGATCACGATGAGCGACCCGGTCAGCGTCAGGCCGACGAGGGTGAGCACGCCGAGGATCACGTCGGCCTCGGTGGCCGTCATCACGTGCACCACGAAATGGAACAGCTCCTGCATCGCCTTCACGAGCAGGATCGCGAGCGCGACGACGAGCCCGACGTAGAACGGCGCAAGCAGTCACCGGCTCGAGAAGAGGAACTTTTCGAGGAGCCGTTCGATCATGGGTAAAGCCCGCCCGCCGCGCTTCCATGCCAACGCGGCGGGCGGGGCGCAAGTTGCCGGCGCTGCGTTTGCTCGCCCGCATGCGCGACGCCTGATCCTCTCCCGCTGCGCGCTATGGGAGCTGAGCGCCAGCCGCGAGCGGTCCTACGCCTCGCCGGGGAGTGGCGTTTCCCCGGCTCCCGGTGGCCGCTCGATCTCCCAATCCAGGAAACGCTCGCCTCGGCGGCCCGCTTCGTACCCGCGGACGTACCCACGGTGATAATGCTCTTCAATGGCGCGCAGCGCCGCCGAGCACTCGTGAGCGCGGTCCATGCGGTAACCCCAAGGGCTGCCGTCGAAGTAGCTGCCGCAGACGTCGAGATTGACGCGGCCCCGGGCCTCGACCATCCGCAGCCAGAACCTGACCGTGATCACCTCGTCCTGGCGCGTCTTGCCCCACATGGCATACCGATAGCTATTGGGCGAACGTGCCACTCGGCCGTCGACGTCCTCGGACCAGAAGCCCCGACTGTCGCGGCTGTAGTGCTCGATGACGGCGAGCCAGAACTCACGCTTTTGCGCCTCGCTGATCTCGCCGGTCTCGGTGGCGGCCGCCGCCCACCGTCGCTCGCGCGCCCACCTCGATCTGCGGTCGGCGGTGGCGGCCCGGATCGCCGATGCGAGAGAGGTCAGGGCAAGACCGGCGCAAACCAGGACCGTTGCAGCCAGGGCGACTTCTTCCCCGCGGCTGAGTGCCGGAACGACACCAGCTCCGGAGGCAGCCCAGAGGAGGCCGGCGGCAAGCGCGACGGCGGCCGCGTGAGGACCGGAAAACCGAAGCCGCCGCCGTCCGTCGAACATACGGCGTTTGTAGCGGGCTAGGCCGCGACGCCGGTGCCGATCGGGCAGGCGACGCCGGTGCCGCCGAGGCCGCAGTAGCCGGCCGGGTTCTTGGCGAGGTACTGCTGGTGGTAGTCCTCGGCGAAGTAGAACGGCGGCGCGTCGACGATCTCGGTGGTGATCGCCCCGAGGCGGCGGCCGGCGAGTGCCCGCTGGTAGGCCTCCTTCGAGGCCTCGGCGGCGCGGCGCTGCGCCTCGTCGAAGACGTAGATGCCGGAGCGGTACTGGGTGCCGACGTCGTTGCCCTGGCGCATGCCCTGCGTCGGGTCGTGGCTCTCCCAGAAGGCCTTCAGCAGGTCGTCGTAGGAGACGCGCTTCGGGTCGAAGACCACAAGCACGACCTCGTTGTGGCCGGTGCGGCCGGAGCAGACCTCCTCATAGGTCGGGTTCGGGGTGAGCCCGCCGGCGTAGCCGACGGCCGTGACGAAGACGCCGTCGCCGAGCTGCCAGAATTTTCTTTCCGCGCCCCAGAAGCAGCCGAGGCCGAAGAGCGCCTTCTCGCTCCCTTCCGGATAGGGCCCCTTGAGCGGGCGCCCGTTGACGAAGTGCCGCTCGGCGGTCGGGATCGCGCCTGAGCGCCCCGGCAGGGCGGTGGCGGCAGTCGGCATCTCGGCGTTCTTGCGGAAGAGGGACAACATGCGTTCGCTCCCGGCGGATCGGCTTTATGGTGGCGGAGGAGCCCATGATGTAGGCGCCCGGCTCCGGTTCCGCGAGGTGTGCCGCCCTCACCTTGCCGTGAGCGCCGGCGCCGTGCGCGTCAGCGCCCGGCCAGATAGCCGATCGGCTCCTCCCGCTTCTGCCCCAGCCATATGAGAAGCGCCCCGAGGAGGAAGCCCAGCACCGAGGCGGGCAGGAGGAAGACGTTGAGGAGGATCGGGTCCCAGAGCCACGGGTGCACGTGGCGCGTTACCGCGGGCTCGATCAGGGGAAAGCTCTTCGGGAACAGCCGGAACGCCACCTCGCCCAGCGGCGTGAAGCTCAAGCCGCCGTTGGCGATCGAGCGCGTGCCGTCGACGACGAGGCCGACGAACCCCGCCGCGATGAGGAGGAGGCCGGCAAAGCGGGCGAGGAAGCGGAACATCGACGACTCTTAAGGGCGAAGACGCCCGGCCTAAGGGGACGCGGCAGGTGACGCAAGGGCAGGCCGGGCGCGCCCCAAGGACGCGCCCGCCCACGCCGTCACACCACCTTGAGGCGGATCTCGCCCAGGCCCTCGATCGCGCCGACCATGGTCTGGCCGCGCTCGACCTTGCCGACGCCCTCGGGCGTGCCGGCGAAGATCACGTCGCCGGCCTTGAGCTCGAAGTAGCTGGAGAGGTAGGAGATCTGCTCGGCGACCGACCAGATCATGTCCTTGAGGTCGGCCTTCTGCTTGACCTGCCCGTCGACGGTCAAGGAAATCGCGCCCTTCGACGGGTGGCCGACCTTGGCGACCGGGTGGACCGGCCCGACCGGCCCCGAGTTGTCGGCGCCCTTGCCGAGCTCCCACGGGCGGCGCAGGTCCTTGGCGTTCTGCTGCAGGTCGCGCCGGGTCATGTCGAGGCCGACGGCGTAGCCCCAGACGCAGTCGAGGGCTTTCTCCACGGGGATGTCCTTGCCGCCCTTGCCGAGGAAGGCCACGAGCTCGATCTCGAAGTGGTAGTCCTTCGACTGCGACGGGTAGGCGTGCTCGACGGTCTTGCCCTCCGGCACGAGGTGCACGGTGTCGGCCGGCTTCATGAAGAAGAACGGCGGCTCCCGGGTCGGGTCCCCGCCCATCTCCCGGGCGTGCGCCGCGTAGTTGCGCCCGACGCAGTAGACGCGGCGGACCGGGAAGGTGTCGGAGGTCCCGGCGACGGGGATCGCGGGACGCTGCGGTTCGGTGATGACGGAAGCCATGGGTTCTTCTGTGCTGGTGGGTTGCGGGGCTCCCTTACAGCCATGAGCGCCGCCGCGCCATCCCTCTTGCGCCTAGCCGGTCGAGGCGCGAAGAGGGCGCATGAGGAGCCCCGCATGAACGTCCATGCCCCGCCCCAGACGGCCCTGCTCGATGCGCTGAAGGTCCGCCTCGGGCCGCAGCACGTCCTCACCGATCCCACCGACATGGCGGGCTATCTCGTCGAGAGCCGGCACCTCTACGAGGGCTCGGCGCTCGCGGTGGTGCGGCCGGCCGACACGGAGGAGGTGGCCTTCGCGGTGCGGGAATGCGCGCGGGCCGGCGTCGCGGTCGTGCCGCAGGGCGGCAACACCGGGCTCGTCGGCGCCGGCGTGCCCTTCGGCGGCATCGTGCTCTCGACGGCGCGCCTCGACCGCATCCGCGAGATCGACCCGGTCAACGCCACCATGACGGTCGAGGCCGGCTGCATCCTGCAGACCGTGCGGGCTGCGCCGGCAGCGCACGACCTCCTCTTCCCGCTGTGGCTCCCCTCCGAAGGCTCGTGCCGCATCGGCGGCAATCTCGCGACCAACGCCGGCGGCGCCAACGTCCTGCGCTACGGCAACACCCGCGACCTCGTGCTCGGCCTCGAGG
Source organism: Beijerinckiaceae bacterium (assembly GCA_036386395.1). Taxonomy (GTDB): domain Bacteria; phylum Pseudomonadota; class Alphaproteobacteria; order Rhizobiales; family Beijerinckiaceae; genus JAJKJG01. Next base: position 3,654 of record DASVVU010000285.1, on the reverse strand, counting down.
TCGTGCTCGCCGACGGGCGGATCTGGAACGGCCTCAAGGGCCTGCGCAAGGACAACAGCGGCTACGACCTCAAGAATCTCTTCATCGGCTCGGAAGGGACGCTCGGGATCATCACGGCCGCGGTGCTGAAGCTCGTGCCCCGCCCGAAGGTCACGGCGACGGCCTTCGTCGGCGCTTCGTCGGCGCGGCGCACCCTCGAGCTCTTCGCCCGGCTGCGCCAGAGCGACGACGACACGCTCACCGCCTTCGAGCTGATCCCGGCCTTCGCCCTCTACATGGTGCTCAAGCACGGCAAGGGCACCGTGCGCCCGCTCGCCGGCGAGCACGAATCCTACGCGCTCATCGAGCTGTCCTCCCCCGATCCCGAGGCCGACCTCGCCGGCCGCCTTGAGACGGTGCTCGGGCAGGCGCTCGATGACGGGCTCGCCGAGGACGCCACCATCGCGGCGAGCGAGGCGCAGAACCAGGCCCTGTGGCGCCTGCGCGAGACCCTCTCGGAGGTGCAGGGCCTCGAAGGCGGCTCGATCAAGCACGACGTCTCGGTGCCGGTGTCCCGGGTCGCGGACTTCATCGAGGCGGCGGAGGCGGCCTGCGCCGCGGCGATGCCGGGCATCCGCCCCTGCGCCTTCGGCCACGTCGGCGACGGCAACATCCACTACAACCTCTCCCAGCCCGTCGGCATGGACAAGGCGGCGTTCCTCGCCCAGTGGGAGACATTCAACCGCATGGTCCACGACATCGTGGCGTCGATGAACGGCTCGATCTCGGCCGAGCACGGCATCGGCCTCATCAAGCGCGACGAGCTCCTGCACTACAAGGACCCGGTCGCCCTCGACCTGATGCGCACCCTGAAGCGCGCGCTCGACCCGCAGAACATCCTCAACCCCGGCAAGGTCATCGCGATGGGGCCGGACGCGCCGGCGGCGCTGCCGGTCGCGAAGAGCGCCTGACGCGCTGATGAAAACCCTCGACATCCTCGCTTTCGGCGAGCCGCTGATGGAGTTCGCCGAGGTCGAGCGCGGCGGCGAGCGGCTCTATCTCCCGGGCTTCGGCGGCGACACCTCGAACGCCGCCATCGCGGCGGCGCGGCAAGGCGCGAAGACCGCCTACTTCACGGCCCTCGGCGACGACGCCTTCGGCCGCGGCTTCCTCGACCTCTGGGACCGCGAGGGCGTCGACCGCTCGTCCGTGATCGTGCGGCCGGCTGAGCGCACCGGCCTCTACTTCATCTCCTACGGCCCTGACGGGCACCTGTTCAGCTACTATCGGGCCGGCTCCGCCGCCTCGCAGGTCGTGCCGGCCGAGCTGCCGCGCGATAGGATCGCGGCGGCGCGGGTGTTCCATCTCTCGGCCATCAGCCAGGCGATCTCCTCGGCTTGCGCCGACGCCGGCTTCGCGGCGATGCGGCACGCCAAGGCGAACGGCGCGGCGGTGAGCTACGACACCAACCTGCGCCTGCGCCTGTGGCCCCTCGACCGGGCCCGCGCCGTGATCCACGCGGCGCTGGCGCTCTCCGACATCGCCCGCCCGAGCCTCGACGACGCCCGTGAGCTCACCGGCCTCGACGCGCCCGACGACATCGCCGGTTTCTACCTGCGCCTCGGCTGCCGCGTGGTGGCCCTGACCATGGGGGCGGACGGCACCTACGTGGCGACGCCCGAGCGGCGCGCCCTCGTGCCCTCCTGCAAGGTCGCGGTGGTGGACGCGACCGGCGCCGGCGACGCCTTCACTGGCGCGTTCCTCGCCGAATGGCTCGTCCACGGCGACCCGTTCCGCGCCGCCGCTTACGCCAACGCCGCGGCGGCCCTGAAGACGCTCGGACACGGCGCCGTCGCGCCGATCCCGCGCCGAGAGGACGTCAAGGCTTTCCTCGGAGATAAAGCCAGCTAGCCGGAAAGGACGCGGACGCGCGGGGCGTGGCGCCCACGCTGCGCTCGCTCAACTTCGCAGGCACCCTAATCCCTCAATAAGGCGTTGCGGCAGACAGGGGACTTTTCGGTTCCACGTGAGATGCTAAGGTCGTGAGGCTGGGCTGGGGGTCGTCATGCGCGCGTCTGTCGTCGTCGTCTCGTTGGGATTGCTTGCGCTCGGAGGCGGCGAGGCCGTCGCCGGCGGTTTCCTGAAAGGGCTCGTCGGCCGCGCTGCGGTGCGCGGCGCCGCCGCGGCAGCCGGCTCCTCGGGATCATCCTCGTCCTCCTCCTCGGCATCGTCCTCCTCGGCGGCGAGGTCGTACGGCCCGGACATCCTCACCGTCGACCAGCTTGCCGCCTGCCTCAAGTCCGCGAGCGACCTCGACACGGCGAGCTCATCGATCGACACCGAGCGCGGCGCTCTTCAGGCCCGCATCTCCGACGTCGACGCCCGGCGGGCGAAGCTCGAGGAGGCGAAGGCGAAGCTCAACCGGTCGAGCAAGGCCGCCGTCGACCGCCACAACGCCGCGATTAACGCCTTCAACAAGCTCGTCGGCGAGACGAAGGCGAAGCAGACCGCCTTCAACGAGCGGGTGCGGACGCAGAACGCCAAGGTCGACGCCTACAACGGCCAGTGCGCCAAGCGCTACTACGCCGACGATCTCGCCGCCGCGCGCCAGAAGGCGAACGTTTCGTTCTGACGGGATTGCGCTCGCTCAATGTGGCGGTCGCGGCCGCCATGATAATCGGCGAGGCGTTGCGGCAGACGGGCGCCTTTCCCGCCCGCGCCGCGCCCTTGAGGAGCATCCGCGTGCCCGAGACCGAGCCCGTGCACCGCCTGCAGACCGACGCGCCGCCCTGGTTCGCGTCGCTTCGCGACCGCATATGCGCCGCCTTCGAGGCGGTCGAGGACGAGGCCGCGGGCCCCTTCGATCCTGAGGCGACCGCTCCCGGGCGCTTCGAGAGGAAGAGCTGGTCTCGCACCGACCACTCGGGCAAGGCCGGCGGCGGCGGCGTCATGGCGCTGATGCGGGGGCGCGTGTTCGAGAAGGTCGGCGTCCACGTCTCGACGGTGCACGGCGAGTTCGCGCCGGAGTTCCGCGGCCAGATCCCGGGCGCGGAGGAGGACCCGCGCTTCTGGGCCTCCGGCATCTCCTTGATCGCCCACCCGTGGAACCCGCACGTGCCGACCGTGCACATGAACACGCGGCTGGTCGTGACGACGAAAGCCTGGTTCGGCGGCGGCGCGGACTTGACGCCGGTCCTCGACCGCCGGCGCACGCAGGACGACCCCGATACCGTCGTCTTCCATGCCGCCATGCGGGCGGCCTGCGAGAGCCACCCCTCGGCGGACTACGGCAAGTACAAGGCCTGGTGCGACGAGTACTTCTTCCTCAAGCACCGGGGCGAGATGCGGGGCGTCGGCGGCATCTTCTACGACTACCACTGGTCCGGCGACCCGGACGAGGATTTCGGGTTCACCCGCGACGTGGGCGAGGCCTTCCTGAGAATCTATCCGGAGATCGTGCGCCGCAACTTCGCGACCCCGTGGAGCGAGGCCGAGCGGCGCGAGCAGCAGGTGCGGCGCGGGCGCTACGTCGAGTTCAATCTGCTCTACGACCGCGGCACCATCTTCGGCCTCAAGACCGGCGGCAACGTCGAGTCGATTCTGTCGTCCATGCCGCCGACCGTGCGCTGGCCCTGAGGAAGGGTCAGGAGCGCCCGAGCGCCGCGCGGACGAGCT
>DASVVU010000284.1:0-6128 GCA_036386395.1 Beijerinckiaceae bacterium | reverse complement strand
GGCCCGACTCGGGGCGAAGCCCCGAGCGGGGAGAGGGGCGTCGGGCATTGAGCTCCCGGCCGACGCCAAAGCGCTACGGATCAGCCGCAGGGGTATCCGTGGGAAAAAGCTCTGCCAGAGCGCGTCCGGCCTAAACCCCTGCGGCTGCTCCGGCCTGCCATCCGTGGGTGCCGCGCTCCATGCCGGCGCCCCTCTCCCCGCTCGGGGCTTCGCCCCGAGTCGGCCCTCCCCCTCTGAAGGGGGAGGGTGCGCCGTGTCGTCTGCAGGAGCACGTTCGAATAAAGACCTGCTTAAAAAGCGGGCAGCTGGCCTGAACTGCCCTTCTGAAAGGCAGGGACGCCGATCCGCTGCCTTCCCGGAAGGCTCACCCGCCCAAGCGCCGCGCACCCTTTCGGAAAAGTAAACGCTTCCTCAACGTGTTAAGGCTCTGGCCCCGATCTTGCGGCTCGATCCCCGCGCACCCGGCAGTCGGGTGCCCCGTATCAGGGGGACTTTTCCAAGATGCTCACAAGACGCACCACGCTCGGCGCTCTCGTCGCCGGCGCCACCATGCTGGCGGGCCTCGCTCCGGCCGCCGCGCAGGAGACCATCAAGGTCGGCATCCTGCACTCGCTCTCGGGCACCATGGCGATCTCCGAGACGACCCTCAAGGACGTCATGCTCATGCTCATCGACGAGCAGAACAAGAAGGGCGGCCTCCTCGGCAAGAAGCTCGAGGCGGTCGTGGTCGACCCGGCCTCGAACTGGCCGCTGTTCGCCGAGAAGGCCCGCGAGCTCATCACCAAGGACAAGGTCTCGGCGGTGTTCGGCTGCTGGACGAGCGTTTCGCGCAAGTCCGTGCTGCCGGTGTTCAAGGAGCTGAACTCGATCCTGTTCTACCCGGTCCAGTACGAGGGCGAGGAGAGCGAGCGCAACGTGTTCTACACCGGCGCGGCGCCGAACCAGCAGGCGATCCCGGCCGTCGACTACCTCATGAAGGAGGAGAAGGTGCAGCGCTGGGTGCTGGCCGGCACCGACTACGTCTACCCGCGCACCACGAACAAGATCCTCGAGGCCTACCTCAAGGCCAAGGGCGTGTCGCCGAACGACATCATGATCAACTACACGCCGTTCGGGCACTCCGACTGGCAGACGATCGTCTCCGACATCAAGAAGTTCGGCTCGACCGGCAAGAAGACGGCCGTCGTCTCGACCATCAACGGCGACGCCAACGTGCCGTTCTACAAGGAGCTCGGCAACGCCGGCATCAAGGCGACCGACATCCCGGTCGTCGCCTTCTCGGTCGGCGAGGAGGAGCTCGCCGGCATCGACACCAAGCCGCTCCTCGGGCATCTCGCGGCGTGGAACTACTTCCAGTCGATCGACACGCCGGCCAACAAGGAGTTCATCGCGAAGTGGAAGAGCTTCACGAAGAACGACAAGCGGGTGACGAACGACCCGATGGAGGCCCACGTCGTCGGCTTCGCCATGTGGGTGAAGGCGGTCGAGAAGGCCGGCACCACGGACCCGGACAAGGTCATCGACGCGCTGCCCGGCATCGAGGCCCCGAACCTCACCGGCGGCATCTCGAAGATGCTCCCGAACCACCACATCACGAAGCCGGTGTTCATCGGCGAGATCAAGGGCGACGGCCAGTTCGACGTGGTGTGGAAGACCGAAGGGCTCGTGCCGGGCGACGCCTGGTCGAAGGAGCTCGACGGCTCGAAGGACCTCGTCGCCGACTGGGTGACGCTGAAGTGCGGCAACTACAACGCGAAGACCAAGAAGTGCGGCGGGCAGGGCAGCTAGCCTCCGGCTAGGTCCGCGCGCGACCGGCGGGCGGGAGTCATCTCCCGCCCGTCTCCTCAAAGAAAAACCATCCGGAAACCGGAAACGACCCATGCCGACCGTTCGGGCGCTCGCGGCCGTGATCGTCGCTGCCCTCGCCCTGATCTGCGCCGCGCTCCCGGCCCGCGCCGCGGGCTTCGAGGAGGCGCTGCCGCGCTTCTCGGCCGACAGCTACGCCGAGACCGAGGCCGCCATCGACGAGGTCGCCAAAAGCGGCGATCCCCGCGCCGCCGAGGTCGTGCAGGCGCTGGCCGACGGACGGCTCTTCTTCGGGCCCGACCGCAAGCTCTACATCAAGGGCAAAGGTGCGGGTGGCGACGCCGTGACCGAGGTCGCGACCGGGCAGGCCGGCTCGCCTGCGGGCCTCAAGCCCGTGCGGGTCAACAATCGGATCCGCCGCGCCGTCGACTCGGCGCTGGGCGGCCTGACGCTCCTCGCCCCCGACCCCGGCAAGCGCCTCGAAGCCGCGCAGTCCGTGTTCAAGTCCCGCAACGCCGCGGCCCTGCCGACGCTCAGGACGGCGATCGAGCGCGAGACCGACCCGCGGGTGAAGCGCGCCCTCAACGAGGCGAACGCCGCCCTCGTGTTCCTTAGCGTCGACCAGCCCGAGCTCGACCGCCTCGCCGCCGCGAGCGTCATCGCCGAGCGCGGCGATGCGGACGCACAGGCGCTCCTGCGCAGCCTGCCGGCCGACGCGCCGGAGCGCCTGCGCCAGGCTGCCGAGCGCGGTGTCGCCGACATCGAGCGCCGGCAGGCGCTGCTGTCCACCGTGCAGGACGTCTTCTACGGCATCTCGCTCGGGTCCGTGCTGCTGCTCGCCGCCATCGGGCTTGCCATCACCTTCGGGGTGATGGGCATCATCAACATGGCCCACGGCGAGATGGTGATGCTCGGCGCCTACACCACCTTCGCGGTGCAGGAGCTGATCCGCACCCGCTATCCGGGCCTCTTCGACCTCTCCCTCGTCATCGCCCTGCCGCTCGCCTTCCTGGTCGCCGGCGCCGTCGGCGTCCTGATCGAGCGCGGCGTCATCCGCTTCCTCTACGGGCGGCCGCTGGAGACTCTTTTGGCCACCTGGGGCGTCTCGCTCATCCTGCAGCAGGCGGTGCGCACGATCTTCGGCCCGAACAACCGCGAGGTCGGCAACCCGCGCTTCATGGCGGGCTCGTTCGAGGTCTTCGGCATCGCGCTGACCTGGAGCCGCATCTGGATCGTCGCCTTCTCGCTGACGGTGTTCCTCGTGCTGCTCTTCGTCCTGAAGTTCACCTCCTTCGGCCTGCGCATGCGCGCCGTGGTGCAGAACCGGCGCATGGCGGCCTCCATGGGCATCCGCACCAACTGGATCGACGCCCTGACCTTCGGCCTCGGCTCCGGCATCGCCGGCATCGCCGGCGTCGCCCTCTCGCAGATCGACAACGTCTCGCCGAACCTCGGCCAGGGCTACATCATCGACTCGTTCATGGTGGTGGTGTTCGGCGGCGTCGGCAGCCTCTGGGGCACCCTCGTCGCGGCCCTGACGCTCGGCGTCGCGAACAAGCTGCTGGAGCCCTTCGCCGGCGCCGTGCTCGGCAAGATCATGATCCTCGTCTTCATCATCCTCTTCATCCAGAAGCGCCCGCGCGGGCTGTTCGCGCTGAAGGGAAGGGCGGTCGAGGCATGATCGTCCTGTCGATGACGCGCGCCGACCTGATCCCCTCCCCCTTGCGGGGAGGGCCGACTCGGCCGCAGGCCGAGCGGGGTGGGGGTCGCGGGGCCGGAGCGCTGACGCAGCCCATAGGCGTGCCGCTGCAACCGCCGTATCTTACCCTCCGCGTTCGCGCTCCATGCCTGCGACCCCCACCCCTACCCCTCCCCGCACGCAAGTCGGGTGTTCCCGACTTGCGCACTTGGGAGAGCCGATCTCGGGCAAGCCCGAGATCGGTGGGGAGGGGAAAAGAGCGAGGACGGCCCGATGAGCGTCGCCGGCATCAACGTGCTCGTCGAGGAGACGCGCGCCGCGACCGACGCCGCGCGGCAGCCGCTGCTGTCGATCCGCGGGGTCAAGACCTACTACGGCAACATCATCGCGCTCAAAGGCGTCGACCTCGACGTGCACGAGGGCGAGATCGTGACCCTCATCGGGGCGAACGGGGCCGGCAAGTCGACCCTGATGATGACGGTGTTCGGAAGCCCCAGGGCCCGCGAGGGCACGATCACCTACGCGGGGCGCGACATCACGCGGCTGCCGACGCACGAGATCGCGCGGCTCTCGATCGCGCAGTCGCCCGAGGGGCGGCGCATCTTCCCGCGCATGACCGTCTACGAGAACCTGCAGATGGGCGCGTCGGTCAACGACTTCGCCCACTTCGAGGAGGACCTCGAGCGCATCACGAGCGTGTTCCCGCGCCTCAAGGAGCGCCTGCACCAGCGCGGCGGCACGCTGTCCGGCGGCGAGCAGCAGATGCTCGCCATCGCCCGCGCGCTCATGAGCCGCCCGCGCCTCCTCCTCCTCGACGAGCCGTCGCTCGGCCTCGCCCCCCTCATCGTGAAGCAGATTTTTTCCGTCATCCGCGAGCTCAACGAGCGCGACGGCATGACCGTGTTCCTCGTCGAGCAGAACGCCTACCACGCCCTGAAGCTCGCCCACCGGGGCTACGTCATGGTGACGGGCACGATCACCATGACGGGCACCGGCCGGGAGCTTCTGGAGGACCCGCAGGTCAAGGCCGCCTACCTCGAAGGCGGGCGGCACTAGCCGTCCCCCACCATGGAGCGGCTTTTCGCGTGCGATCCCGTGAAGCGCAACTGGCTCCTTTCGGAACGGCACTTCGATCTTTTGGATATGGGCGCGGTGTTTGCCGACCCGCGGCGCCTCGACTATCCTGACGATCGGTTCGACTATGGAGAGCCGCGCCGGATCGCGATCGGCTCGGCCCTCGGGTCCACCTTCACGGTCGTCTATACGATGCGCGGACCGGTAACGTGGCTGATCACGGCTTGGCCGTCCAACAGGAAAGAGCGAGCCCGCTATGCCGCACGATAGCCCGATCGTCTTCACGCGGCTTTCCGACGGGACGCTTCTGCGGCGGGACCCGGACGGCAATTTCCGCCCGGTCGCCTCGAAAACCGACCTCGAGGCTCTTTCACATCTGACGGATGACGCGATCGAAGCCATCGCCGCCTCCGATCCGGACCATCCCGCCCTGGACGATCGCTTCTGGCGCGAAGCCGACCGGCAGGACGAGGGCGCAACCGTTACCCTGGACCCGGACGTGGTGACGTTCTTCCGCCAAGGCGGCGGGCGGTATCAGGAGCGGATCAACGCCGTGCTGAGGCGTTATATCGAGACACTCAAGAGAGCGCGATCCTGAGCGCCGTTCGGAGCGATGCGCTCACGGCAAGCACCCCGGAGATAGGCTCACCATGCAGGGCATCCTCTACGAGGAACCGTCGATCTGGCTCTTCGCCCTCGTCACCGTGTGCATGGGCGGCTGGGCCGCCTGGATGACGGGGCGGGCGGTGGCGCTGACGTGGCGGCCGGTCTGGCAGTGCGTCGCCGCGACCCTGGTGCTCGCGGCCGCCGTGCGCTTCATCCACTTCGCCCTGTTCGAGGGCAGCTTACGCTCGCTGCACTATTACCTCGTCGACGCCGTCGTCGTGACGGCGGTCGGCCTGATCGGCTACCGCGTCACCCGGGCGCGGCAGATGACGACCCAGTACCGCTGGCTCTACGAGCGCACCGGCCCCCTCACCTGGCGCGAGAAGCGGCAGGACGGGACCGAAATCACGCCCGCAAAACCGGCGTGACTTTGGTCGAAAAAACAGCAAGATACGGCCATCGGCGGCCCAACCGCCGTCTCGGGTTCAGGAGTCCGTCAATTCACGCCCGAATTTCCACCCAGAGGAGTGACCAGATGAAGAAAATGCTGCTGACCGGCATCGCGCTCGGTCTCGGTGTTGCTTTCGCAAGCGCGGCCAACGCGCAGATCAAGATCGGCGTCGCGGGCCCGATCACCGGCCCGAACGCGGCCTTCGGGGCTCAGCTCAAGAACGGCGCCGAGCAGGCGGTCGAGGACATCAACGCGGCCGGCGGCGTCAACGGCCAGAAGCTCCAGCTCGTGATCGGCGACGACGTCTCCGACCCGAAGCAGGGCGTCTCGGTGGCGAACAAGTTCGCGGCCGAGGGCGTGAAGTGGGTCGTCGGCCACTTCAACTCCGGCGTCTCGATCCCCTCCTCCGAGGTCTACCAGGAGGCCGGCATCGTCCAGATCACCCCGGCCTCGACCAACCCGCGCTTCACCGAGCGCGGCATGTGGAACACC
>DASVVU010000283.1:0-12282 GCA_036386395.1 Beijerinckiaceae bacterium | reverse complement strand
ACGGCTCACCTGCAGTCTCTTGTATTGCGCTCCAATTAAACAGACTTGGCGTATGTAGCTGCCGTACCCGTATGTTAATCGCGCGGCCACGTCGTTTCCCGCCACGCGTAAGCTGGGCGTAGCGGAACCCCATCCGCTCGTAGAACTCATTGGCTGCTGATAGATCTGAGGCAACTCTCGCCCGTAGTGTCAGGTAATGTTGCTTATGAGCATGTTTAACGAGGGTCTGCACTAAGCGCCTTCCGACTCCGAGCCGGTGGAACTGTGGTTCCACGTAGGTCTGGAACACACGCCCATGTGGAAAAGTGCCTCCAAACAACAGATGACCAGCGTAGGTCTTATCTCTCCCTCCTTCGACTAACGCGATCAACAGCTTTCCCTGCTCCGCCATTTCGCGATAAGCACCTCGTGGAAGAAATCCAAGCTCATGCCTTAGAGTGTCGGCGCGAGTCCGCACGAGGTCCACATAGCCGCTTACATCCGCTGGTTTTGAGAGGATGGTGATATTGATCGAATCGAGTGGGCGCAGGGACATCTCCAGAGCCTGAGATATTCAACTTTCGAGCGCAAGTACTCGACGACTCTGGCTATCGTTGCTTCCCACGAGTAGCTCCACGCGTAACTTCACCCGGGGTGCGCGGGCTGGCAAAGCGGTGCTTCGGCCAGGATAACCGGTCCAGGTGATAAATAGGAGAGGGCGCACCCGGCCTCGCCCCCTCCACCGCCTTCGGCGGTCCCCCTCCCCCGCTGCGCAGGGGAGGATCAAGCCCGCCTCGCGATCACGCCCCCGTCTGCGTCACGAACTTCGTGTTGAGGTACGCCTCGATCGCCTCGGCGCCGCCCTCGCTGCCGTAGCCGCTATCCTTCACGCCGCCGAACGGCACCTCGGGCAGCGCCAGGCCGTGGTGGTTGATGGAGATCATGCCGCTTTCGACGCGCGCGGCGAGCTTGGTCTGGGTCTCGGCCGAGCGGGTGTAGGCGTAGGCGGCGAGGCCGTAAGGGAGGCGGTTCGCCTCCTCGAAGGCTTCCTCGTCGTCGGAGAAGGAGTTGATGGCGGCCAGCGGTCCGAAGGGCTCCTCGTTCATGATGCGGGCGTCGCGGGGGACGTTCGTGAGCACCGTCGGCTCGAAGAAGAAGCCCTGGTTGCCGATGCGCTTGCCGCCGGTGCGGATCTCCACGCCCTTCGCCTCGGCGTCGGCGACGAAGCCCTCCATGGCCTCGATGCGGCGGGCGTGCGCGAGGGGGCCCATCCTGGTCTGCGGGTCCATGCCGTCGCCGACCTTCAGCCCCTTCGAGTACTGCACGAAGCCGTCGACGAACTCGTCGTAGAGGGTCTCGTGGACGAGGAAGCGGGTGGGCGAGACGCAGACCTGGCCGGCGTTGCGGTACTTCGCGGCGGCCAACAGCTTCGTCGCCTTGCCGATGTCGGCGTCCCTGAACACGATCGCCGGGGCGTGGCCGCCGAGCTCCATGGTGACCCGCTTCATGTGCTGGCCGGCGAGCGCGGCGAGCTGCTTTCCGACCGGGGTCGAGCCCGTGAAGGTGACCTTGCGGATGACGGGGTGCGCGATGAGGTATTCCGAGATCTCGGCCGGGTGGCCGAAGACGAGGCCGATGACGTCGCCGGGGACGCCGGCGTCGAGGAAGGCGCGGATGAGGGCGGCGCAGCTCGCCGGGGTGTCCTCGGGACCTTTCAGGATCACCGAGCAGCCGGTGCAGAGCGCCGCCGAGATCTTGCGCACCGCCTGGTTGATCGGGAAGTTCCACGGGGTGAAGGCCGCGACCGGGCCGACCGGCTCCTTGATGACGATCTGCATCACGCCCTCGGCCCGGCCCGGGACGACGCGGCCGTAGGCGCGCCGGCCTTCCTCGGCGAACCAGTCGATGATGTCGGCCGCGGCGGCGGCCTCCATCTTGGCCTCGGGGAGAGGCTTGCCCTGCTCGAGGGTGAGGATGCGGGCGTTCTCGTCGACGCGCTCGCGCATGAGGTCGGCGGCGCGGCGCATGATCTTGTAGCGGTCGTAGGCCGAGACCGCCTTCCAGGCCTTGAAGCCGCGCTGCGCGGCCTCGAGCGCCGCGTCGAGGTCGTCGCGGGTCGCGACCGGATGGGCGCCGATCGCCTCCGCCGTCGCGGGGTTGAGCACCGGCAGGGTCTCGCCGCTCGAGGCCCCCCGCCAGGCGCCGGCAACGTGAAGCTCGACAATCGGATACATGGGGCCCTCTCAGGTGTCTTGAATCGTCGGGGACGATTAGCGCAGCCGGGCCGAATGGGCCAGGGCCCATCGCAGGGCCCGGCCGTGCCGGCCCAATCCGCTCCTTGCGCGGGGAAAAGGGTACCTGGCGCGGTCCCGCCCAGGTGCCCGCAGGGAGGGAGCCGCTCGAAGGAGCGGCTGCGGAGCCCACCCTAGAGGCGCATGGGCGCCCCGGTCAAAGTCAGGTCCAGCGGCGCACCGACAGGATTTGGCTATACGGGTACGGCGTGGCGATCGACAGCCGATTGCCCTGGTTCCCGCCGAGCACCTCCGGCTCCGGCCCGTCGAAGCTTACGAGGAAGCCCACGTGTCCTTTCCACGAGGTCTTCGCCACGCGCCAGAAAACGACGATGTCGCCCTCGCGCCATTGGCTCTTCGGCACCGCCTGGCCCCAGCCGGTGTTGTGCCACGAGCGCGCGCTCTTGCTGTCGGTCCCGACCAGGCCGGCCTGCTCGACGCACCAGTTGACGAACGAGGAGCACCAGGCGGTCTCATCGGGCTCCGCGCCTCCGACGGTGCTCGCGTGATATAGCTTGATGCGCGGGTTCGTCTGCGGCCCCGGAATCTCGGCAACGTTCTTCAGCAATTCCTCCCGCGCGATGTCGTACGGGGTCTTCTTGCCCCGCGTGGTACGCGCCCTGAGCCGCTGGCGAACACGATGAGGCACGTTGAGAGGAATGCCGGGAACGATCTCATCGACCTCGGCGACGTGCGGGTTCAATGCTACGAGCTCTTCCCGCGAAAGATCAGCTAGGTCCGACAAGGACCCCCATGTGTCGGAAACGGTCGTGTAGATCGTCGAGAGATACTCCGGCATCGAAACCTCCGTCCTATCTTCATCATTCGTGTCGTCAGGGACTTCGCCGTCCTCCTTGGGAGCCGAGACGATCGTGAACGGCTTCTGCCCGTAGAAAGCCTCGTCTCCCGCGCCTTCGAACTTGAGATTCGGCGTCTGGTCGCTGCCCTTCTCGACGTCGGCCTTGATGGCCTTGTGGAAGGACCGATAATCGCCGGAGTATTTCCCCTTGTTCCAGATTTTGATGACGGAAGTCGTGAAGACGCCGTTCGGGCCGTCTCCGGCAAGCTGGTTGTCCTGGCACGCGGAGATCAGGAGCGCGGAGGCCTTCATCTTCTCCCGCGACCCGCGCCCCTGCAGATCGGCCCTGATCCGGTCATAGAACTCGCGATGGGCCTTGTATGTCTTAAGCGCCTCATTGGGAGGCATGGCCCGGAACACGCGCCTGCCCCGGCTCATGAGCATCCGGTTCTTCAGTATGGTTCCGCTATGGCAGCTGTCCGACAGGGCGAAGATCCGGACGCCCTTCCTGAACAGGTTCAGCAGCTGATGAATTTCGTCGTCCAGGAACTCTCCGTTGAACAGGCACCAGGTCTCGTCCTGGGCATCGTCCTCGTCACCTTCTGAATCCGGCAGGAAGCCACCGTGCCCGGAATATGTCAGGAGGAAAATGTCGCCGGCCTTGAGCTCGTCGGCAGCGGCCGAAATTCCCTTGGCGACTTGTTCGCGGGTGGCAGCCGGATCCAGCAGCAGGCTTCCTGAAAATCCTGCGGCTTTGGCGATCTTGAGCATTTCCTTCGCGTCAGATCGGCAACCCTCAAGCTCACCCGACCAGCCCTCGTAATAGTCGGGATCGACCGCATTGAGCCCGATGTGAAGCGAAATGCCTTTTGCCATAGGAGTTCCCCGCCTCCGCAATGTTTCAGTCCGTCAAGTCTGCACAAGCTTATGGGCTCATGCAATAGGGCGCCGCGAAATTGTTATGCCACAGACGGGTCCTCCTGAGGGGAAGAGGCTAATTACATTATAAATCATAGGCCGACTTGGACGAGCGGCTTTAGCGCGCGAAATAACTCTGCGAAGTGCCATCTTCTCGTGTCCGCCTCAAGCCCGCCCGAGCGCCGCCTCGGCCGCCGCCGCGACGGCGAAGAGGTCGCGGTCGCGGCCGTTGCGGGCGACGAGCATGAAGCCGACCGGGAGCGGCGTGCCCGGGACCGGGAGCGAGATCGCGGTCAGGTCGAAGAAGTTGGCCACCATGGTGTTGCGCAGCACGAGGAGGTTCGTGCCGAAGTAGAGGTCGTCGTCGGTCAGCAGCGGCGCGATGGGCGGGGGGACGATGGGCACCGTCGGCAGCGCCAGCACGTCCACGGCGGCGAGGCGGGCGTCCATGGCGGCGATCAGGGTGGCGCGGCGGCGCATCATGCGGATGTAGGTATGCGCCTCGACCGAAGCCGCGCGGGCGATGCGGCTCCGCACCCGCGGATCGAATTCTTCCGCGCGGCTGTCGAGCCAGTCCTTGTGGACCTCGGAGGCCTCGATCGCCGCGATCGAGGCCGGCGCCGTCGCGTCGGCGAGCGCCGCGAGAAGGTCCTCGATGCCGTGGTCGGCGATGCGGGCGCCGGCCGCCGAGAGCCGGCCGAGGGACGCCTCGAAAGCCCCCGCCACCGTCGCGTCCGTGCCCTCGAACAGCCGCCCGCGCGGCACGCCGATGCGGAGGTTCGCGAGGGGGCGGGGATCGAGGGGGCGCGGCTCCTCGCCGGCCATGACGGCATCGGCGTCGGCGCAGGCCTGCACGGTGCGGGCGAGGGGCCCGATCGAATCGAGGGCGTAGGAGAGCGGGAAGGCGCCGTCGAGGGGCACGCGCCTTGCCGTCGGCTTGAAGCCGACGACGCCGTTGAAGGCCGCCGGGATGCGGGTCGAGCCGCCGGTGTCCGAGCCGATGGCGATCTCGCTCGTGCCCTCGCCGACCGAGACGGCGCCGCCGGAGGTCGAGCCGCCCGGGATGCGGGACGGGTCGGCGGCCGAGCCCGGCGTGCCGTAGTGCGGGTTGAGCCCGATGCCGGCGAAGGCGAACTCGACCATGTTGGTCTTGGCCAGGATCACGGCCCCGGCCCGGCGCAGGCGCGCGATGACCGGCGCGTCGGCCGCCGCGGGCGGGGCGTCGCGCAGGATGACCGAGCCCGCGGTCGTCGGCTCGCCGGCGACGTCGAAGAGATCCTTGATCGAGACGAGCGCCCCGTCGAGGGGCCCGAGGGAGACGCCGGCCCGGGCCCGCGCGTCGGCGGCGTCGGCCGCGGCGCGGGCGGCCTCGGGGTAGAGCTTGAGGAACACGTGGGCGCCGGAGCCCCCGCCCTCGATGCGGGCAAGGGTTGCGTCGAGGCGTTCGCGGACGGTGGTCATGGCGTCATCTCGCAGGGGCGGGTTTCCTGAAGCGTTGAGCACAGATCAGGAGCGCGTTCCAGCCGACGCTCACGGCGAGCGCGAGGCTCAGGGCGATCGTCGCGCCGAGGGGGAGGACCGTGACGGCGAGCACGATCACGGCGAGCGTGAAGCCGACCATGCCGGGCAGGCTGTGCGCCATCACGGCGGCGGTCGCGGGGCCGCCGAGGCGGTCGTGGCAGATCAGCACGAGGCTCGTCAGCACCACCGGCACGAGGGCCGTGATCCCGGCGGCCTTCGGGCCGATGAGCCGGCCCGTCAGCACCACGGTCGCGACGAGGGCCATGACGGCGAGCGCCCGCAGCGGCAGGTCCCACCAGCGCCGCCCGGCGGCAAGGGCGGGCTTGGCCTTTCGGAAGCGCAGGGTCGCGGCGATCGCGGCCGCGTAGACGGCGGCGTTGAGGGCGATCACCGCAGGAAGCGTCCAGGCGACGCGGGTGACGAGGAGGATGCCGAGCGCCCACGCGAGGAGGGCGCCGCCGAGGCTTGCCGCGAGGCCCCGGGTCTGGGCGAGGGCCGCGTAGGTCACGGTGAAGACGGCGGTCGCGGCGTTGGCCGAAAGGCTCGCGACCGCGCTCTCGGCGAGGAAGCCCGGGCCGTGCTCCATGGCGAGGTAGACGTAGTTCGGCCCGGCCGAGATCGGCAGCGTCGCGATCATGGCCCCGACGAGGGGGCCGGCCCGCTCGACGAGGAGCGACGCGCCGACGACGAGCGCCGCGCTCGCCAGCATCTTGACGAGGAGCGAGAGCCAGAAGGGATCGGTCACGACACCACGGGCAGGCAGTCGATGTCGTAGGCGTGGCGCATCGCGCGGCCGAGCACCGGGTCCTCGAGCTCCATCTCGAAGCGGGTGCCCGGGCGGATGCCGCCGATGGCCGAGAGGGTGCCGCAGAACATCGCCGTGCCGGGGGGAAGCCGCCCCTCGGGACGGCGCCCCATGAGGTCGGCAGGCGTGCGCAAGCCCGCGAGCGCGCCCTCCTGGTAGAGCACGCGCTCGCCGCCGATGGTGGCCCATGCCCGCAGCATCAGGGCGTCCCAGTGCCCCTCGACCTCGTCGAGGCGCCACAGCGTCCGCCCGACCGGCTTGCCGCAGAGCTGCTTCGAGAGCGCGATGCCGGCGGTCTCGGCCTTGCGGTCGGTGTGGTCGGAGCCGAGGCCGAGCCAGAGAGCGTCCGCCATGGCGATGACGACCGGCTCCGCCTCGCCGGAGGTGTCCGGGCCGAGCACGACGAGGCGCCCGGCCTGGGTGAGGTTTTCGGCGGCGACGCGGTAGTACACGGGCACCGAGGACGGGCGCGGCACGCCGATGGCGGCAAGCTCCTCGATGTGGTGGCGCAGCGCCGCCTCGTCGCGGCCCGCCCAGCCGGCGATGACGAGCTCTTGCGGCTCGAAACCGACGCGGTCCGATCCCAAGCGCGACAGGCGGTCGAACGTCAGCACCTAAAGCCACTCCGGGAGGCGGTCGAGGCCGATCAGCTCGTCGCAGGTCTGGCGCGGGCGCACCACGGCGGCCTGCCCGCCGCGCACCAGCACCTCGGGCACGAGGGGGCGGGTGTTGTAGGTCCCGGCCTGCACGGCCCCGTAGGCGCCGGCCGTCATGACGGCGAGGAGGTCGCCGGCCTCGACCTCCGGCATCTCGCGCCCGAGCGCCAGATAATCGCCGCTCTCGCACACCGGCCCGACCACGTCGGCGACGATTCTCTTGGCGCCCACGGGCTCCGCCACCGGCTTGACGTCGTGGTGGGCGTCGTAGAGGGTCGGGCGGATGAGGTCGTTCATGCCGGCGTCGACGATGACGAAGGTCCTGCCCTCGCCGCGCTTCACGTAGAGGACGCGGGTCACGAGGATGCCGGCGTTGCCGGCGATCATGCGGCCGATCTCGAACACGAGTTTGAGGTTAAGGCCCTTCGTCGCGCGCTTCACCACCGCCGCGTAGGCCGCGGGGTCGGGCGGGGGCACCTCGTCCTCCCGGTAGGGCACGCCGAGGCCGCCGCCGAGGTCGATGTGGTGCAGGTCGTGGCCCTCGGCCATGAGGTCGCGGGCGAGCCCGGCGAGAAGCTCGGTCGCGTTGCCGAAGGGCGTGAGGTCGGTGATCTGGCTGCCGATGTGCATGTCGACGCCGACGACCTTGAGGGCCGGCAGCCGCGCCGCGCGGGCGTAGACCTCCCGGGCCCGCGAGATCGGGATGCCGAACTTGTTCTCGGATTTTCCGGTCGCGATCTTCCGATGGGTCCGCGCGTCGACGTCCGGGTTCACCCGCACGGAGACCGGAGCGCGCACCCCCTTCGCGCCCGCGACCTCGGCGAGCGCCTCCATCTCGGGCTCCGACTCGACGTTGAAGCAGAGGATGCCGGCGTCGAGCCCGGCCGCCATCTCGACGCGCGTCTTGCCGATGCCGGAGAACACGATGCGCTCCGCCGGCACCTCCGCGGCGAGCGCCCGGCGCAGCTCCCCTTCGGACACGATATCCATCCCGGCGCCGAGGCGCCCGAGGGTCTTGAGCACGGCCTGGTTGGAGTTCGCCTTGACGGCGTAGCAGACGAGGGCGTCGGCGTCCGCGAAGGCCTCGGCGAAGACGCGGTAGTGGCGCTCGAGCGTCGCCGAGGAATAGCAGTAGAACGGCGTGCCGACATCTTCGGCCAAGGCCCGGAGGTCGACGTCCTCGGCGTGCAGGACGCCGGCGCGGTAGTCGAAGTGGTGCATCGGTCAGGCCTCGGCTGAGCGCGGGCCGCGCCCGCGGGCCTGAGCTCACAAGAGCGGGTCGAGGATGAAGGGTTCCTTCGGGATCGTGACGCCGCGTTTTCGGCCCGCGCTCGGAGTGGGTATCGGCGTCGGGGCGATGTTCGAGGGCAGCTCGTCCGCGTCGTCCTCGTCGGGTGCCGGAGGGGTCGCCTCGGAGCGGCGCGCCTGGGCGACAGCCGGAATCTCGGTCTGGCCCGCGACGGCGGCGCCGGTCGGGTTCGCCATGGCCGGACCGCCTTGGCGCTGGCGCTGCGCCGCGGCGGTCGAAGCGTCCGGCGGCGCCTCCAAGGGGCCGCGCCGCCCGCAGGCCGCGAGCGCAAGCGCGATCAGGCTCGCCGCCGCAAGCGTGCGCAGGGAAACGGGAACGGACGGAATCATCGAGAACCCCGAACTGAGGCCGGCACCATAGCGGCAGCGGTTTACGGAAGCGAGGCCTCGCGGTCGAGGTCCGCCTGTTTCGGCCCCTCCTGTGTCCCGCGGTCCCCAGGCCGGGGCGGGGCGCCTTTCGCCTCCTTGGCAAGGCGGGCGAGCCAGCGCCGCGCCTGCTTCCGCACGTTCGCGGGCGCCGTGCCGCCGTAGCTCGTGCGGCTGCGGACGGATTTCTCGACGCCGAGCACCGAGAAGACCTCCTCCGTGATCCGCGGCTCGACCGTGCGCATGTCCGTGAGCGTGAGCTTTTCGAGGCCGACCTTGCGCCCCGAGGCCAGCGCCACGAGGCGCCCCGTGACGTGGTGGGCGTCGCGGAACGGCATCCCGAGCGTCCGCACGAGCCAGTCGGCGAGGTCGGTGGCCGTCGAATAGCCGGCGCCGGCCCAGCGCTTCATCGCCTTCGGGTCGGGCTCGAGGTCGCGCACCATGCCGGCGGCCGCGGCGAGGCACAGCGAGAGGGTGTGCAGCGCGTCGAAGGCGCCTTCCTTGTCCTCCTGCATGTCCTTGGAATAGGCGAGCGGCAGGCCCTTCATCACGACAAGGAGGGCTTGGAAAGCGCCGGCCACGCGCCCGGCCTTGCCGCGCACGAGCTCCGCGGCGTCCGGGTTGCGCTTCTGCGGCATGATCGACGAGCCGGTGGTGAAGCGGTCGGAGAGCCGCACGAAGCCGAACTGCGGCGTCATCCACAGGACGATCTCTTCGGCGAACCGCGACAAGTGCACGGCGCAGATGGATGCCGCCGCCAGCGTCTCCAGCACGAAGTCGCGGTCGGCGACGGAGTCCAAGGAATTCGCGGTCGGGCGGTCGAAGCCGAGCGCCTCGGCCGTCATGAAGCGGTCGATCGGGACCGAGGTGCCGGCAAGCGCCGCTGCGCCCAACGGGCATTCGTTGAGGCGCCGGCGCGCGTCGGCGAGGCGGCCGCGGTCCCGCGTCAGCATCTCGACGTAGGCGAGGAGATGGTGGCCGAAGGTCACGGGCTGCGCCGGCTGGAGGTGCGTGAAGCCCGGCATGACGCAGGCCGCGAACGCGAGCGCCTTCTCGGCGAGCGCCACTTGCAAGTCGGCGAGCTGGGCGTCGAGGCCGTCGACGGTGTCGCGCACCCACAGGCGCATGTCGGTGGCGACCTGGTCGTTGCGCGAGCGCGCCGTGTGCAGGCGCCCCGCCGCCTCGCCGACGAGGTCCTTGAGGCGGGACTCCACGTTCATGTGGATGTCCTCGAGGGCCCGCGAGAACGTGAACTCGCCCCGCTCGATCTCGCCTTCGACCGCCTTCAGGCCCTCCGCGATGGCCTTGACATCGTCATGCGGCAGGATGCCGGTTGCGGCGAGCATCGCGGCGTGCGCCAAGGAGCCGCGGATGTCCTGGGGGGCGAGGCGCTTGTCGAACGCGACGGAAGCGTTGATCTCCTCCATGATCTCGGCCGGGCCGCTCGCGAAGCGCCCGCCCCACATCCGGTTCGTCATTTCGCCGTGTCCTTGAGGATCATGACCGCGTCCCGTCGGCCCCTCCTGATCGGGGCGCTTGCCGCCGCGCTTGCGGCCGGCGCCGCCCTATACGGGACTTTGTCCGGCCCCGCCAACAGCGCCGAGTGCCGGGCCGCGAAGCCCGTGGCCGAGCGCCTGAAGCCCTTCGCCCGGGGCGAGGTCGCGGCCGTCAACGTCGCAGCGGAGCCGAAGCCCCTGCCGGACCTCGCCTTCAACGATCCCGAGGGAAGCCCGACGAGTCTCGCAAGCCTCAAGGGTAGGACGGTGCTCCTGAACCTCTGGGCGACCTGGTGCGTGCCCTGCCGCCAGGAGATGCCGGCCCTCGACCGCCTCCAGGGCGAGCTAGGGGGACAGGATTTCGAGGTCGTCGCCGTCAACATCGACACCCGCAACCTCGACAAGCCGCGGGCCTGGCTCAAGGACGCGGGCGTCGCCCGCCTCGCCTACTACGCCGACCCGCAGGCCAAGGTCTTCCAGGACCTGCGCCAGATCGGCAAGGCCGTCGGCATGCCGACGACGCTCCTGATCGACCCGCAAGGCTGCGAGCTCGCCCACCTGAGCGGTCCGGCCGAATGGGCGAGCGAAGACGCGCTGAAGCTCGTCCGCGCGGCGCTCGGGCGCTCCTGACCTCTTCAAGAGCCGAGAGCTAGGGCATGATCCCGAAAAGTGGGACCCGGTTTTCGGAAAAGACCATACCTAAACAAAGAGATAGAGCGGGATGACCACTCGAAGAGAAGTCATCCCGCTCTAACCGTCACCGGCGCTGCCTCGTCGCGTTCACCACGCACCCTCTCCGGACGGCAGGCCGGCGGCCGCGGCAACCGGCTGGAAAGCCGGGGGCCGGGCCTGCGCGGGCGGCACCGGGCGGACTGTCGCGCCCTTCGAGATCATTCCCTGGGCCCAGGTCAGCACGTCCGGGATGGCGTCGTTCTCGGCGAGATAGCGCAGCTGGTTCAGGATGTTCCGGCGCAACAGGTTCTGGTTGGTCAACAGGTGGGCCATGTCGTCCTTCAGAGGCTGGATCATCCGTTTCCTGTCCTCGGGTCCGAGATCGGCCCTCGCCCGTTCGGTCCGCAAATTGAAGAAGGTGTTCGAAACGTTGCGGAAGCAGTACTGGATCGCGGCCAGCATGAACCGCGAGCTGTATAGCTCCTCCGTCTTTCCGCTCGCGAACGCCAACGTGCGTCGGCCATCGGCGGCGGTCACGTCCTGCCTGATGAGCGGAGTCTGGCAGCTCACCTTCCGGAGCTCGGCCTCCGAAATCTGCCGCTCGGTGTCCACCGGATCGTCGAGATCCGCGTGCAGGCGGGCCAGGATGGCGTCCGATTTCAGGCTCCAGTCCTCGATGCTCTTGCGGTATTTCGCCATCCACTCGGCATGGCGCTGATCGTGATCCTCGGCCCAGGTGCCGATCACGTTCAGCGTGTAGTAGTGCCGCTCGGAGAGGAGGCTGAACAGGCGCTGCGCGGTGTCGTCGCCCCGCTTCAGGCTCTCCTGCGACCGGGAAAGGGCCGTGGCCTGGCGCCATTGGTTGAACTGGAAGTACGACGTGATCAGGGTCCCGCCGACCGTCAGCACCAGGAAGGTCACGATGGTCGGAGCGATCTTCTCCTTGAGGAAGCTCGGGTCCGGCCGGGCTGGCGGGGAAGCCGGACCGGCGGGCCGGGGCACGGCGGGGCGCGGCTCGAGCCGCACGGGACCGGCCACGCGCGCCGACAAGGCTTTCCGACGATAGCGCGTCATCTCGCCCTCCTCCGTCCCCGGCTGCAAACGCCGTACGGCAGGCAGCCTATCGGGCGCGGGCACGCCTCAATGTGAAGAGATGCACACTCAGGGCCAGCGCACGGTCGGCGGCATGGAGGAGAGGATCGACTCGACGTTGCCGCCGGTCTTGAGGCCGAAGATGGTGCCCCGGTCGTAGAGCAGGTTGAACTCGACGTAGCGCCCGCGCCGCACCTGCTGCTCGTGGCGGTCCGCCTTCGTCCAGGCACTCGCGAAATTGCGGCGCACAATGTGCGGATAGACGCGGAGGAAGGCTTCCCCGACATCGCGCGTGAAGGCGAGGTCCGCATCCGGGTCGCCGGACCAATGATAATCGTAAAAGATGCCGCCGATGCCGCGCGGCTCGTCCCGGTGCTTG
>DASVVU010000282.1:0-5321 GCA_036386395.1 Beijerinckiaceae bacterium | reverse complement strand
GGGCCGCCATGGGCGTGACCCGCTTCGGCGGGCGCCCCCTCTCCGGCGATTACGAGGCCGCGATCCTCCTGCCCGCCGGCAAGGACGGCCCTGCCTTCCTCGTGACGCGGAACTTCGACGCGCTCTACTCCTACAACGCCGCCGAATCCTACGGCCTCGCCATCGCGGTCCTGTCCGACCGCCTGCGCGGGGGACCGGGCGTGCAGGCCGCATGGCCGACGGACGATCCGCCCCTGTCGCGGGCGCAGCGGCGCGAGCTGCAGCAGCTCCTCGCCGCCCGCGGCTACGACGTCGGCGAGCCCGACGGCAAGGTCGGCCAGAAGACCCGCGACGCCATCAAGGCGGTGGAGAGCCAGATCGGCATGCGCCAGACCGGGCGCCCCGGCGGCAAGGTGCTGCAGGCGCTGAAGGGGCGGTAACGCCGCTGTTGTCATGGCCGCCCCCGGGCTTGACCCGGGGGTTGACCCGGCCATCCCGATCGGGGAGAGCCCTCCCATCGAGATCGCCGGCTCAAGGCCGGCGATGACAGTCTTGAGAACGCGGGGCATCCATGGCGACGCATAAGATCCTCTTCCTCCCCGGCGACGGCATCGGCCCCGAGGTCGCGCGGGAGGTGGAGAAGCTCGTGCGCTGGTTTGACCGCGCCGGTGTCGCCTCCTTCGAGACCGAGACCAACCTCGTCGGCGGGGCGGCCTACGACGCCCACAAGGTGGCGATCACCGACGACGCCATGAAGCGTGCGCAAGCCGCCGACGCCGTGCTGTTCGGCGCCGTCGGCGGGCCGAAGTGGGCCGATGTCCCTTACGAGCACCGCCCGGAAGCCGGGCTGCTCCGCCTGCGCAAGGACCTCGGCCTCTTCGCGAATCTCCGCCCCGCGATCTGCTATCCGGCCCTCGCCGACGCCTCGTCGCTCAAGCGCGAGGTGGTCGAGGGCCTCGACATCGTCATCGTGCGCGAGCTCACCGGCGGGGTCTACTTCGGCGAGCCGAAGGAGATCGTGACGCTGGAGAGCGGCGAGAAGCGCGGCGTCGACACGCAGGTCTACACGACCGGCGAGATCGAGCGTATCGCTCGCGTCGCCTTCGATCTCGCCAAGAAGCGCCGCAACAAGGTGTCGTCGGCCGAGAAGAACAACGTCATGAAGACCGGCGTCCTGTGGAAGCAGGTCGTCGCGAAGGTGCATCGCGAGGAGTTCCCCGAGGTCGAGCTCGAGCACGTGCTCGCCGACAATTGCGCCATGCAGCTCGTGCGCTGGCCGAAGCAGTACGACGTGATCGTCTGCGACAACCTCTTCGGCGACATCCTTTCCGACGTCGCCGCGATGCTCACCGGGTCGCTGGGCATGCTGCCGTCGGCCTCGCTCGGGGCGGAGGACCCGCAGACGGGCAAGCGCCGCGCCCTCTACGAGCCGGTGCACGGCTCGGCGCCGGACATCGCCGGCAAGGGGCTCGCGAACCCGATCGCCATGATCGGCTCCTTCGCGATGGCGCTGCGCTACTCCTTCGGCCTCGGCGAGGCCGCCGACCGCCTCGACCGCGCCATCACGGACGCGCTCGCAGCCGGCGCCCGCACCAAGGACATCGCCGGCCCCGGCGTCAACGCGCTGGGCACCTCCGAGATGGGCGACGCGATCGTGCGGGAGCTGGAGCGGCGGGCCTGAGAGGCCTTACGCCGCCTTTCGCGCCTCCGCCCGCCCGTAAAAGGTCCCACCGGTCGCGGCCATGTCGCGGACGATCTTGGGCGGGGCGAAGCGGTCGCCGTGCTTCGCCTGGAGACGCTCGCAGAGCGCCAGGAAGGCCTTCGCGCCCATGAAGTCGATGTAGCTCAGCGCGCCGCCGGTGAAGGGGGCGAAGCCGAAGCCGATGATCGAGCCGACGTCGGCCTCGCGCGGGTCGGTGACGACGCCCTCCTCGACGGTGCGCGCCGCCTCGAGGGCCTGCGTGACGAGGAAGCGGCTCTTCATTTCCTCGACGTCGATCTTGTCGGGGTCGAGATGCGTCGATTGCAGGTCCTTGAGGCCCGGCCACAGGCGCTTCGGCCCGCTCTCGGGATAATCATAAAAGCCCTTCTTGTTCTTGCGGCCGAGCCGGCCCTGCTTCTCGACCATCTCGACGAGGAGCTTTTCTTGGGCCGGGTTGACGACGCCCTCGCCGAGCTGCGCCTTCGTGGCCTTGACGATCTTCAGCGCGAGGTCGATCGCGACCTCGTCGTTGAGGGACAGCGGTCCGACCGGCATGCCGGCCATGCGGGCAACGTTCTCGATCATGGCCGGCGGCACGCCCTCGGCGAGCATCAGGTGGCCTTCGAGGATGTAGGCGCCGACACAGCGGTTGGCGAAGAAGCCGCGGGCGTCGTTGACGACGATCGGCGTCTTCTTGATCTGGCGCACGTAGTCGAGGGCGGTCGCGAGCGCCTTGTCGCCGGTGTCCTTGCCCATGATGATCTCGACCAGCATCATGCGTTCCACCGGCGAGAAGAAGTGGATGCCGATGAACTGGTCCGGGCGCTTGGAAGCCGCGGCCAAGCCGGAGATCGGCAGCGTCGAGGTGTTCGAGCCGAAGATCGTGTCGGGCCGCACCACCGCCTCGACCTTCTGGATCGCTTCGGCCTTGACCTTTGGGTCCTCGAACACAGCTTCCACGACGAGGTCGCAGTCGGCGAGCGCCGCGTAGTCGGCGGTGGGCGTGATGCGGGCAAGAAGCGCGTCGCGGTCGGCGGTCTTGGCGCGGCCCTTCATGACCTGGTCGGTCATGAGCTTGTGCGAGTGGGCCTTGCCCTTCTCGGCCGCTTCCAGCGTCTGGTCGACGAGCACGACCTCGAGGCCGGCGTTCGCGGAGACATAGGCGACGCCGGCACCCATGAAGCCGGCGCCGAGCACGCCGATTTTCTTGAGGCTCGTGGCCGGCACGTTCGCGGGGCGGCGCGCGCCCTTGTTGAGCTCGCCCATGGAGATGAACAGCGTGCGGATCATCGCCGCCGCTTCCTTCGAGCGCAGGATCTTCGCGAAGTAGCGGGACTCAACCCTCAGCGCGATGTCCATCGGCAGCTGCAGGCCCTCGTAGACGGACTGCAGGATCGCCTTCGCGGCCGGGTAGTTGTCGTGGGTCTCGCGACGGTAGATCGCGTTGGCGGGCGGCCAGGTCATCATGCCGGCGGGCGAATAGACCTTGCCGGAGGGCGCCTTGAATTTCGGCTGGTCCCAGGGCGCGACCGCGGAGCCGCCGCCCCTGATCCAGGCCTTCGCCTTCTCGACGATTTCTTGGCGCGGCGCGACCTCATGGACCAAGCCCATGTTGCGTGCCATCAAGGGGCGGATCTGCTCGCCTTTAAAAAGCATTTGGAGGGCGTCGCCGCTCTGCATCAGGCGCGCGACCCGTTGCGTGCCGCCAGCCCCGGGAAATAGGCCGACCTTGATCTCGGGCAGACCGACGCGGGTCTGGTCGGCGTCGGAGACGACGCGGTAGTGGCAGGCGAGCGCCAGCTCGAAGGCGCCGCCGAGGCAGGCGCCGTGGACCGCGGCCGCGAACGGCTTGCCGCAGGTCTCGAGGCGCCGGTAGAGCAGCGACAGCCTGCGCGACTCCTCGAAGAAGACGCGCATCGCCTCCTCCTCGCCCTTCTCGCGGGCGAATTTCTCGTAGAGCGCACCCAGGCCCTGGAGCATCGTGAGATCGGCGCCGCCCGAGAAAGAAGAATCCTTGCCGGAGGTGACGACGCAGCCCTTGATGGCGGCATCCGAGGCGACCGCCTCGACGATCTGCGATAGCTCTTTGATCACGTTAAGGTCGATGACGTTCATCGACCGCCCGGGGCTGTCCCAGGTCGCTGTTGCGATGCCGTCGGTGTCGGTGTCGAAGCGGAAATGCGTGAGGTTCATTTCGTCTTCCTCTTCTCGACGTCATCAGCCAAGCGACGAGCCGCTGAGGCAAGAACGTCCTCGTTCATCCACTCCGGCACTTCAAACCAGGCTGGTTCTCCTGATTTAAAATAGGGGAAGGTGTCCCAGCGAAGAGCAACCCTGTGCTTGCCGTCTGGCGACGGAACGATCGCCACGGCCTCTCCGTATTCACCTTCATATACGATCCGGATCGGAGGATCGCCGGTCCTACATTTCACGGTCTTAGGATCGACCATTTCAAATCCTCTCAATGATCGGCGCCGCCATTCAGGCGAAAGGCCGGCCTGCCCTGTCGGTGTAGCGGACCCGGCCGTCGGTCTTCTCGTAGAGAAGGTCAAGGTCGGGATAATGCGCGCGTTCGGCCGGCGCGCGCGAGCCGACGACCAGGAACACCCCGTCCCGCTGCGTGCGGTTGAGGAGGTGGTGGCCGTTCGGCACGCCGGCCTTGAAGCCGGCGGCGTCGCCGGCCCGAAGAATCGTCTCGCCCTCGTCCTCGACGAGCACGAGCTCGCCTTCGAGCACGATCAGGAACTCGTCCTCGTTCTCGTGCCAGTGCCGCTGCGACGAGGCCGCGCCGGGCTTCAACCGCACGAGATTGACGCCGAACTGCGTCAGCCCGGCCGCGTCGCCGAGCGCCTGGAACAGGCGGCCCTTGACGGCACCGGCATAGAGAGGCGGATAGGCCGTCCGCTCGCGGACAGGAACCGACGCGATGTCGATCTTCGGCACGGCGCCGCCCCTCAGACTCTCTCGATGATCGTCGCCGTGCCCATGCCGGCGCCGATGCAGAGCGTCACGAGGGCGGTCTGCTTCCCCGTGCGCTCGAGCTCGTCCAGCACGGTGCCGAGGATCATGGCGCCGGTGGCGCCGAGCGGATGGCCCATGGCGATGGCGCCGCCGTTGACGTTGACCCGCTCGGGGTCGAGGTCGAACGCCTGCTGGTAGCGCAGCACCACGGAGGCGAAGGCCTCGTTGATCTCGAACAGGTCGATGTCGTCCTTCGTCATCCGGGCGCGGAGCAGGACCTTGTCGGTCACGTCGACGGGGCCGGTCAGCATCATGGCCGGCTCGGAGCCGATGTTGGCGAAGGCGCGGATGCGAGCGCGAGGCTTCAGCCCCGCCGCGTCGCCTGCCTCCTTCGTGCCGATCAGCACCGCGGCGGCGCCGTCGACGATGCCCGAGGAGTTGCCGGCGTGGTGGACGTGGTTGACGAACTCGACCTCGGGGTGGGCGTCGATCGCGACGGCGTCGAAGCCGCCCATCTCGCCCATCTGCACGAACGACGGCTTGAGCTGCCCGAGCGACTGCATGTCGGTCGAGGGCCGCATGTGCTCGTCCTTGGAAAGAATCGTGATGCCGTTCACGTCCCTGACCGGCACGACGGAGCGGGCGAAGCGGCCCTCGTCCCAGGACTTCGCCGTGCGGC
>DASVVU010000281.1:0-21650 GCA_036386395.1 Beijerinckiaceae bacterium | reverse complement strand
GTCATCCAGAAGTAGGTGACGAGGCCCGGGATCATGTCCATCTTGCCGCGGAACTCCGGCACGTAGAAATCGTGCAGGACGTCGACCGAGCGCAGCAGCATCTTGACCGGCTTGCCGATGGGCAGGTGCAGGTCCTCGGTCTCGATGACGACGTCGTCCTTGCCGTTGGGGTCGTTCGGGTTGAGGCCGAGGGGGTTGTCGGCCGAGACGAGGCGGGTGTCGGAGGTGCCGAGCTTGCCGTCCTTGCCGGGCAGGCGGTAGCTCCAGGACCACTGCCGGCCGACGACCTCGACCTCGGTCGCGTCGTGCGGCACGGTCACGAACTGGTGCCAGACGTAGAGGCCCGGCGCCAGCATCGCGGCGACGCCGACCGCCGTCGCGACGGTGAGCCACCACTCGAGCTTCTTGTTCTCGGGCTCGTAGAGCGCCGTCTGGCCCGGCTTGTGGCGGAAGCGCCAGACGCAGTAGGCCGTGAATCCGACGACCGCGACGAAGACGGCCCCGGTGATCCAGAAGGTGATGGTGAGCGTGTGGTCGATGTAGCTCCAGTGCGAAGCGATCGGCGTCCACCACCACGGGCTCACCATGTGGAACACCACGGAGCCCACCGCGATGAGGAGCAGTACGATCGCTATGGCCATTCTCTCGTCATCCTTGCCTGGAGGACATGGATCGAAAATCGATGAGCTGGTGCTGTATCGGACCCCGATATTCTTGCTTGTCTGGCGACCTTTCCGGCTCTTGCCCTTCGAGCCCATCGACGGCCGCAAGGGAAGAAGACGCACGAACGTCGAACCCCCCAGGAGAGGCCCGCACGTGCGATGATCATGCACTGCCGCGCTGATTGTCAATTGCCGCCGAAACTTTGTTCATTCGGCTTTTCGACGCACGCCCTGACGCAGGGGACGGCGTGACGGCCGGTCTCGAGCGGCTGCTTGCGAGTACTCTCTCTGCGTCATGGCCGGGCCAAGCCCGGCCATGACGAATAAAGGTACGTTCCGCAGGGAACTCATCGGGCCGCCCCGGAACAGGGGAGGGGTTTTTACTCCGCCCTTGCGAGCCGTGCGCCGGCCGGCGCTTGCGCCGACTTCTTGCCCGTGGCGTCGAACTGCTTGAGGTAGGCGACGAGGTCGTTGATGCGCTGCTCGTCCTTGAGGCCGGGGTAGATCATCTTGGTCCCGGGGATCTTGGCCTTCGGGTCCTTGATGTACTCGCGGAAGGTGGCCTCATCCCAGGTGATGCCGGAGTTCTTGTTCGCCGGCGAGTAGCTGTAGCCCTCGACCGTGCCGGCCTTGCGCCCGAACAGGCCGTTGAGCACCGGGCCGACCGCGTTCTTGGCGCTCTCGCCGACCTGGTGGCACGCCCGGCACTGGGCGAAGATCTTCTCCCCGGCGGCGGCGTCCTGGGCGTGGGCGGGCGCGGCCGCAACAACCGCCGTTCCGAGCGCTAACACGAGAACACGCATCCTGCTTCCTCCTGGTTGACGAGGTTTAAGGCTCGCAGACCGGCTTCGGAGTCGCGCCCCGGCCGATCCGGATCAATGCCTCGGACGAGCCGTTTAGCACGGACGCACGGGGAGGCGCCATGCGCCGGAAGGCGGATCATTCGCGGGCCGGGCGGGAGCGGCACCCCGTGTAACGGGGCTTCCGCCGAACCTCTAACTCGATCCCGGTTGCGCGCCGGCGGACGGCTTGATCTCTTCGTCGTCGGCCGCCGCGGCCTTGGCGGCTTCGCGGAACAAGCTGCGGAGCGCGCCCCTTGCGGCTCTCACCGCCTCCACGTCCTCGGGAAAGCCCGGTCCGAGCGTGACCGGGACTTCGAACGCGGTGAAGCCCCTCACCTCGAACACGACCAGCCAGCCTCCGTCGCCGGAGCGCTCGAGGCGCTTCAGGTTAATGGCAACCGACATGACCGCAGCTCCGCGCCCTCCTCGTCACATGTCATCGAATCGCTTCCCGACGCCATGGCCCGCAGGTCGTCGTTTCTTGCCGCCACAACGCAGGGTCATGGGGCCGGCGAACGGGTGCGCCATTCACAGCGTCCGCGCCGCGCGCTAGCATCGCGGCGAAAGTGGGGGAGGGGACACATGCTGCTCATCTGGCTCGGCGCGCTGTTGATCGTCGCCGGCGTGCTGTTCACGGCGGCGAAGGGCAACTGGCTCGGGCGCTTTCGGGGCGAGAGCCACCAGTTCAGCGGCACCGGCTTCGGGCTCAAATCGAACTGGCCGGGCCTCGCCATGATCGGGCTCGGCGCCGTCCTCATGCTGGCCCGCGCCTTTTTCCCCTAAAGGCGCGCTGCGCCGAGGACGCGGGGGCGCACCCCGCGTCCCGCGCCGCCGCTACTCGACGATCGCCTGATACACGAGGGCGTTCACGAGCCGCCGGTACTCGCGGCGCTGGTCGCCGGGCGTGTGGGTCATGAAGACGACGGCGAGGCGCTCCTCAGGGTCGGCCCACCAAAGCGTGCCGTAAGCGCCGTTCCAGTAGAAGTCGCCGGGGCTGCCGACGAGGCCGCCGCCGCCTCCGGTCGCCGGGCGCACCGCGACGGTGACGCCGAAGCCGTAGCCGGCGGCGTTCGGGTCCGTCACGGCGATGCGGTTCGAGATCTCCGGCGTCATCTGGTCGGCCGTCATGGCCTCGACCGTCTTCCTGCCGAGGATGCGGGTGCCGTCGAGCGCGCCGCCGTCGAGGAGCATCTGGGCGAAGCGCAGGTAGTCGCCGGCGGTCGAGGCGGCGCAGCCGCCGCCGCATTCGAACTTGAGGGGCTTCGAGCGGTCCGGCACGCTCTGCGGCTTGCCCGTGTCGGGGTCGGTCGCGAGCGGGCGGGCGAGGCGGGAGGCGCTCGAAGCCGGGACCACGAAGCCCGTGTCCTTCATGCCGAGCGGACGCCACAGGCGCTCCTGGAGGAACGCGGAGAGCGGCTTGCCCGATACCTTCTCGACCACGAGGCCGAGCACGTCGATGGACAGGCTGTAGTCCCACACCGTGCCGGGCTGATAGAGCAGCGGCGCCGCGGCGAGCTGCTTCAGGAATTCCGCCCCGGTCAGGTTCTCGCCGGCCCAGTTCGAGGAAGCCGGATACATCTTGTGCACCGGTGTCGTGCCGCGCCCGCCGTAGGTGATGCCGGAGGTGTGGCGGGCGAGGTCGAGGATCGTGACCGGGCGCCGCGCCGGCACGGTCGCGAGCTGGCCGTTCGCGGGCGCCGTCTCGTCGAGGGTCGCGACGCGGCGGTTGCCGAGCTCGGGCAGGTGGCGCTCGATCGGGTCGTTGAGGGCGAGCTTCCCCTCCTCGAGGAGCATCATGATCGCCGTGCCGACGAAGGGCTTCGTCATCGAGGCGATGGCGAAGATGCCGTCGCGGGGCATCGTCGTCTTGGCCGCGGGGTCGACATGGCCATAGGCCTCGTAGTGCACGAGCCGCCCGCGGCGGGCGACTGCGACGACGGCGCCCGGCAGGCGCCCGCGCTCGACCTCGGCCTTCAGCGCCGCGTCGAGCCGCGCGAGGCGCTCGGACGACATCCCGACCGATTCAGGGGTCGCGCGCGGCAGCGGGTCCTCGGCCCGCACCGGAGCGGTGCCGAGCGTCAACAGCAGGGCGGCATATCCGAACGGTCGCAGCATGGGCGTTTCCTCCTCCCGGCTGAAGCCGGCCTTGAGGAGAGGCTAATTAGCAGCCGGCAAGCGCCGCGCCTACTGCGGCCGGCGCAGCCGGGGTCCTTCCCAACCGGGCGCTTCGGCGGTTAGCTTCGCCCGGCCGAAGCGCCGGCTCGATCCGGCCTTGAAGGAACGAGGACCAGGAGGAAACGATGCTCAGAGGCTTGGCGCTCGCCGGCGTGGCGGCGGGATTCGCGTGGCTCGCCGGACCGGCGGCGGCTCAAGGGAACTGCCCCAACCGGGGCCAGCTCGACGACCTCTACTGCGACGCGAACGGCGACCTCGTCGCCGACGTGCCGGCGGATCCCGCCAAGCTGCGCGATCCCTCGACCCTCGTCTTCGCCTATACGCCGGTCGAGGACCCGGCGGTGTACCAGAACATCTTCAAGCCGCTCACGGACTACCTCGCCCAGTGCACGGGCAAGCGGGTGGTGTACTACCCGGTCCAGTCGAACTCGGCCGAGATCGAGGCCATGCGCTCCGGGCGGCTGCACGTGGCGGGCTTCTCGACCGGGCCCACGGGCTTCGCCGTCAACATGGCGGGCGCCGTGCCGTTCGCCGCGAAGGGCACGGCCGAAAAGGTGCGCGGCTACCAGCTCGCCATGGTCGTCCGAAAAGACAGCCCGTACCAGACGCTTGCCGACCTCAAGGGCAAGAAGGTCGCCCACACGGCGCCGTCCTCCAACTCCGGGCACCTCGCGCCGCTCGCGCTCTTCCCGGAGCACGGGCTGAAGCCCGGCGCCGACTACCAGCCCCTGTTCTCGGGCGGGCACGACAAGACCATCCTCGGCGTGCGCGCCGGCGACTACGACGCCGGCCCGGTGGCCTCCGACGTGTTCGACCGCATGGTCACGCGCGGCACGATCAAGGCCGAGGACTTCCGCATCGTCTACAGGAGCGCGGTGTTCCCGACCTCGTCCTTCGCCCACGCGCACGACCTCAAGCCGGAGCTTGCGGCGAAGCTCAGGCAGTGCTTCTACGACTTCCGCTTCACCCCTGAGATGACGAAGGAATTCAACGGCGACGACCGCTTTCTGCCGATCTCTTACCAGAAGGACTGGGCGATCGTGCGCAAGGTGGCCGAGGATTCGGGCACGCCCTACAACAAGGCCGCCTACGAGCGCGAATCCGCCCGCGAGGCCGAGGCCGCGCGCAAGAAGGCCGAGGAAGCGAAGAAGCCGTGACCGCCGAAGCCGCGACCGCGGCCGTCGCGACCGCGGCGGAGCCCGCGCCCGACCCCCGCGCGCTCCTGATCCGCGGCCTGCGCAAGGAGTACCGGCCGGGGGTGCCGGTCCTGAAGGACATCGACCTTGCAATCCCCGGGCGGGGCATGACCGCCGTCATCGGCCCCTCCGGGACCGGCAAGTCGACGCTCATCCGCTGCATCAACCGCCTCGTCGAGCCGACCGCGGGCGAGATCCTCTTTCGCGGCCAGGACCTCGCAAAGCTCTCGGGCGTCGCCTTACGGCGGGCGCGGCGGCGCATCGGCATGGTGTTCCAGGAGTACAACCTCGTCGAGCGCCTGACCGTGATGGAGAACCTCCTGTGCGGCCGCCTCGGCTACGTGCCGGCATGGCGGGCGTGGCTGCGCAAGTTCCCGGCGGCGGACGTCGAGCGCGCCTTCGGCCTCCTCGACGCCGTCGGGCTCGCCGGCTTCGCGACGCAGCGCGCCGACGCGCTGTCCGGCGGCCAGCGTCAGCGGGTCGGCATCGCCCGCGCCGTCATGCAGGAGCCCGACATCCTGCTTGCCGACGAGCCGACCTCGTCCCTCGACCCCAAGACCTCGGTCGAGATCATGGAGCTCATGGCCCGGCTCGCCGGCGAGCGCGACATCCCGGTCGTCGTCAACATCCACAACGTCGAGCTCGCGCGCCGCTTCGCTGAAAGAATCGTCGGCATGACCGGCGGCGCGGTGGTCTACGACGGCCCGCCCGGCGGGCTCGCGGACGCGCACCTGAAGCGCATCTACGGCGGCGAGAGCTGGCTCGAATGAGCGCCCCCGCCGAGGCTCCTGCCCCTACCGCGCCGCGCCGGGCCTTCGAGGCGAGCTGGCCGGCCCGCCTCGGCTGGATCGCGCTTGCGCTCTACGTCGTCTACGCCGGCTCGCGGCTCGGCTTCACCTTCGAGCGCTTCGCCGCCGGGCTCGAGCACGGCGGGCGCTTCCTCGCCCGCATGTTCCCGCCGAACTTCGAGCGCTGGCGGCTCCTCGCCGACGGCATCGTCGAGAGCCTGCAGATCGCCGTCATCGCGACCTTCTTCGGCATCCTGCTCTCGCTCCCCGTCGGGCTCATGGCGGCCCGCAACCTG
This sequence comes from Beijerinckiaceae bacterium, assembly GCA_036386395.1. Lineage (GTDB taxonomy): Bacteria > Pseudomonadota > Alphaproteobacteria > Rhizobiales > Beijerinckiaceae > JAJKJG01. Next base: position 15,691 of record DASVVU010000281.1, on the reverse strand, counting down.
ATGCCGCCGTGGGTGACTTGGCCGACCCGCACCTTCATCGCGCTCTGCCGCTCCTTCCACCCGATCATCGTCGCGATCCTGTTCGTGAAGGCGCTCGGGTTCGGGGCGCTCGCCGGCATCATGGCCCTGATCGTCGCCTCCCTCGGCTTCATCGCGAAGCTCTTCGCCGAGGCGATCGAGGAGATCTCCTTGAAGCAGGTCGAGGCCGTGCGCGCGACCGGGGCCGGCTTCCTCAACGTGCTGATCATGGGCGTGCAGCCGCAGGTGCTGCCGCGCTTCATCGGCTTTGCGACCTACCAGCTCGACTCGAACCTTCGGAACTCGACCATGGTCGGGATCGTCGGCGGCGGCGGCATCGGTGCGACCCTGTTCACGGCCTACCAGCGCTTCGACTTCGACGTCGTGCTCGCGATTCTGATCGTGATCGTGGCGCTGATCATGGCGGCCGAGATCGTCTCGGGTTGGGCGAGGCGCGTGTTCCAGTGACGGTCGCAGAGACCCTCGACCGGGACTGGCGCCGCTTCACGCCCGGGCAGCGCCTCGCCCGCTATGCCTTCTATCTCGCGGCCGCCGCGGCGGTCGTCGCGTCGCTGCGCACCGTCGAGGTCATCCCGGAGTTCCTCTACGACGCCCCGGCGCAGATCGGGGATCTCTTCGGCCGCATGTGGCCGATGGACTGGCGCTATCTCCACCCGACCCTCGACGCCCTCGTCGAGACGATCCACATCGCGACGCTGGGCACGCTCCTGGCGCTCGTGATGGCGGTGCCGGTCGGCCTCGTCGCGGCCCGCAACGTCACCCCGAACGCCGCCCTCAACCTCCTCGCCAAGTTCGTCTTCGTGACCTCGCGCTCGGTGAATTCCTTGGTCTGGGCGCTCCTGTTCGTGGCGGTGTTCGGGCCGGGGCCGCTCGCCGGGACGCTCGCCATCGCCTTCCGCTCGATCGGCTTCACCGGCAAGCTCTTCGCCGAGGCCCTGGAGGAGGCGGACCGCGGCGCGATCGAGGCGCTCGCGGCCGCGGGCGCGCCGAAGCTCTCGACCATCCTCATGGGCTACTGGCCGCAGGCGCGCCCGGCCTTCTGGTCGATCGCCCTGTTCCGCTGGGACATCAACATCCGCGAATCGGCGGTGCTGGGCCTCGTCGGCGCCGGCGGCATCGGCGTCGCCCTCGATACCGCCCTCAACCTCCTCTACTGGGACCAGGTCGCCGTGGTCCTCGCCACGATCTTTTCCGTCGTCATCGCGACCGAGATGATCGTCACCGCGATCCGCGCCCGCATCATCTGACGCCGCCCCGGATCGCGCTCGCCAATCCGCGCTCGCCGCCCTACGATCCTGCGGTTCAACCCGGGAGGACCCCATGGCCGAGAGCGTCTACAAGGTGATCGAGCTCATCGGAACCAGCACGGAATCGTGGGAGCAGGCGGCCAGGGTCGCGGTCGAGCGGGCGGCGGAGTCGCTCCGCGACCTGCGCATCGCCGAGGTGACGGAGCAGGACATCCAGCTCAAGGACGGCAAGGTCGAGCTGTACCGGACGAAGCTCAAGGTCTCCTTCAAGTACGAGCGCGGCGACGACTGAGTCTTCTGCGCGGAGCTGCGGCGAACGCCTCTCCCGGCGTAGGGGAGAGGTGGAGGCGAACGCATGTTCGAAGGCTTCACGCGCACGCTGGTCGAGACTCCCGAGGCGGCGATCTGCGTGCGCCACGGCGGCAGCGGGCCGCCGGTGCTTCTCCTGCACGGCTATCCCCAGACGCACGCGATCTGGCACAAGGTCGCGCCCGTGCTCGCCGCGGACCACACCGTCGTCTGCGCCGACCTGCGCGGCTACGGCGACAGCGGAAAGCCGCCGACGGCGCCGGACCACGAGCCCTACTCAAAGCGCGCCATGGCACGCGATCAGGTCGCGGTCATGCGGGCGCTTGGGTTCGAGCGCTTCTGCGTCGTCGGGCACGACAGGGGCGGGCGCTGCGCCTACCGCATGGCCCTCGACCACCCCGAGCGGGTCGCGGCCCTCGCCGTCCTCGACATCGTGCCGACGTGGGAGATGTACCGGCGCACCGACATGTCCTTCGCGCTCGGCTACTGGCACTGGTTTTTCCTCGCGCAGCCCCACCCCTTTCCGGAGCGCGTCATCGCCGCGGACCCCGAGGCGTTCCACTTCCACCGTGGCCGCGCGCTGTTCGATCCCGTGGCGCTCGCCGAGTACATGCGCTGCGCCTCGGACCCGGCGACGATCCACGCCATGTGCGAGGACTACCGGGCCGGCGCGACCTACGATTTCGACCTCGACGCCCAGGACCGCGCCGCCGGGCGGCGCATCGCCTGCCCGCTGCTCGCGCTCTGGGGCGCGCGGGGCCACGTCGGCGGCTGGTACGACGTGCCGGCGATCTGGCGCGACTGGGCCGACGACGTCGAGGGCCACGCCATCGACTGCGGCCACTACATCCCCGAGGAGGCGCCCGACGCCGCGCTCGCCGCGCTCCGGCCGTTCCTGAGGCGCGCCGCGGACGCTTGACGCACGCCGCCCCCCGGGTGCAACGACACCGCACGCACGGGCGCACGCGCCCTCACAAGGAATTCAGCCATGGACCAGAGCCGGCAGCCCGAACGCGACCAGTCGCACGCCCGCGAGCCGGGCCGCGCCCCCCAAGGCCGCCCCCGCTTCCCGACCGTTGACCCCGCGACCGAGGCGCCCGGGCGCACCTACGAGGGCCACAGCCCCGAGGAGGCCCTCGCCATCGCCCGGGACGTGCGCCGCGCCTTCGAGGGCTGGCGCAAGGTCCCCTTCGCCGAGCGCGCTCGGCTGGTGAAGAAGGCGGCGGCGGTCCTGCGGGCCCGCCAGGAAGAGTTCGCCGGCCTGATGACGGCCGAGATGGGCAAGCTCCTGAAGGATGGACGGGCCGAGGTCGAGAAGTGCGCCTTCAACTGCGACTTCTTCGCCGACAATGCCGAGAAATTCCTCGCCCGCGAGCCCGTCGACATCGGCGGCCCGAAAGCTTTTATCACCCACAACCCCCTCGGCGTCGTGCTTGCCGTGATGCCGTGGAACTTCCCGTTCTGGCAGGCTTTCCGCTTCGCCGCGCCCGCCCTCATGGCCGGCAACGCCGTCGTCCTCAAGCACGCCAGCAACGTGCCGGGCTCAGCCCTCGCGATCGAGGACGTGTTCCGCGAGGCGGGCTTCCCCGAGAACCTCTTCCGCACGGTGCTGATCCCGAGCCGGGACGTGAAGGCCCTGATCGAGGACCGCGCCATCGCCGCCGTCACCCTCACGGGCAGCGTGGAGGCCGGCCGCCAGGTCGCGGCCTCGGCCGGCGGCGCCTTGAAGAAGAGCGTCCTCGAGCTCGGCGGCTCGGACGCCTATCTCGTGCTGGAGGACGCGGACGTCGCCCGCGCCGCCGAGGTCTGCGCCGCGGCCCGCATGGTCAACGCCGGGCAGAGCTGCATCGCCGGCAAGCGCTTCATCGTGGTGCCGCAGGTGCGGGAGGCCTTCGAGCGCGCCTTCGCCGAGAGGATGGAGACGTTCCGCATGGGCGACCCGCGCGACCCGGACACGAAGCTCGGGCCGCTCGTCAGCGTCCACGCCCGCGACGACATCCACAGCCAAGTGGAGGAGAGCGTCGCCAAGGGCGCCCGGGTGCTGACCGGGGGCAAGGTGCCGGACCGCCCCGGCGCCTGGTATCCGGCCACCGTGCTCGCCGGCGTGCGCCCCGGCATGCCGGCCTACGACGAGGAGATCTTCGGGCCCGTGGCGGCCGTCATCGAGGCGAAGGACGAGGCCGAGGCCATCCGCATCGCCAACGCCTCGCAGTTCGGTCTCGGCTCGGCCGTCGTCACCCGCGACCTCGCCCGCGGCGAACGCATCGCGGCCGACGAGCTCGAGGCGGGCCTCGCCTTCGTCAACGGCAACGTCCGCTCCGACCCGCGCCTGCCCTTCGGCGGCGTGAAGGATAGCGGCTACGGCCGCGAGTGCTCCCGCTACGGCATCCTCGAGTTCGTCAACGTCAAGACCGTGCTGGTCGAGGGGTGACTCTCCTCTCCCCGCTTGCGGGGAGAGGCCGACTCGCGAAGCGAGCGGGTGAGGGGCCGGGGGAGCACGCCGCCCGGCGGCGCCTACTGCGCGGCGGCCTGCGTCGGGCGCGTGTCGGCTCTGAGCGCCGCACCGCCCTCACGGGCGCCCAAAATCATCTCGGTCGCCCAGGTCACGAGGAGGGCGGTGTAGGCGCGCTGCCAGGCGTCGTCGGAGAGCTTGTGGTCGGCATCCTTGATGACGCGGTAGGTCAGGGAGTGGGCGTTCTCGAAGGCCGCGACGTAGTTCGCGATCACCGGATGGGGCACGATGTCGTCGTGCTCGGACTCGACCACGAGGACGTCGCCGCGGAACGCCGCGCAGGCCTTGAGCGCCCGGTTGTCCTCGGGGCGGATGGCGTGCTGCCGGTACTCGGCGAGGCCGTACTTCTTGAGCTGCTCCTTCGGCAGCGGCCAATCCTCGTCCTTGTAGAGCGCGGGCACGCGCAGCGCGAGCCAGCGCACCGGGCGAAGCTCGGTCAGGATCGCGCCGAGGTAGCCGCCGTAGCTGCTGCCGACGACCGCGATGGAGTCCCGGTCGACGCCGTGATGCCCCGCGAGGATGTCGTAGGCCGCGACCACGTCGTCGAGGTTTTCCTGCCGCGTGACGGTCTCGTGCTGCTCCTTCGTGCCGGCGTGGCCGCGCAGGTCGAAGGTCAGGCAGACGCAGCCGAGCGCCGCGATCTCGCGGGCGCGGGCGAGGTACTGCTCCTGGCTGCCGCCCCAGCCGTGCACGAACAGCACGCCCGGCACCTTGCGCCCCGGCTCGACCAGGGTGCCGGACAGCGACTGCCCGTCGACCGCGACCGGGACCGGCCTGATCCGCGTCGTCATAGGGGCTCGACCACGGCGTATTTGAGGAGCGGGCCGAGGCGCTCGTCGATGCCCCGGAAGTACACGGCTGCGTGCGGCGGCGGCTCCGCGCCGTCGCCGTGGACCTCCATCGAGGAGGCGCGCACGGCCATCAAGGAGGGGTCGGCCCGGAAGGCTTCGAGCGCCCCGATTTCGGCGCTCGACGCGCCGCCCATGCGCCACGACTGCTCCAGCACGCCGCAGCGCCGGCGCCCGTCGGCGTCGCGCCCCCGCGCCACATCGTAGTTGCGGCGCGAGGCGAAGAGTCCCGGGAAGCATGCCCCGGCCGCCTCGTCGTAGGCGCGGGCCTGGTCGACGGCGAGGCGGGCCTCCTCGGATAGGCCGAGGGCGAGGAGCGCGTCGAAGCCGCCGTGCGCCACGACGAGGTCGGAGCCGCCGTAGACCGTCTCGCCGGCGCCGTCGAAGGTGAGGCGCTGCGTGCCCCAGTAGGTCGCGACGAGGTCCGCGACTCGCACCTGCCCGACGCTGTAGGTCGTCACGTCCTGAAGGTTCTCCTCCAGCACCAACCCGTAGACCGCAAGCTCCCCGGCGTCCATCGGGGCGAGCGCCTGGGCGAGGGCGACGGCGTCCGCCACGACCGTCTGCCCGCGCCCGGCCGTCGCCCGCACGGGCTTCACCCGCACGGGACCGAGCTCCAGGAGCCGGGCGCCGGCCTCGGTGGCGTCGGCGAGAGAGAAGGCCGAGAACCCGGCGAGCGCCGCGCCGCGCACCCGCTCCGGGAACGCCTCGGACCAGCCCTCCGGCGCCTCGGCGTCCGGGCGGACGAGGGGATGGGTGATCGCCTTCGTGGCCACGAAGGCGTGCGGGACGACGCCGCCGAACAGGTCGTGCTCGCAGCGGATGCCGAGGGCCTGCGCCGCAGCGACGCCGACGAGGGTTGCGCCCGGCACGAAGTAGACCGGCGGCACGTAGGGGAGGGCGGGATCGTAGGCGCCGGCGAACTCCGCCCCGCGCAAGCCTGCGAGCCGGCGCGCGACCTCCCGGCGGGTCGCAGCCTCGTGAGGATCGGCGAAGCCGAGGTCGGGCGGCGCATGGACGACGACCGCCCCGCCGCGAACCGGGCTGGGAACCGGGCGCTCCTCAGGCGTCTCGGGCCATGCGGCAACTTGCATTGGGACACCAACGCCGTACCGCGCCGCCCGTGCCCCAGCGGCCGCGAAAATCTCTCCTCGGTACGGTGGTGAAGCGTGACGCGCGACCCCTCTCCCGGACGGGAGAGGGGCAGGGGTGAGGGCCCGCCCTCTCCACAGAAGGCGCGGCGCCGCCGCCCGTACCGGCTCCGCCCCTGACGGCGTACCCCTCACCCGGTCGCGCTCCGCGCGACTCGACCTCTCCCTCCGGGAGAGGTTGGCGAAAAAACGCGTGACGCGGGCGGGCGGCCGTCACATGATCGTGGCAGCGCGGGGCCATGGCCTTGCATGGCGCGGAAGGCCGGGCCCAACGGCGATTCAGGCCGACAGGGGAGATTGCGATGAAGACCAGGACCGTTCTTTGGGCCGCTCTGGCGGCCGCCCTTCTCGCCGGGCCGGCATCTGCGGCCGAGAAGCTCAGGCTCCTGACCTGGGCCGACTACGCGCCGGCAGACGTCGTGCAGCAGTTCACCAAGGAGACCGGGATCGAGGTCGAGGTCACGCTCTCGAACAACGAGGAGATGATCTCGAAGCTGCGCGCGACGCAAGGGGCGGGCTTCGACCTCGCCCAGCCGAGCCAGGACCGCATCCTCGGGCCGCAGCAGGAGTTCGGCATCTACAAGCCCCTCGACCTGTCGAAGCTCGACGCGAAGCTGTTCATCGACTCGATGTTCGACGCCACGAAGAAGAACACGACGGTCGACGGCAAGGTCTACGCGGTGCCGCACATCTGGGGGACGGACGGGCTCGTCGTGAACGTCAAGGCCGCCCCCAAGGTCGCGGACTACGGCGACCTCTGCGGCCCCGAGGTCGCCGGCAAGGCGAGCTTCCGGGCGAAGCGCCCGGCCCTCATCGCCTTCGCCTTCTCCATGGGCATGGACCCGTTTGCCGCCTATGGGAGTGTGAAGGACTACACCGCCATGATGGAGAAGGTCGGGGCCCGCCTGACCGAGTGCAAGAAAAACGTAAAATTCTTCTGGGAGGGCAAGGACGCGCTCCTCAACGCAATCCGGGCCGGCGAGGTGACGGCCGCCATGGCCTGGGACACCGGCGGCTGGAAGCTCAATTCCGAGAACCCGGACATCAAGTTCATCGCCCCGAAGTCCGGCGCGCTCGGCTGGGTCGACACCTTCGCGCTTCCCGCGAAGGGCCGCGCCGACGACGCCGCCTACAAGTGGATCAACTTCAACATGCGGCCCGAGATCGCGGCACGAGTCGCGGCGTCGGCCGGCAACTTCACGGCCTCGAACGGCGCCGACAAGCTGACGCAGGGCAAGCTCAAGGAGCAGTACGCCGAGAGCTTCCCCCAGGCCGCCATCGACAACATCAAGTGGTACCCGGCCGTGCCCGCCGGCCTCGAGGAGATCGAGGGCAAGATCCTCGACAAGGTGAAGGCGGGGTCGTAGGCGGTTCACCTCTCCCCGCTAGCGGGGAGAGGCCGACTCGCGAAGCGAGCGGGTGAGGGGCCGGGGGAGTGTAATCCCGGCCCCTCACCCCAACCCTCTCCCGCAAGCGGGGAGAGGGGGCATTGCGCTTTCGGCTGCGCTCGCCTCGCCCTCATACAACCCGATGGAATCCGCCCCCGACCTCGACCTCACGGCCGTCACCAAGCGCTTCGGCGATCATGTCGCGGTCGACGGCGTGAGCTTCACGGTGAGCCCCGGCGAGTTCTTCTCGATCCTCGGCCCCTCCGGCTGCGGCAAGACCACGCTGCTGCGCATGATCGCCGGCTTCGAGGAGCCGACGGCGGGCGAGATCCGCATCCGCGGGCGCTCGGTCGTCGGCGTCCCGGCGAACCGGCGGCCGGTCAACATGGTGTTCCAGAGCCTCGCGCTATTTCCGATGATGAGCGTCGGCGAGAACATTTCTTATGGCCTGCGCTGCCACGGCGTTGGGAAGTCCGAGGCGGCGGAGCGCACCGAAAGAATGCTGGAGCGGGTCGGCCTGCCGGGCTTCGCGGAGCGGCGCGTCGGGACGCTCTCCGGCGGCCAGCGCCAGCGCGTCGCCATCGCCCGCTGCCTCGTCCTCGACCCGACCCTCGTCCTCCTTGACGAGCCGCTCGGGGCGCTGGACCTCAAGCTGCGCGAGCAGATGAAAGTCGAGCTGAAGCAGATCCAGGCGACCTTCGGGACGACCTTCGTCTACATCACCCACGACCAGTCCGAGGCCCTCGTCATGTCGGACCGCGTCGCCGTCATGAACGCCGGGCGCTTCGAGCAGGTCGCCGCCCCGCGCGCGCTCTACCACGACCCCGCGACCCGGTTCGTGGCAGGCTTCGTCGGCGAGACCAACCAGTTCGTCGGCGAGGTGCTGGCGCCGGCCTTCGGCACCGCGGCGGTGCGCCTGCCGAGCGGCTGCGTGATCGAGGGCATGGGGGTGGCCGAGGGTCCCCGCGCCGCCTGCTTCGTGCGCCCCGAGGCGATCGCCCTCGCGGACGACCCCGGGGCGTTGGCCGACCTGCCGAACCGCTTTCCGGGCCACGTCTCGGCCGTGCTGTTCGACGGCGCGAACTCGGCGCTCCTCATCGATGCGCCGGACCTCGGCGCCCCCCTGCGCGCCGCCCTGCCGCAGACCGGGCCGCTCGCCGGGATCGGCGTCGGCGCCCCCGTCGTCGCGGGCTGGACCCCCGAGGCGACCCGGATCTTCCCGGCATGAGGACGCCCCGCGGTCTCGGCCTCGCCCTCCTCGTCGCGCCGGCGGCGCTGTGGCTCGGCCTGCTCCTCGTGCTGCCGCACGTGGAAATCGCCATCCTCTCGGTAAGCGAGCGGGTCGCGCCGCGGGTCTACGCCTTCGGCCTCGGCAACTACCGGGAGTTCTTCGCCGAGCCGCTCTACTGGCGCACCTTCGCCCGAACCGCCGCCTTGTCGATCCTCGTAACGGCCCTGACCCTCGCCCTCGCCTTCCCGGTCGCCCTCTACGTCGCCCGCGTCGCGAAGGGCCGGGCGAAGTCGCTCCTCTTCCTCCTCTGCCTGATCCCGTTCTGGGTCTCGGAGCTGGTGCGGACGCTGGGCTGGATGATCCTTCTGCGCGAGACCGGCGTGATCTCCGCGGTCCTGCAGCGGCTCGGGCTCGCCTCGGGGCCGGTGGAACTGCTCTACAACGACGGCGCCGTAGTGCTCGGCCTCGTCTACGGCGGGCTGCTGTTCATGGTGGTGCCGCTCGTTAACGCGCTGGACAGCCTCGACCCGTCCCTCGTCGAGGCCGGCCACGACCTCGGCGGCAGCCGCTGGACGGTCCTGCGCCGCATCGTCATCCCGCACGCCATGCCCGGCATCGTCGCGGGCTCGATCGTGGTGTTCATGCTCACCGTCGGCAACTTCGCAACCCCCGTGCTGCTCGGGGGCAAGAACGGCCTGTGGTTCACCGAGCAGATCTACGCGCAGTTCATCACCCGCTTCAACTGGCCCCAAGGCTCCGCCTTCGGGTTCCTGCTCTTGGCCCTCTCCTCCGCCATCGTGTGGGCGGGCCTCAAGCTCTCGGGCCAGCCCCTCGGGCGGACCTTGCGGCAGGGGGCCTGACATGACCCGCCCGACCCTTGCCTTCCGCCTCTACGTCGCGGCCTTCTATCTCTTCCTCTTCGCGCCGCTCGCGACCGTCGCGGTCTTCGCCTTCAACGCGAGTCCGTTCCCGGCCCCGCCCTGGCGCGGCTTCACCCTCGAGTGGTTCGTGGGCACCGGCGCCGTGTTCGGCCGCCCCGGCGTCCTGCGCGACGGGGCAATGCTCGCGAGCATCGGCAACAGCCTGAAGGTCGCCTTGCCGGTGGCGGCTCTCGCGGTGGCGCTCGGCACCGTCAACGCCTTCGTGCTCGAGCGGGCGGCGTTCCCGGGCAAGCGGCTCATCGCCATGATGATGCTGTGGCCCCTCGTGATCCCGGGGGTGATCCTCGGCATCTCGATCCTCGCCTTCTTCTCCCGCGTGGCGAACGGCCTCGAGGCTTGGCTTGACCGCGACCTTGATTTCTTGCGCCCCGGCCTCGGCCTCGTGGTGCTCGGCCAGCTCTCGTTCATCCTCAGCCTCTCGACTCTCATCATCGCGGCGCGCCTGCGCCGCTTCGACCGCGCCCTCGAGGAGGCGGCCTTCGACCTCGGCGCCTCGCGCCTGCGCGCGTTCCGCACGGTGACCCTGCCGTACCTGCGCCCCGCCATGGTCGGGGCCGGGCTCGTGGCGCTCCTCATGTCGTTTGAGAACTTCAACACCACGCTGATGCTCGTCGGCTCCGAGCCGCCGCTGCCGGTCTACATGTACGGCCAGATGCGCGAGGGCGCGACGCCCGCCGTCAACGCGGTGAGCGTCCTCGTCATGGTGGCGGCAGGGGGGCTCGCGAGCCTCTTCGCGCTCATCGTACGGCCGCGGTAAGGCCCCTCACGCCACCTCGTCCGTCACCACCTTGAAGCCCGCGAGCGTGGTCGGGCCGAAGCTCGTCGAGAGGGCGACGTCGACGGCGTCGCGGCCCCGCGCCATGAGGACGCGGCCGATCCGCGGGACGTTGTGGCGGGCGTCGAACTGGTACCACTGCCCCGAGAGGTAGACCTCGAACCAGGCGCTGAAGTCCATCGGCGCCGGGTCCGGCGGCACGCCGATGTCGCCGAGGTAGCCGGTGCAGTAGCGGGCCGGGATGTTCATGCAGCGGCAGAAGGTGATGGCGAGGTGGGCGAAGTCGCGGCACACGCCGCGCCGCTCGCCGTGGCCGTCGAAGGCGGTGCGGGTCGAGCTCGCGTGGTGGTAGCCGAACTCCAGGCGGTCGTGGACGTAGTCGCAGATCGCCTGCACCCGGGCCCAGCCGAGCGGCGTCCCGCCGAACAGGGACCAGGCTTCCTCCGAGAGGCGATCGGTGTCGCAGTAGCGGCTGCCGAGGAGGAACACGAGCACGTGCTCCGGCAGATCCTCGACGGAATGCTGCTCGGCCCCGGGCACCACGAGGTCGGGCTCGCCGGTGTCGCGCACCACGAAGTCGTTCGAGATGGTGATCCGGCCGGGCGGCGCCGTGATCCGGGTGCAGAGGTTGCCGAAGCCGTCCCGGTACTCGGTCGCGCGGACCGGCGGGTCGAGGACGATGCGCTCGGGCGCCTCGAGGTCGGCCTGCCGCGACGGATGGGTGCGCAGCATCAGCAGCATCGGCGTCGCCTGGGCGCAGTCGTAGGAAATCTCGTAACCGCAATGGATCTTCATGCATTCGCCTCCGGCGTCGCCAGGCGGCCGGGATGCAGGTTCGGTGCCGGGCAGCCCATCAGGCCGCGTCCGCGGCGGCAGGCTTCGCCGTCGTGACCTGCACCTCGACCGACATGCCGAGCTCGTCCGCCGCCTCGCCGTAGAACGTGCCGGTGAGCGGCACCGCCTGGGCCGGATCGCGGGCGACAGCGACCCGGATCAGGTCGCGGTTGCCGATGATGCCGTTCGTCGGGTCGAGCTCGACCCAGCCGGCGCCCGGCAGATAGACTTGGCACCAGGCGTGGGTCGACCCGCCGCCGAGATGGGCCGGTCCGTCGCGGTCCGGCACGTAGATGTAGCCGGACACGAAGCGGGCCGCGAAGCCGAGAGAGCGGACCGCCTCGATCATCAGGAGCGCGAGGTCGCGGCAGCTCCCCCGCCCGAGGCCGAGCGTGGTGAGCGGCGGCCAGGTGCCGCCCTCGGCGCGCCGCTCGTAGCCGAAGCCTTCCTTGATGCCGTAGGTCAGGGTCTTGAGCAGGGTCCCGGTCTCGGTCGGCCGGCCCTGGCGCAGGAACTTGCGCGCCCAGCGGTCGAGCTGGCCCTGCGGGTCGGGGTAGCGCCGCTCCATGCAGGCGGCGAGGTCGGGCAGCTCCTCCGGGTCGTAGGCAAAGGGGTAGGTCTTGGCGCGCTCCTCGATCTGGAAGTCGGGCGCGTTCGACGGCTCGTGCTCGAGGCGGATCGTGCTCTCGAACCGAAGCTCGCGCGCCTTGCCCTCGAAGCCGGCGATCGCGACGCAGTTGCCGAAGGCGTCGTGGATCCAGCGGAACCCCGCAGGCTCCGGCGCGATGGCGAGCCGGGCGTCGAGGAGCTTCTGGTCGTAGCTGTCGCGCGGGCGGAACATCATGCGATGCTCGCCGAACGCCACCGGCCGCCGGTAGCGGTAGGTCGTGACGTGGCGGACCGAGAGGATCGTCATCGCGCCGGAATCTACACGGGCGGGCCGGAAAAGCACCCCTCGGGAGGCAAGAGCGGTGCCGACGGCCTGGACTTGTCGAGCCCGCTGGCCGGCTTCCCTCTTTCCGGGTACAGGGGTCCGGTGAGACCTCGTCCTACGAACCTCGTGTCCTGGGCGCTCCTGATCGCGGGAATCGTCGTCGTGCTGGTCTGGTGGTTCTGAGCGCTCCATGAAAGCGAACGCGTTCCGCATCGCCGTGATGCCCGGCGAGGGCATCGGGGTCGAGGTCATGGCGGCGGCCCTTGCCGTCCTCGACGCCGTCGAGGCCCGCTTCGGCCTCGCCTTCGCGCGGGAAGAGATCCCCGGCGGCGCGCACCACTACCGCGACACGGGCTCGATCCTGCCGCAGGACGGGATGGAGCGGGCGGGGCGCGCCGACGCCATCCTGTTCGGCGCCATGGGCTGGCCCGACATCCGCTACCCCGACGGCACCGAGATCGCGCCCCAGCTCGACATGCGCTTCGCTTTCGATCTTTTCGCCGGCGTGCGCCCGATCCGCGCGATCCCGGGCGTGCCCCGGGTGCTCGCCGACCCGCGGGCCGAGAGGATCGACCTCGTCATCGTGCGCGAATCGACGGAGGGCATGTTCGCTTCGCGGGGCAAGGGCGAGGTGATCGGCGACGACGAGGCCCGCGACACGCAAGTCATCACCCGGCGCACCACCGAGCGCCTCACCGAGTTCTCCTGCGCCCTTGCCCACCGCCGCAAGGCGGAGCGCGGCACGCCCGGGCGCGTCACCCTCGTCGACAAGGCGAACGTGTTCCGATCGTTCGCCTTCATGCGCAAGGTCTTCTACGAGACCGCCGCCCGGCACCCCGACGTCGAGGCCCGCCACCACTACGTCGACGCCATGGCCCTCGACCTCGTGCGCCGCCCTTGGGACTTCGACGTGCTGCCGACGGAGAACCTTTTCGGCGACATCCTCTCGGACCTCGGCGCCGGCCTTATCGGGGGCATGGGCTTCGCCCCCTCGGCCGACATCGGCGAGCGGCACGGCTTGTTCCAGCCGAGCCACGGCACCGGCCCCGACATCGCCGGCCAAGGCGTCGCCAACCCCACGGGCATGATCCTGTCCACGGCCCTGATGCTCGACTGGCTCGGCGAGCGCCACGGCAGCGACGACGCGCGGCTGGCCAGCCGCGCGATCGAGCGCGCCGTCGACCGCGCCTTCGGCGAGGGCCGGGTGCGCTCCTACGATCTCGGCGGGCGCGACGGCACCGCCGCCATCGCCCGCGTCGTGGCGGACGTGGTCCGCGGCGGCGAGGCCGATCCCGATCGAGACGATTTCGATCCGGCCTGAGGACGACGATGCCGCCGCTCTCCGTCCTCGACCTCTCCTTCGTGACCACGGGCACGCCGCCGAGCGCGGCGTTGCGCAACACCCTCGACCTCGCCCGCCTCGCCGACCGGCTCGGCTACGCGCGCTACTGGCTTGCCGAGCATCACAACCTCCCCTCCGTCGCGAGCCCCGCGCCCGAGATCATGATCGGGCAGGTCGCGGCAGTCACGGAGCGCATCCGGGTCGGCTCCGGCGGCGTGATGCTGCCGAACCACGCGCCCCTCGTCGTAGCCGAGCGGTTCAAGACCCTGGAGGCCCTGTTCCCGGGCCGGATCGACCTCGGGGTCGGGCGCGCCCCCGGCACCGACCAGGTCACGGCCTTCGCCCTGAGAAGGCTCCAGGAGCAGCGCGGCGACGACTTCCTGGAGCGCCTGCAGGAGCTCGTCTTCTGGGACCGGGGCTTTCCCGAAGGTCACCCGTTCCGACGCATCGAGGCCATGCCCTCGGACGCGCCCCTGCCGCCGATCTGGATCCTCGGATCGAGCGACTACGGCGGGCGGCTCGCCGCGAACATCGGCTGCGGCTTCGCCTTCGCGCACCACTTCGCCTCGGTCGACGCCGCCGCGGTCATGCGGATGTACCGCGACGGCTACAATCCCGCGGGCTTCACCGAGCGCCCCCACGCCATCCTCGCCGTCGCGGTGGTCTGCGCCGAGACGGACGCCGAGGCCGAGCGCCTCGCCTTAAGCATCGACCTCAACTGGCTGCGCCGCGAGCACGGCGAGTACGCGCCCCTGCCGAGCCCCGATGAGGCCGCCGCCCACCCCTACACCGACGCCGACCGCGCCCGCATCGCGAAGAACCGCGCCCGCCTCTTCGTCGGCGCGCCGCAGACCGTGAAGGCGAAGCTCTCGCCGCTGGTGGAGGCGTGCCGCGCCGACGAGGTCATGGTCACCTCCGCGATCCACGACCACGCCGCAAGGAAGCGTTCCTACGAGCTCCTCGCGCAGGCGTTCGGGATCGACTGAGCCTCACGTGCTGACGGGCGACCGCGCTCCGCTCAGCGGGTTCTCCCCCGCCGGCAGATCATGCAGGTGGCACGCCGCGAGGTGGCCGGCCGTGAGCGGCCGCAGCGGCGGCTCCTCGATGCGGCAGCGGGTGAAGGCGTAGGGGCAGCGGGTGTGGAAGCGGCAGCCCTTCGGCGGGTTCACGGGGCTCGGCACGTCGCCTTTGAGGATGATGCGTTGGCGCGCCGCGCCGGGCTCGGGCACCGGCACGGCGGAGAGGAGCGCCTCGGTGTAGGGGTGCTGCGGGGCGGAGAAGATCGCGCGCTTCGGCGCGACCTCGACGATCTTGCCGAGGTACATGACCGCGACCCGGTGGGTCATGTGCTCGACGATGGCGAGGTCGTGGCTGATGAAGAGGAGGGCGAGGCCGAGATCCTTCTGCAGGTCCTGCAGGAGGTTGACGATCTGCGCCTTGACCGAGACGTCGAGGGCCGAGACCGCCTCGTCGCAGACGATGAGGTCGGGCTCGGCCGCGAGCGCCCGGGCGACGCCGATGCGCTGGCGCTGCCCGCCCGAGAATTCATGGGGCCAGCGGTTCACCGCGTCGCGCGGGAGCCGCACCGTGTCCATGAGCTTCCCGACCTTCTCCTCGAGGTCCGCCGCGGATTTGGCGAGGCCGAAGTTGCGGATCGGCTCGGCGAGGATGTCGCGCACGCGCATGCGCGGGTTGAGGCTCGAGAACGGGTCCTGGAAGACGACCTGCACGCGCCGGCGCAAGGGGCGGAGCGCATCGGCCGAGAGGTCGTCGATGCGCCGCCCGTCGAGCACCACCTGGCCGGCGGTGATGTCGAAGAGGCGCAGGATCGCGCGCCCGACCGTCGACTTGCCGCAGCCCGACTCGCCAACGAGCGCGAGCGTCTCGCCCTTTTCGACGTGGAACGATACCCCGTCGACCGCATAGACGAAGGCCTGCGGGCCGGAGAGAAACCCGCCGCCCAAGGGAAAGTGCTTCTTGAGATCGTTGACCTCGAGCAGCGGCGCGCTCATGCGGGGCACTCCCCGCCGGCGCCCTTCTCCTCCCTCCCCCCGCGCGCGAAGCGCGTGGCGGGGAGGGGCAGGGGTGGGGAGTGGCTCCCCGAGGCTGGCCCTTCGGCTTTTCGCGCGGTGTCGATGGG
>DASVVU010000280.1:0-2160 GCA_036386395.1 Beijerinckiaceae bacterium | reverse complement strand
CCTACCTGCTCCTGGTCTCGGGGCGGAACCGGGTCGACGAGAAGGCCGTCGCGGCGACGATCGGCGAGCCCCTGAGGCGCCCGGACGCCGAGGCGGTCCGCACTTGGACCGGCTTCGCCATCGGCGGCATCCCGCCCTTCGGCCACGCCACCGCCATGCCGGTCTTCGTCGACGAAGACCTCCTCGGCTACGACGTGGTCTGGGCCGCCGCCGGCACGCCCTCCGCGGTCTTCGCGGTCGACCCGAAGGCACTCGCCCGGGCGATCGGGGCGAGAGCGATTCGCCCGCTCGGGCCTCGCCCGGAAACGGCCTCTCCCTCCAGGGGCTAGCAGATTCACACATTGATGTGGGAGGCGAGGAGTGTGGCGCCTCGCTTGACGGCTTGGAACTCGAGCCAGCCCCGGAGCATGACGATGGGTCCGGGCTTGCCGTAGTAGCCGGTCCATCCGCCGAGGCGGGCGCAGACCCATGCCGCATAGGCGAGCGAGCCCTTGGGGTGAGGGTTCTTCTGTCGATCGGTCTTGCCCTCGAGGGTTTTGCACAAGGCTTCGATGAGGGGGAGGTCGTTAGGGTCGAGGGCGTCGGTGATGGGTCTGAGGGGCTCTTGACCGACGGCGCCGTCGCGGGCGTGGACGAGCTGCTGGACGGTGACGGCGGCAACGAGGGCCGCCATGATAAGCCTTGTGCGCGGGGCGTCCTCGCCGATGCGTAGGTCCTCGATGTCGAAGCCCTGCGTCTTCAATGTGCGGAACAGCTGCTCGATCGCCCAGCGGCGGCGGTAGAGATCGGCAATCGCGAAGGCTTTTGCGGCATCGGCGACCGGGAGGGTGGTGAGGAGCCGCCAATGCACGTCCTCGCCCGGGGGCGGATCGACCTCGCGCACGTCGACGAGGGTGAGGCCGACGCTCCGCGGCAGGCCCGCCCACCTCGCGCCTGACGGACGCGCGAGCCCCACCGGCATGAAGCGCACGGCCAGCACGGCTTCCCGCGCCGGGCGCCCGGGCCTCGCCGGCAGGTCAAGCTTCGCCCGCCCGGCCTCGGGCAGCGCGTCGGCCTGCCCGAACAGCCGCCCGCCGTCGTCGAGACAGCGGTCCTGGGCCGCCCGCACCACAAGATCGGTCGTCGCCGGGCGTCGGGCAAAGGCCGCAAAGATGTCACTCTCCCGATCGGCGATCACCGTGACCCGCGTGGCCCCAGCCCCGATCGCGGCCGCCCGGTCGGCGCCGTCGAGCCAGCGCCGGCTTTCCTTCGTGGTCACCGGTCGTGAGACCCGCTGCCACCTCCTCCCCTCGCTCCGCGAGAGGAAGCAGGCGTGCATCAGCCCCAGGATCGCGCCATCGTCCGCATCCACCGCTAAAACTGCGTGCAGATAAAGACCGCCCCCGCCCTCCGACTTCACCACCGTGGTGTCCTGAAGCGCCAGCACCGGCCGGCCGACGCAACGCTCCGCCGTGCGCGCCGCTGCCGCGGCCGCCATCTCGTCAACCGTCACGGCCTCGTTACGAAGAAAGCGCGTCAGGCGCATCTCCCCGGCGCGGTTCCCGCCCAGCTGCCGCACCCGAACCCCGCGCCCGCCCGTCTCGACCAGACGGGCGTGCAGGAACGCCCCCCTTTTTCCAGGCGGCGGTCGCCAAACCGCCCCAGCGAAAGCTCCGCCATCCGACTCTCCATCAAAACCAGCGACAGAGAATCAGACCGCCCGCCTCACCTCAAATCGGAAATGTGTGAATGTCGTAGCGCTTGTGGGAGAGGGCCGGGGTGAGGGAAGAATCCGGGCTAGCCCTCACCCGGTCGGCTCCACCGACACATAGGGCTTCCCAGCGCTGCGGGAAGCGCCGCACCGCTGTCCTCATCCTGAGGTGCGAGCCCCCGGACTTGATCCGGGGGCGAGCCTCGAAGGACGCACCACGCCTTCATGGCCCGGCGATTGAATCGGCAGCTTGCGTGCTTCGAGGCCACCGCAGCGCGGCGGCACCTCAGCATGAGGCGGGTTGTGTGTGCGGCAAAAGGCCAGGAACCTCGCGAAAGAACCCGGCGTTGGACAGCCGACGCGGGCTTCGTCGTCGAGGATTCCCCATGGCCGACCAAAAAACCCTTCCACCGCAGGAGCAGGACAGGCAGCCCGGGCGCGAGACCGAGATGAGCCCGCGGCCGGACTAC
>DASVVU010000279.1:0-4203 GCA_036386395.1 Beijerinckiaceae bacterium | reverse complement strand
GGAGGCGGTCGACGCTTTGTTCGACAACGGACGCCGCGGCCGGATCATCACCGGCGCGAACAAGCGTCCGCTGAAGTCGCTCTCCGACATGCTCAAGGGCAAGCAGGGCCGCTTCCGCCAGAACCTCCTCGGCAAGCGCGTCGACTACTCGGGCCGCTCGGTCATCGTCGTCGGCCCGGAGCTCAAGCTGCACCAGTGCGGCCTGCCGAAGAAGATGGCGCTCGAGCTGTTCAAGCCCTTCATCTACGCGAAGCTCGACGCCAAGGGCTTCTCGGCGACCGTGAAGCAGGCGAAGAAGCTCGTCGAGAAGGAGAAGCCGGAGGTCTGGGACATCCTCGACGAGGTGATCCGCGAGCATCCGGTGCTCTTGAACCGCGCGCCGACGCTCCACCGCCTCGGCATTCAGGCCTTCGAGCCGGTGCTGATCGAGGGCAAGGCGATCCAGCTCCACCCGCTCGTCTGCGCCGCCTTCAACGCCGACTTCGACGGCGACCAGATGGCCGTGCACGTGCCGCTGTCGCTCGAGGCCCAGCTCGAGGCGCGCGTGCTGATGATGTCGACGAACAACATCCTGCACCCGGCGAACGGCGCGCCGATCATCGTGCCGTCCCAGGACATCGTGCTCGGCCTCTACTATCTCTCGATCGTCTCCGACGGCGAGCCGGGGCAGGGCAAGGCGTTCTCCGACACCGGCGAGATCGAGCACGCCTTGGCCGAGAAGGTCATCACGCTGCACACCAAGATCAAGTACCGCTGGACGGGCGTCGGCGAGGACGGCAAGCCCGTCACCCGCGTCTACGACACGACGCCCGGCCGCGTGTTCCTCTCCCGCGTCCTGCCGCAGCACCCCGCCGTGTCCTTCGAGGTCGTGAACAAGCTCATGACCAAGAAGGAGATCTCGGGGATGATCGACGCCGTCTACCGCAACTGCGGGCAGAAGGAGACGGTGATCTTCTGCGACCGGATCATGGCGCTCGGCTTCTACCACGCGTTCCGCGCCGGCATCTCGTTCGGCAAGGACGACATGGTCGTGCCCGAGAACAAGTGGTCGATCGTCGAGGAGACCCGCGCCCTCGCCAAGGACTACGAGCAGCAGTACCAGGACGGCCTGATCACCCAGGGCGAGAAGTACAACAAGGTCGTGGACGCCTGGGCGAAATGCTCGGACCGCCTCGCGACCGAGATGATGGCTCGCATCTCCTCGGTGAAGAAGGACGACGCCGGCCGCGACAAGCCCGTGAACTCGATCTACATGATGTCGCACTCGGGCGCCCGCGGCTCGCCGGCGCAGATGAAGCAGCTTGCGGCGATGCGCGGCCTGATGGCCAAGCCGTCGGGCGAGATCATCGAGAGCCCGATCATCTCGAACTTCAAGGAAGGCCTCGACGTGCTCGAGTACTTCAACTCGACGCACGGCGCCCGCAAGGGCCTCGCCGACACGGCGCTCAAGACGGCGAACTCAGGGTATCTCACCCGCCGTCTCGTCGACGTCGCGCAGGACGCCGTCATCCGCGAGCCGGACTGCGGCACCGAGCGCGGCATCAAGATGCGCGCCATCATCGACGCCGGCCACGTCGTGGCCTCGCTCGCCTCGCGCATCCTCGGCCGCTCGACGGCCGAGGACCTCGTTAACGCGGACGGCACCGTGATCGTGCCGGCCGGCACGATGATTGAGGAGGAGCACATCGAGGCGATCACCGCCGCCGGCATCCAGGAGGTGAAGATCCGCTCGGTGCTCGTCTGCGAGTCGAAGAACGGCGTCTGCGCCACCTGCTACGGGCGCGACCTCGCCCGCGGCACGCCGGTCAACCACGGCGAGGCCGTCGGCGTCATCGCGGCGCAGTCGATCGGCGAGCCGGGCACGCAGCTCACGATGCGGACCTTCCACATCGGCGGCGCGGCCCAGATCGCCGACCAGTCCTTCATCGAGTCGAACTTCGAGGGCAAGGTGACGATGCGCAACCGCAACGTCGCCCGCAACTCGGACGGCGAGCTGATCGTCATGGGCCGCAACGTCGCGGTCGCGATCGTCGGCGGCGATAACGTCGAACGGGCCGTGCACCGTCTCCAGTACGGCGCGCGGCTCAAGGTCGACGAGGGCGACCAGATCAAGCGCGGCCAGCGCATTGCCGAGTGGGACCCCTACACCCGTCCGATCCTCACCGAGATCGACGGCACGGTGGCCTACGAGGACCTCGTCGACGGCCAGTCCATGACCGAGACCATGGACGAGTCGACCGGCATCGCGAAGCGCGTCGTGATCGATTGGCGCGGCTCGTCCCGCACCTCGGACCTGCGGCCCGCGATCGTCATCCACGAGAAAGGCGGCAAGATCGGAAAGCTCGGGCGCGGCGGCGACGCGCGCTGGCTCCTGCCGGTCGACGCCATCATCGCGGCCGACCCGGGCGCCAAGGTCAAGGCCGGCGACGTGCTCGCCCGCATCTCGACCGAAAGCGCCAAGACCCGCGACATCACGGGCGGCCTGCCGCGCGTGGCGGAGCTGTTCGAGGCGCGCCGGCCGAAGGACGCGGCGATCATCGCGGAGAAGTCCGGGACGATCCAGTTCGGGCGCGACTACAAGAACAAGCGCCGCCTGACGCTCACCCCGCACGACGGCTCGGAGCCGGTCGAGTACCTCATCCCCAAGGGCAAGCACATCCACCTGCAGGACGGGGACGTGGTCGAGGTCGGCGACTTCATCGTCGACGGCAACCCCGCGCCGCACGACATCCTGGCGATCAAGGGCGTCGAGGAGCTTGCCGCCTACCTCGTCAACGAGATCCAGGAGGTCTACCGGCTGCAGGGCGTGTCGATCAACGACAAGCACATCGAGGTGATCGTGCGCCAGATGCTGCAGAAGGCCGAGATCACCGACGGGGGCGATAGCGAGCTCCTCGCCGGCGAGCAGCTCGACCGCCTGGAGCTCGACGAAATCAACGAAAGGCTCGTCGCCGAGGGCAAGAAGCCCGCGGTGGGCGTGCCGGTGCTGCTCGGCATCACCAAGGCGTCGCTCCAGACGCGCTCGTTCATCTCGGCGGCGTCGTTCCAGGAGACCACCCGCGTCCTCACGGAGGCGGCGGTCAACGGCAAGGTCGACACCCTCGAGGGGCTGAAGGAGAACGTGATCGTCGGCTCCCTCATCCCGGCCGGCACCGGCGCGATGGTGACGGACATCCGCACCGTCGCCCAGCGCCGCGACGACATGATCCTGGCCCAGCGCCAGGCCGAGGCGCAGGCCGCCCAGGCCGAGCTTCCGTCGGCGGCCGAATAGGCCGGCGAAATCGCAACAAAACTTCAAAGGCCGCCCATGGGCGGCCTTTTTCTTCGGACCCGCCTACCTATATGAATTCCCGAGCGTTTCGGGGCATTTTCCGGGTTGACGGGCTGCCGGTTGGGGCCTATACGGCGCCACTTCCGGCTGGCCGTAGGTGAGTGCCGAACGATGTGTCTCGCGTCGTTCAATCCCGCCTAGACGCTGCCGAACTCAACACCGACTGACACACGTCAGCTTGGGCACGACCGCGACGGGAGACCGCCGTGGTCCTCTGCGAGGGTAGCGCCTTCAGGCCTCCGGGCCGAAGGCGCGAACGCGTTTTGCGCAAGGCTCGTCCTGCCAAGGCGCCGCACCCGCAGGTCAACCGTCGCGTGAACGCCAGCGGCCGCCGGGTGCGGCCAAGGGATAGAGGGCATCGGATGCCGACCATCAGCCAGCTGATCCGCAAGCCGCGGACAGCCCCGAAGAGCCGGAACAAGGTTCCCGCGCTCGACGCCTGCCCGCAGAAGCGGGGCGTCTGCACGCGCGTCTACACCACGACCCCGAAGAAGCCGAACTCGGCGCTCCGGAAGGTGGCCAAGGTCCGGCTGACCAACGGCTTCGAGGTGATCGGCTACATCCCGGGCGAGGGCCACAACCTCCAGGAGCACTCGGTCGTCATGATCCGCGGCGGCCGCGTCAAGGACCTGCCCGGCGTGCGCTACCACGTGCTCCGCGGCGTCCTCGACACGCAGGGCGTCAAGAACCGCAAGCAGCGCCGCTCGAAGTACGGCGCGAAGCGTCCGAAATAAGGTCGGAGGAGAGCATGTCCCGCCGCCACCGCGCCGAGAAGCGCGAGATCATCCCGGACCCGAAGTTCGGGGACGTCGTCGTCACGAAGTTCATGAACTCCGTGATGTACGAGGGCAAGAAGTCGGTCGCCGAGAACA
>DASVVU010000278.1:0-30914 GCA_036386395.1 Beijerinckiaceae bacterium | reverse complement strand
AGTGGACGCGGGGCCGCTCGGCGAAGCGCCCGACGCCCGGCACGGCGTAGTCGGCGAGCTGCGCCAGCATCTGGCCGCCGAGACTCGAGCCGCCGGTGCCGAGGAAAACGACGTCGCTCGCGCCGTCCTACAGCCGCGCCGCGGCGGCGCGGACTTCGTCCAGGTCGTCGCTTGTCCCTGGCCGGTGGAGGAGCGGCAGGCGCCCGCCGGCGTCGTCCTCGGCGAGGCGCCCGGCCGCGGCGCGCACGCCCACGAGCGCCGCGTCGAACGCTGTCCGCGGCAGCCCGGCCTCGCCGATGTTCACCGCGAGCGCGAGGTCGACCGACTGCTGAAGGGGCATGCCTTACTCCGCGGATTAAGGCGGCGGACGATAGGCGAGTCTTGCGCGCGCGTCATCCGTCCCAAACGCACGTCATCCTCGGACGGAGCGAAGCGGAGATCCGAGGACCTCGTGCCGCAGAAGGCGCCCAACCGGATGGAGGTCCTCGGGTCGCGCTCCGCGCGCCCGAGGATGACGCGGGTGGGGCGATCAAAGCCCCACCGGCCGCCCCGCCACCACTACGAGGAGGCGGCCGTCGCCCAGCGTCCGCTCGGCGGCGCGGCGGATGTCGGCCTGCGTCACGGCGGCGACGAGGCTGTTGCGGCGGGCGATGTAGTCGATGCCGAGGCCCTCGAAGGCGACCTGGGCGAGCTGGTGGGCGATCTTGGTCGAGGTGTCGAAGCCGAGGGCATAGGAGCCCGTGAGGTAGTCCTTCGCCTTCTTGAGCTCCTCGTCGGACGGGCCCTCGTCCTTGAGGCGCGCCATCTCGGCCTCGATCACGGCAAGGCACTCGGCGACGCGCTCGTTCTTCGTCGCCGTGTAGCCCCAGGTCATGGCGGCGCCGCGGTAGCTGACGAGCGAGGTGCCGACCGAGTAGGCGAGGCCGCGCTTCTCGCGCACCTCCTGGAACAGCCGCGAGGTGAAGGCGCCGCCGCCAAGAATGTGGTTCAAGACGTAGGCCGCGATGAAGTCCGGGTCGCACCAGGACACGCCGTCGGTGCCGAAGCGGATGACCGACTGCGGCACGTCGAGGTCGACGACGTGGCGGGTGCCGCGCCCGGCGATCCTGGTCGGCGGGACAGGCGCGCCGGGAGCGGGCTCGGGCAGCGTCGCGAAGACGCCGTCGAGGGCCGCAGCGAGGCCGTCCGCGCCGATCGAGCCCACGGCGGCGATCTTCTCGCGGCCCTTGGCGACGACGCGGGCGTGGAGGTCGAGGAGATCGGCGCGGGTGATCGCGGCGACGCTCTCGATCGTGCCGCCCGTCGGTTCGCCATAGGGGTGGCCCGGGAAGGCCTCGGCGAAGAAGCGGCGGGACGCCATGACGCCGGGGTCGTTCTGCTGGTAGCGCAGGCCGGCGATGGTCTGGGCGCGCACGCGCTCGATCGCGTCGGCGTCGAAGCGGGGCTCGGCGAGAGCGAGGCGCAGGAGCTCGAAGGCCTCGTCGGCGTGGCGCACGAGGGTCTTGAGGGAGCCGCCGACGGCGTCCGGGCCGGCGTTGAAGCTGAGCTCGATGGCGCGGGCCGCGAGCCGCTCCTGGAACGCGTCCGAGGAGTAGGGGCCGGCGCCCTCGTCGAGGAGCCGCGCCAGCATCTGGGCGGCGCCGGCCTTTCCGTTGGGATCCTGCGCCGCGCCGCCCTCGAAGGTGAAGGCAAGGGCAACGAGGGGCACCACGTCGGAGTGGACGTGCCAGGCCTCGACGCCGCCCGGCGACAGGACGCTTGCGACCTTCGCGGGCGAGGCGGACAGGGTAGCGGCGGCGCTCATGGGGCCTCTTTCCGGGCCCTCAGGCGGGCGTCTTGCACAGGTAGCCGGTCACCGACCGGCGCGGGACGAGGTAGCGCTCCGTGACAGCGGCGAGATCGGCCGTCGTCACGGCCTCGATCTCGTCCGGCCAGCGGCGGACCTCCTCGATGGTCTCGCCGATGGCGAGCGCCGAGCCGTAGATGCGGGCGAGCGACGACTGGCTGTCCGTCGAGTAGATGGTCTCGGCGACGAGGCGGGTCTTCGCCCGCTCGACCGCCTCACCGTCGAAGGCCTCGGCCGGGACCGCCTTCAGGGCCTCGTCGACCGCCTCCTCCAGGGCCTTGAGCGAGACCCCTTCGGCCGGGACGGCGTAGAGGGAGAAGCGGGTGTCGTCGATGGACGAGCCCATGTACCAGGCGCCGGCGTTGACGGCGACGCCACGCTCCATGACGAGCTTGCGGTAGAGGTAGGAGGTCGGCCCGCCGCCGAGCACCTCGGCGAGGAGCTCGAGGGCCTGGGAATCGCGGCCCTCGGCCGTGCGCGAGGACGGCACGAGGTAGAGTCGCTGCAAGGTCGGCTGCTCGACCTTGGGATCGGCGACCTCGATGCGGCGGGCGGCGCGGGGCTCGGGCTCGCGCGGGCGGCGGCGCACCGGGCGCTCGCCGAACGGCGTCACGCGCCCGTACGTCGCGTCGGCGAGGCGGCGCACCTCGTCCGGCTCGACGTCGCCGGCGACGACGAGGATCGCGTTCTCAGGCGTGTAGAAGCGGCGGTAGTAGGAAAGGGCGTGCTCGCGGTCGAGAGCCTCGATCTCGTGCATCCAGCCGATGATCGGGGTGCCGTAGGGGTGGCGCACGAAGAGCGCCGCCGCCATGGCTTCCGAGAGCTGCGCCGCGGGGTCGGTCTCGACCCGCATGCGGCGCTCCTCCAGGACCACGTCGCGCTCGGGCCCGACCACTGCCTCGTCGAGGACGAGGCCGGTCATGCGGTCGGCCTCGAACTCCATCATGGTCTTCAAGTGCTCGCGGGCGACGCGCTGGAAGTACGCGGTGTAGTCGAAGGAGGTGAAGGCGTTCTCCTGGCCGCCGAGCGCCGAGACGACTTGGCTGAACTCGCCGGCCGGATGGCGGTTCGTGCCCTTGAACATCAGGTGCTCGAGGAAATGCGCGATGCCGGACTGGCCGACCGGATCGTCGGCCGAGCCGTTGCGATACCAGACCATGTGGGTCACGACGGGGACGCGGCGGTCGGGCACGACCACCACCTCGAGGCCGTTGTCGAGGGTGAAGGACGACACCTCGGGCCCGCCTCCGTCGGTGCGCCCGAACGGCGCCGCCTCGGTGCGGAGCGTGGCGGCGCCGGAACTGTCGGGCATCCAGGGACCTCGCAAAGCTCAAATCGCGCGGGAACGCCCGCTCAAATGGGATGCAGCGCCCGCGATTCAAAACGGCCGGGCGGCGCAGCCGCCAGCGGCCCGAATCACTCGCGGTTCTTCGCCTGCTCGCGCATGTAAACCTTCGGATCGGCCTCGTCCTCCTGGCGAACGATCTCGAAATCGCGCTTCACCTGCATGGTCGGCTTGCGGAAGCCGGACGGCGGCTCGTGCAGGTTGCGGCGCTCCGGTTCCTCCATGGAGGAGAGCGCCTCGTCCTTCTTCACGCCCTCGCGGCGGAGCTGCTCGGGGTGGACCCAGGTCGATTCGCGGACGTTGTCGCCCCGGCGCACGACCGGCCCATCCGGGACGCCGGCCCCGGCGCGGCGGCCGGAGCGGATGTCGTCGATGCTGAGCGTCGGGTTCTTCTCGAGCCGCCGGCGCTCGGTCTCGGTGATCGGGGTGCGGGCGTCGGCCTCGCGGCGCTTCGCGGCGAGGACGTCGGGATCGTTCGGCCACTGCGGGTTCGCGGCGAGGACGCCCTTCGGGTCGGCAGGGTCGCGCAGGTCCATGCGGGGCGGCAGCACGAGGGGGGCGCGCTCCCGGTAGTCGATGTTCGGGCGCTCCTTCGGGATGAGGCCCATGGAGGCGAAGAGGTCCTTCGCGAACATGCCTTCCTGGGCCGCGGCGCCGGTCGTGAGCGCAAGCGCCGCCACGCCGGTGAGCGCGCCAAGGCGCGCGAAGTCGAGAATCGTCATGCACCCCACCCTCTGGTTCTACATTCCCGGGCAACGCCCCGGGTGATCCGGCAATCCGGCGAAGGTGTGGCGGCTTCGCCGCCTTCGCCGCCGTCACCCGCGTTCGCGGCCCGGCGTGTCTTTTCGGCAACGCCTTTTTTCGGCGTTTCGCCCGGATGGCGCCGGTCAGGGCTTTGCGGCGCGGGGCCGGCGCTTCTCCAGGACGAGGGAGTCATAGAGGAGACCGACGACTCCCGCAACGATCGCAGCATCCGCGATGTTGAAGACGTACCAGGAGAACGCTCCTGCGTGGAAATGCACGAAGTCGAACACCGCCCCGTAGGCGACCCGGTCGACGGCGTTGCCGACCGCCCCGCCGGCGATAAGGCCGAGGGCCGCGGCAAGGAGCGGCGTCCCGGCGCGGCGCAGCCATACCGACAGGCCTACCGCCGCCACGACCGAGAGGACGACGAGCGCCCAGCGCCCGAACTCCGTGTGCTGCTGGAACAGCCCATAGGAGATACCCCGGTTCCAGACCACGATGAGGTCGAGGAACGGCGCGAGCCGCACCGGCTCGCGGAGCGACAGCGGGTCGGCGAAGAGGAGATAGAGCTTCGAGGCCTGGTCGAGGACGAGGGTCGCGAGCGCGACGAGCGCACCGAGGCGGGGCGGCGACGCGTTCATCAGGCCCGCGCCGCGTCCCATTCCCGCAGCGCCGCCGCATCGCGCGGCGTCACATCCGGGTACTCGGGGTCGCTCCCCACGTCGGGAGAAATCTTCCATGAGCGGGCGCACTTGCGCCCTTCCGCGAGGGCCGGCACGGCGGCGACGCCGCGGACCTCGTCGAGGCGGAAGGCGTCCGAAGGCCCCTCCCCCGGCACAACCCGGATCGCCGAGGTGATGCACACTTCGGCGAAGTCGACGCCGTCGAGGGCGCGCAGCAACTCTTCATCCGCGACATACACGACAGGCGCCGCGTCGAGGCTCGACCCGATGCGCTTCGCGGCCCGCTCGATCTCCAGCGCCCCGGTGACGACCCGGCGCACGCGGCGCACCTTCGCCCAGCGCGCCGCCAGCGCCTCGTTCCGCCATCCACGCGGCGTCTCCGGGAAGGTCTCCAGATGCACCGAGCCCTCTTCCGAGGGGTTGCGGGACAGCCATGCCTCCTCGGCCGTGAAGACGAGGATCGGGGCGAGCCAGGCGACGACCCGGCGGAAGGTCTCGTCGATGACGGTGAGCGCGGCCTTGCGCTTGAGGCTGGAGATCGGGTCGCAGTAGAGCGCGTCCTTGCGGACGTCGAAGTAGAACGCCGAGAGGTCCGTGGTCATGAAGGCATTGAGGAGCGCCACCACGCGCTTGTAGTCGAAGGCGGCGTAGGCCTGCCGTACCTCCTTGTCGAGCTCGGCGAGGCGATGCAGGACGAAGCGCTCGAGCTCCGGCATCGCCTCGGGCGCGACCCGGTCCTCCGCGCGGAAGTGAGCGAGGGAGCCGAGCATCCAGCGCACGGTGTTGCGAAGCTTCCGGTACGTCTCGACGAAGGTCTTCAGGATCTCCGGCCCGATGCGCAGGTCGTCGGCGTAGTCGGAGGCCGCGACCCAGAGCCGAAGGATATCGGCGCCGCTCTCCTTGATCACGTCCTGCGGGGCCGTGACGTTGCCGAGCGACTTCGACATCTTCTGACCCTTCTCGTCGAGGACGAAGCCGTGGGTCAGGACGACGTCGAAGGGCGCGCGGCCGCGGGTGCCGCAGCTCTCGAGGAGCGAGGAGTGGAACCAGCCCCGGTGCTGGTCCGAGCCCTCGAGGTACATCACCGTGTCCGGCCCGCCCTCGAGCCGGCGGCGCGCTTTCAGGTCGTCGCGCGCCTCCAGGGTGAAGGCGTGGGTCGAGCCTGAGTCGAACCACACGTCGAGGACCATGCGGACCTGCTCGTAAGCGGCCGGGTCGTAGCCGAAGGGCGCAAGGAACCGCTCGGCCGCGTCCGGCCTGAACCAGGCGTCGGCGCCCTCGGCCTCGAAGGCCGCGGCGATGGCGGCGTTGACGCGCTCGTCCTTAAGGATGGCGTCCGTCGCCTTCTCGACGAAGACCGTGATCGGCGAGCCCCAGGCGCGCTGGCGCGAGACGACCCAGTCGGGCCGGTTCTCGATCATGCCGGTGATGCGGTTCTCGCCGCTCTCCGGCACCCAGCTCACCGTCTTGATCGCGGACAGGGCGCGGTGGCGCAGGGTGTCGCCCTGGCCGGCGATCGGCTTGTCCATGGCGATGAACCACTGCGGCGTGTTGCGGAAGATCAGCGGCGCCTTCGAGCGCCAGGAGTGCGGATAGGAGTGCTTGAGGCGCCCCCGCGCGACGAGCGCGCCGGCCTCGGCGAGCTTCCGGATCACCGCCTCGTTCGCGCCGGCGTCCTTGCCCTTGTCGTCGTAGATGCGCTCGCCGGCGAACAGCGGCACGTGCGGCAGATAACCTGAGTCCTCGCCGACGGTGTGCGGCACCTCGGGCGTGCCGCACGCCGCGAAGGTCTCGCGGTGCTTGACGAAGGTGTTGTAGTCGTCCGCCCCGTGCCCCGGCGCCGTGTGCACGAACCCCGTGCCGGCATCCGCCGTGACGTAGTCGGCCGGGAACACCGGCACGTCGAAGTCCCAGTAGCCGCCGGCCCCGGGAAGGCCCCGGAACGGGTGCGCGCAGCGGGCGATCATGACCGGCAGCACGTCCTTGACGCGCTCGTGCGCCGTCACCCGCGCGGCCGAGAAGACCTCGGGGGCGAGCTTGTCGGCCAGCACATACAGGTCGCCCGGCTTGGCCCAGTTGCCCTCCGGAGCGTCGGTGACGCGGTAGAGGCCGTAGGCGATGTCCGGCCCGTAGACGACGGCGCGGTTCGCCGGGATCGTCCACGGGGTCGTGGTCCAGATCAGGACGGAGGCGCCGGTAAGATCGCCGTCCAGCGTGTCGACGACCGGGAATTTCACATAGACGGTCGGCGAGGTCTTCTCGTGGTACTCGACCTCGGCCTCGGCGAGCGCCGTCCGCTCGACGGACGACCACATCACCGGCTTCGAGCCGCGGTAGAGCTGGTCGGACGTGGCGAAGGCCATGATCTCGCGGGCGATCTGGGCCTCCGCGTCGAAGGACATCGTGGCGTAGGGATGGTCCCAGTCGCCCTCGACGCCGAGGCGCTTGAACTCCTCGCGCTGAATGTCGAGCCAGTGCGCCGCGAAGGCCCGGCACTCCTGGCGGAACTCGACCACGTCGACGGCGTCCTTGTCCTTACCCTTCGCCCGGTACTGCTCCTCGATCTTCCACTCGATCGGCAGGCCGTGGCAGTCCCAGCCCGGCACGTAGTTCGAGTCGTGGCCGAGCATCTGCTGCGAGCGGACCACGAGGTCCTTCATGATCTTGTTCAGCGCATGCCCGATGTGGATGTTGCCGTTGGCGTAAGGCGGGCCGTCGTGGAGGACGAAGCGCGGGCGCCCCTTCGCGGCCTCGCGCAGGCGCCGGTAGAGGTCGAGCTTCTCCCAACGCTTGAGCAGCTGCGGCTCGCGCTGGGGGAGGCCCGCCCGCATCGGGAAATCCGTCTGCGGCAGGAAGAGGGTCTCGGAGTAGTCGCGCGCCTTCGGGGCGGCCGTGGCGGTGGAATCGTTCATGGGCTTTAAACCGGTCGGGCGGCTTTCGGCCTGATGGAGGCCAAGCGCAGGTCGGGGCAAGGGCGAGCGGGCGCGTTCCCGGACTTCAGAGGAAGTCCGGGCCTATAATTCGCCGCGCGCGGATCGCCCGATCCGCCGCCCAGAAGAGGCCCGCCGTGCTCATGGGGCCTCTCTCTACCATCGCCGGGGCGAAGAATAAAGTGAGGTGGAGGGTGTCATCGATGTTGATCGTAATGATGTCCGCAGTTCGAGCAATATCCCGTACCGCCCTTGGATTTCATGTAGCCCTTGCAACCGCACGCCTTGCATGGACCATGACCGGCCACAACTCCCTCGGTGGTGGCTTCCTCGCAGATAAACATCGCATCCCGATCGTCTGTTATCGGAATGGTCTCGCGCGTAGGATCAAACGAAAAATCCACTGCTGCCTCCTAATGTGGAGAGCCCAAAGTTAATTACTCCTGCCCACTCTCGTCAAACGCATTTGTGCTGGCCGTGTACTCGAATAGAATGCAGGGATCTCTCGCCCGCCCGAGCCAATCATGACTATCAAGGCAAGCGTTTGCTACTACCCGGCTGGACCTGACCTATCTTCTAGCGAGTACGACTTTCTGATCCTTCCCCAGCGCGGGGACCGCGTCACCATTAGAGAGCCAAGCGTCGCACAATTCGGACGATTCGGACGATCTCTTACTCGAACAGGTGTGGTCACTGATATCGAGCATTTGCCCATCCCGGCTGGTTCCGGCTACGGCTCATCGAAAGTCGTTGTTTTTGTCCAGCTTGATTAAGGAAATCACTAGGACACGACTATCAGCCATAGCGATCCGGCGCTATCCGCCGCCGAACATCCGCTCGCCCTGCTGGTCGATGATCTGCCGGCCCTTCTGGACCGCGAAGGCGGCCGCGTCGTCGCGGCTCGGGTGAGTCTCGGCGCGGATGAAGCGGTGCTCCTTCATGCCGTCGGGAGCATCTTTCTCGATCACGCCGGCGGTCTGGAAGCCGCCCGGGGCGACATAGGGCGCGGGGCGGATGCGATAGCCTTTGTACTCGACGGCCTCCATGGGGGCCTCGTCCGAGGCCGCGCCCCCTCCCCCGCCGGCGAGCCAGCTCCAGATCGCCTTGAGAAACGAGACCATTGCCGCCCTCCCCACGCTCCCGGTGCGGCGATGCGCACGGGGCCGGACGACTGGCGATCCCGGCAGGGCTCGAACCTGCGACCTACCGCTTAGAAGGCGGTTGCTCTATCCAGCTGAGCTACGGGACCGTCCGGCGGGCGATCTTACCGCGCCTCACGGCGCTTCGCGAGGGCGGGCCGCCGCGAGACGCTCAATGCGTCCACTGGCCGATGCGGTTGAACTTGAAATTGTCGGCATAGGCGATGGTGCGCCGCTTCGCTTCCTGCGGCTCCTCGACCCGGAACGGGATGCCTTCGCGGGTGGCGTAGGCGACCGCCTCCTCCCTGGTGTCGAACCACAGCTTCACCTGCTGGCGGGTGTCGCCGGACGAGGTCCAGCCCATCAGCGGCTCGATCTCGCGCGGCTCGGTGCGCTCGAACTCAAGGAGCCACTGCTTGGTCCGGGCCTGGCCCGACTGCATCGCGGTCTTGGCGGGCTTGTGGATGCGGGCGGTGGTCATTCGCGGTGTCCGTTTCCCAAGGCGGGCGATGGTCGGGGCGGCAAGATTTGAACTTGCGACCCTCTGCTCCCAAAGCAGATGCGCTACCAGACTGCGCTACGCCCCGTCATCGGACCGGCTTTGATTCTCTAGGGACTGACCGCCGAGCGCGCAAGGGCCGGTCGCGCCTGGAAGGACTTGCAGGAACCTGTCAACCTTCTTAGTGTTATAACTCGCGTATGAACACACGGGAGGGCGCCCATGCTTACGCTGAAGCTGACCACCATCGGCAACTCCGTCGGGGCGACGTTCTCCAAAGAGGTGCTGAGCAGGCTCAAGGTCGGCAAGGGCGACACCCTCTACCTGACCGAGAGCCCCGACGGTTTCCGCCTCACGCCCTACAATCCTCACTTCGAGGCCCAGATGAGCGCCGCCCGGACCATCATGCGCAAGCGCCGCAACGCCCTGCGTGAGCTCGCCAAGTGAGCGACCCGGTCTGGGTCGAGACGGATGTCGTGCTCGCGATCCATGACGAACAGCTCAGCGAGCACGGCGGCCTCCCCGGCGTGCGGGACATGGGGCTGCTCCGATCGGCCCTCGACCGCCCCCGGAACCTGTTCGCCTACGAAGGCGCCGACCTGATCGGGCTCGCCGCAGCCTACGGCTTCGGGATCGCCAGGAACCATCCCTTCAACGACGGCAACAAGCGGGTGTCGGCCGTCGTCACCGAAGTCTTCCTCGCCTTGAACGGACTCGAGTTGACGGCCTCCGACGACGATGTCGTCGCCACCTGGCTGGCTCTGGCGGCGGGCGCGATCGACGAAAGCCAGTTCGGAACGTGGCTTCGGGACAATGTTTCTTAGATAGGACTGTTGAGTCTCGCCGCCTTTTCAACCCGCAAATGGGAACGCGCCGCAGACGCTACGCGACGAACCTGAAGTCGTCGGCGTGGAGGCTTGCGAGCGCCACGGACTTGAGGGTCAAGGTGTTGTTCGGATCGGCCGTGATCAGCACGTCGGCTCCGACCTGGGTCGCCGAGGCCAGCACCGCCTGCAGGTTCGCGAACACCGCCTGCTTGAACTCGATCACGTCGTCGGTGGCGGCGCCCGCCGTGAAGTCGGTGACCGTGTCCTTGCCGAAGCCCGCCGCGAACGTGAAGGTGTCGCTGCCCGCCCCGCCCGTGAGGCTGTCGTTGCCGGCGCCGCCCGTCAGGGTGTCGAGGCCCGCGCCGCCGCTCAGCGTATCGTTGCCGGTGTTGCCGACGATGCGGTTGTCGAGCGTGTTGCCCGTCCCCGTGGCGGCCGCGGTGCCGGTGAAGCTGAGATACTCCACGTTCGTGCCGAGCGTGAAGCTCGCAAGCGAGGTGCGGACCTCGTCCGTGCCCTCGGACGCGTTCTCGACGATGACGTCGGTCGCGACGCTGACGAAGTACACGTCGTCGCCGGTGCCGCCGCTCATGCGGTCGATGCCGGCGCCGCCGTCGAGGGTGTCGTTGCCGGCTCCGCCGCTCAGCGTGTCGGCGCCGGCGGCCCCGACGATCTTGTTGTCGAGGGTGTTGCCGGTGCCGGTGAAGGCCACCGTGCCCGTGAAGGTGAGGTTCTCGACGTTCGTTCCGAGCGTGAAGCTCGTCAGAGCCGTGCGGACCTCGTCCGTGCCCTCGGACGCGTTCTCCACGATCACGTCGGTCGCGACGCTGACGAAGTACACGTCGTCGCCGGTGCCGCCGCTCATGCGGTCGATGCCGGCGCCGCCGTCGAGGGTGTCGTTGCCGGCCCCGCCGCTCAGCGTGTCGGCGCCGGCGGCCCCGACGATCGTGTTGTCGAGGGTGTTGCCGGTGCCGGTGAAGGCCGCGGTCCCGGTGAAGGTCAGCTTCTCGATGTTGGCGCCGAGCGTGTAGGTCGTGAGCGCCGTGCGGATCTCGTCCGTGCCCTCGTTCGCGTTCTCGGTCACCACGTCGGTCGCGACGTCGACGGTGTAGACGTCGTTGCCGGCGCCGCCCTTCATGGTGTCGCTGCCGGTGCCGCCGTTCAGCGTATCGTTGCCGGCGCCGCCCACGAGCTCGTTCGCCAGCGTGTTGCCGGTGCCGGTGAAGTTGCCGGCGCCGGCATAGGTCAGCTTCTCGACGTTGGTGCCGAGCGTGTAGCTCGCGAGCGTCGTGCGGACCTCGTCGATGCCGGCGCTCGCCGCCTCGGTCACCACGTCGCCCGCGACGTCCACGACGTACGTGTCGTCGCCCGCCCCGCCGGCGAGGCTGTCGATGCCGGCGCCGCCGTTCAGCGTGTCGTTGCCGGCGCCGCCGTTCAGGGTGTCGGCGCCTGAGCCGCCGGTGATCTGGTTGTTGAGGGTGTTGCCGGTGCCGGTGAAGGCCGCCGTGCCCGTGAAGGTGAGGTTCTCCACCTCCGCCCCGAGGGTATAGCTCGTCAGCGCCGTGTTGATCAGGTCCGTGCCGGCGCCCGCCGCCTCCGTCACCACGTCGCCCGCGACGTCGACGAAGTAGACGTCGTCGCCGGCGCCGCCGGCCATGCTGTCGATGCCGGCGCCGCCGTTCAGGGTGTCGTTGCCGGCGCCGCCGTCGAGCGCGTTGGCGTTGGCGTCGCCCGTGAGGCTGTCCGCGAAGGCGCTGCCGGTCAGGTTCTCGATGCCGGAATAGGTGTCGCCGGCGGCATGGCCGGTGTTGCCGGCCGGCGCCGCGAGGCTCGCCGTCAAGCCCGCCGGCGCGCCCGCGTAGCTCGCCGTGTCGACGCCGGTGCCGCCGATGAGGGCGTCGCCGCCCATGCCGCCGATCAGCACGTCGTTGCCGCCCTGGCCGTCGAGGGTGTCGCCGCCCGCCGTGCCCGTGAGGGTGTCGTTGCCCGCCGTGCCCGTAAAGGTGTTGGCGATGCCTGTGATGGTGAAGGTCAGGGTCGCGGACGCCGTGGCGTTCCGGGTGTCGCTCACCGTGTAGGTAAAGGCCTCGCTTACCACCTGGTTCGGCAGGAGATCGTGCGCCGCCGCGTTGTTCGGGCTGTAGCTGTAGCTGCCGTTGCTGTTGAGCGTCAGCGTGCCGTAGACGCCGGCGATGTTGACGCTGCCGCCTGTCGGGACGGGCTGGCCTGCGACCGCGCTGACCCGCAGGGTGTCGCCCGGGTCCGTGTCGTTCGCGAGCACGCTGCCGGTCGCGGTGGCGTCCTCGTTCACGGCGGCGCTGTCGGCGGCTGCGGTCGGCGGATTGTTCGCCTGCGCCTCGAGGGTCGCGCGGTTCCACACCGTGCCGTCGGCGAAGCGGACCTCGTCGACGCCGCCCCACGACACCCTGAACTGATCGCGCAGGATCACCTTGTCGGTGGTCGAGCCGATCGTGAGGATCTCGTTGTCGCCGCTCCGGGTGATGACGAGGTCGCTCGCGGCGATGCCGGTCCCGAGCCGCAGCGTGTCGATCTCGAAGAGGCCGCCGTCATAGACCGTGTCCTGCCCGTCGCCGAGGTTGAAGACGTACGTGTCGACGCCCATGGCGCCCTCGAGGGTGTCGGTGCCGGCACCGCCCGCCAGCGTGTCGTCGTGGTCGGCGGCGTAGAGAAAGTCGTTGCCGGCATCGCCGAACAGTTGATCGTTGCCGGCGCCGCCGTCGAGGGTGTCGTTGCCGATGTCCCCGTACAGCCGGTCGTTGCCGTAGCTGCCTCTGAGCGAGTCGTCGCCGGCGAGGCCGTACAGCAGGTTCGGATTATCGTCGCCGTTCAGCGTGTCGTTCCCGCTCGTACCCATGAAGGTCGTCGGGGCGAGGTTGAAGATCGCCGCCGCGTCGAGCGTCGAGTTGTCGGCGAACCGGACCTGTTCGAGCCCGGTCTCGGGGGCGTTGAAGTGCTCGTCGACCGTGATCGTCGCGCCCGTCGCGGCGACCGTGATCACGAGATCCTTCTGGTCCGTCGTGGACCGCGCGAACGCGACATCCGCCTGGTTGAGGTCCGTGAACCGCAGGACGTCGGTGTTCGACGAGGAGCCGACCTCCCGGATCACGTCGCTGCCGTCGCCCGACGCGTAGATGTACACGTCGCCGCCGTCGCCGCCGAGGAGCGTGTCGGCGCCTCCGCGGCCGCGGATCGTGTCGGGCAGGCCAGTGCCGGCGATCGTCTCGGCGGCGGACGTGCCTTCGATTACGGAGGCAGCTTGGATCTGGACCCGGTCCCAGACCGTGCCGTTGGCGAAGGCGACCTGCTCGACGCCGGATGCGTTGTCGAGGAAGTGGCTCCGGACCAGCGTGGTCTCGCCGGTGGCCGTGATCTTGATGAACAGGTCGAGGCCGACGCGGGTGAAGGACACGTCGGCAGGGTTCAGGCCGACGAGCTGGATCCTGTCGCTGTCGGGGCTGCTGCCTTCCTCCCAGATCCGATCGTTCCCACCACCCTGGTAGATGCGGTAGGTGTCGCTCCCGGTCCGCCCTGCGAGGGTGTCGTCGCCGGCGAGGCCGTCGAGGGTGTCGGCGCCGGCCGTCCCGAGGACGGCGTCGTTGCCGGAGGTCGCCAAGCTGGACCCGGTGCCGCCGTAGGCGCGATTCTCGATCTGATCCGGCGTCCACACCGTCCCGTCGGCGAAGACGAACTGCTCGATGAGCTTCGGGTTGCCCGGATCCGTCGAGGCGAGGTGGCCCTTGACGGTCAGCCGGTCGGTCGTGCCGACGATCTCGACGATGAGGTCGTTGCCGGATTTCGTGAGCCGCAGGTCGCCCGGAGCGACCCCGGTCTTGAACGTCACCTGGTCGACGGCGGCACTGTCCGCCGTGACGATGCCCTCGTCGATCACGTCCTGTCCGTAGCCGCGGCCGAAGACGTAGGTGTCGGCGCCGAAGCCGCCCGACAGGGTGTCGTTGCCGGCAAGGCCGTCGAGCACGTCGGCGCTGTTGTAGGCGAGGATCGAATCGTCCCCGGCCGAGGACATGGCGCGCAGGACCCGCAGGTCGAGCTCCGTCGCGGTCCAGACCGTGCCGTCGGCGAAGACGAAGCGCTCGATCCGATTCCCGTTCCCCCACGAGATCGTGGAATAGAACTGGTCCTTGATCGTGAGCTGGTCCGGCGTCCCGGTGATCCGGATCACGAGGTCGTTGCCGGCGCGGGCGAACTCCAGGTCGGTCGGCGCAACATCGGCCTTGAACTGGATCGTGTCGAGGACCAGGGCTGCATTGAAGTCCGAGTTGCCGTTCTCGTCGACCACGTCGGCGCCCGAGCCGCGGCCGAAGACGTAGGTGTCGGCGGCCAGCCGCCCGGACAGGGTGTCGTTGCCGGCAAGGCCGTCGAGCACGTCGTTGCTGTCGTAGGCGACGATCGTGTCGGCGCCGGGCGTGGACTGGGCCTGGAGCAGGCGCACGTCGATCTCGGCCGCCGTCCAGGTGGCGCCGTCGGCGAAGACGAAGCGCTCGATCCGGTTCCCGTTCCCCCACGAGTTCGTGGACCAGAACTGGTCCTTGATGGTCACCCGGTCGGCCGTCCCGGCGATCGCGACGACGAGGTCGTTGCCGGACTTCGAGAGCTGGATGTCGCTCTGCCCGATGCCCGACTTGAAGCTGATCCGATCGAGGATCGAGCCCGCGTCCGAGCTCGAATCGCCATTGTCGTTGACGATGTCCTGGCCCGAGCCGATGCCGAAGACGTAGGTGTCGGCGGCCAGCCGCCCGGACAGGGTGTCGTTGCCGCCAAGGCCGTCGAGCACGTCGGCGCTGTCGTAGGCGACGATCGTGTCGTCGCCGGGGGTCGCCTGCGCCTGCAGGAGACGCACGTCGACGTCGGCGCCCGTCCAGGTGGTGCCGTCGGCGAAGACGAAGCGTTCGACTCGGTCCTGGTTCCCCCACGAGGCCGTGAGATAGAACTGGTCCTTGATGGTCAGCCGGTCGGTCGTGCCCGCGATCGTCAGGACGAGGTCGTCGCCCGAGCGCGAGACCGCGACGTCGGCCGGGGCGACGTCCGGCTTGAAGCTGACCTCGTCGGGGAACGAGGCCGCGTCCGAGCTCGAATTGCCGTTGTCGTCGATGACGTCCTGGCCGGAGCCGCGGCCAAAGACGTAGGTGTCCGCGCCCTGGGTGCCGGTCATCGTGTCGTCGCCGGCGAGGCCGTCGAAGATGTCGGGACTGTCGTAGCCGGTCATCATGTCGGCGCCGGCGGTCGCCTGCCCCTTGAGGACGAGGGCATCGATGTCGGGCCCGTACAGGGTCGTTCCGTCGGCGAAGAAGAAGCGCTCGATCCGGTCCGCGTTCAGCGGGCCCGTGCCGGCGAATTGGCCCTTGACCGTCAGCCTGTCGGTCGTGCCCGCGATGGTGACGACGAGGTCGTTGCCCGAGCGCGAGAGCCCGAGGTCCGCGGGTGCGACGCCGCTCTTGAAGCTCACCTTGTCGATCCAGCTGTCGGCGAAGACGGTCGAGTTGCCGTTCTCGTCGATCGTGTCCTGGCCCGAGCCGCGCCCGAAGACGTAGGTGTCCTCGCCGAAGAGGCCGGACAGGAGGTCGTTGCCGGCGCCGCCGTCGAGCACGTCGTCCTGGTTCGTGCCGGCGATGGTGTCGTTGCCCGACGTCGACTGCGCCTGAAGCGCCCCCGCCGCGACCTCGGCCGCCGTGAGCGTCGTGCCGTCGGCGAAGCGGAAGAACTCGATTCTCGCGGGGTTGCTCGCGGCGTGGCCGAGGATCGTCAGGGTGTCGGCGGTGCCGGCGATCGAGATCCGCAGGTCGTTGCCGACGATCTGGAACGTGACCTCCGGGCGGGTGACGCTCGCGTCGAAGGCGACCGTGTCGGGCTGGTCCTCGTAGATGGCGGCGAACTCCTGGATCGTGTCCTGGCCGTAGCCCTTGCCGAACACGTAGGTGTCGCCGCCGCCCTGTCCCTGGAGGAGGTCGTTACCGGCGCCGCCGTCGAGGAGGTCGGCGGTGTAGAAGCCGGTTACGGTGTCGTTGCCGGCGGTCTTCGCCTGCTGCAGGAGCTTCGCCCGCACGTCCGCGTCGCTCCACGCCGTGCCGTCGGCGAAGCGGAACGTCTCCACGTCCTGCCAGCCGTTGAACCATGCGACGTGGCCGAACTCACCCGCCACGGTGAGGCG
This sequence comes from Beijerinckiaceae bacterium, assembly GCA_036386395.1. Taxonomy (GTDB): domain Bacteria; phylum Pseudomonadota; class Alphaproteobacteria; order Rhizobiales; family Beijerinckiaceae; genus JAJKJG01. The sequence continues at coordinate 14,714 of DASVVU010000278.1, read as the reverse complement.
GTCCGAGGAGCCGTTGAAGGTGACGACGAGGTCGCTGCCGCTGCGGGACAGGATCGTGTTGGCGGCCGTGATGCCGGCCCCGAACTCGACCGCGTCGGCGTCCGCATAGGTGACGAGCCCGACGCTCTCCTCGATCCGGTCGTCGCCGAAGCCCGCGGCGAAGCGATAGACATCCGAGCCGTCGCCGCCGCGCAGCACGTCGTTGCCGGCGCCGCCGTCGAGCGTGTCGTCGGACCAGAAGCCCTCGATCACGTCGTTGCCGGCAGTCTTCGCCTGGACAAGGTAATTCGCCCGCAGGTCGGCCGCCGTCCAGGTCGTGCCGTTCGCGAAGCTGAAGGACTCGATCTCATAAGCCCGATAGTTGATCGTCGAGTAGACGAACTGCCCCTCGATGGTGAGCGAGTCGGTCGTGCCGGCGAGGCCGAGGCGCACGTCGTTCGCGCCGACGCGCGCGATCACGATGTCCTGCGGAGCGATGCCGGCCCCGAAGGCGACGGCGTCGCCGTTGCCCGACAGGATATTGGTCCAGTTGTCGCGGACGACGTCGGCGCCGTAGCCGAGGCCGAAGACGTAGGTGTCGGCCCCGTTCTCGCCTTCAAGGCGGTCGGCGCCGGCGCCGCCGTCGATGGTGTCGTCGAAGTGCGTGCCGACGATGAGGTCGTCGCCCGCCGTCTTCGCGGCCGCGATGATCTCGCGCTGGAGGACGGCCCACGTCTTGACGGTCCCGTCGGCCCACGCGAAGCGCTCGATCTGGTGGAACGCCTGGGTCCCGAACGGCCCCGTCTCGATGATGTCGTACTGGCCCTGGACGCGCAGCGTGTCGCCCGAGGCGAGCGTGACGAGGAGGTCCTTCGACGCGCCGTCGCGGCGGAACTGGACGTCGGCGACCGCGATGCCGGCGCCGAACCGCACCGTGTCGGCGGTCTGGGTCAGCACGTTCGTCTGCTGGTCGTCGATGGTGTCGTTGCCGTAACCGAGGCCGAAGAGATAGGTGTCGCCGTCGTCGCCGCCGGACAGGAAGTCGTTGCCGCCCTTGCCGTCGAGGGTGTCGGCGTAATAGGCGCCGTAGAGGCTCTCGTCCGCGGCCGTGCCGGTCGTCACGCTGTGGAGCACGTCCTCCCAGGTCAGGACCGTGCCGTCCTCGAACCGGAACGTCTCGACCCGGTTGAACCAGGCGATGCCGAGGAGGTCGAAGAGGTCGAGCTTCACGCCGACGAACTGGTCCTTGATCGTCAGCACGTCGTCGGAGCCGGCGATCGTGATGGTGAGGTCGGGGGCCGCCCCGCTGCGCTTGAAGGTGACGTCGCTCGGGCGGATGCCCTTGCCGAACACGAGGGTGTCGTCGGCGGCCCAGCTGTAGCCGAGGAGCCCGGAGATGAAGGTCTCCGGGAACTGCTGCTGGTCGTGGATCGTGTCGTGGCCCGAGCCGAGGCCGAAATGATAGGTGTCGCCGCCGTCGAGGCCGACGAGCGTGTCGTTCCCGGCGCTCGCGTAGAGCTCGTCGGAGGTGCCGAAGCCGTAGGTGAGGTCGTCGCCCGCCGTCGTGTAGGCGCCGATGACGTTCGCCTGGAGGTCGAGCCAGCTCCAGGCGGCGCCCTGATCGAAGAAGAGCGCCTCGATGCGGCTGTCCGTCGAGATCTTGGTCTGGAAGCCGGTCGCGTCGTAGGCGAACTGGCCCTTGACCGTGATGCTGTCGCCGCCCCAGGCGAAGCCGATCCTGAGGTCGTCGCTGCGCCCGTCGCGGGTCAGGCGCAGGTCGGGCGCCGTGACGCCGCCGAGGAGGAGCAGCGTGTCCGCCCCGGCGAGGAGCGGGTTCGCCATCACGTCCTGGATCGTGTCGTTGCCGTCGCCGCGGGTGTAGTAGTAGTTGTCGCCGGCGTCGCCGCCGCGCAGCAGGTCGTCGCCCTTGAGGCCCTCGATCTCGTCGCCGAAGGCGGTGCCGTCGATGGTGTCGGCGCCGTTCGTGCCGAGGCCGGTGGCGGCCGCGATGTCGACCGCCTCGTAGATCGTGCCGTCGGCGAACTGGATCTCCTCGATCCCTTTGTCGGGCGTGATCGGCACCCCGCCCATGGTGACCAGCGGCGTCGCGAACTGGTCCTTGACCGTGATCCTGTCGGTCGTGCCGTTGACCCGGATGACGAGGTCGATGCCCTCGCGGACGATTTTCACGTCGGAGGCGTTGTACAGCGCGAGGCGGACGCGGTCGCCTGAGTCCGGCCCCTCCGAGTCGAAGATCGTGTCCTGGCCGAAGCCGCGGCCGTACACGTAGACGTCCTGGCCGCCCCCGCCCGTGATCGTGTCGTTGCCGGCGCCGCCGACGTAGACCTGGAGGCCGCTCGCCGACCGCGCGAGCGAATCGTTGCCGGCCGTGCCGACCGTCACGCCCGTGAGCCCGAGGCCCGACACGAGATCGGAGAGGGTCAGGGCCGGCGTCGTGCCGTCGAGGGCGCGCACGAGGCTCTGCACGGCGAAGTCGGTGCGGATCTCGATCCCGTCGTGGCGCACGAGCGCGTCGGTATAGGCCGAAAGCGCGGGCCCCCAGCTCCCCGTCCAGGCGGAGAGCGCCTCGGGCGCGGTCGCCGGCAGTTGCGCGATCGCGGCCCGGTAGGCGTCGGTAAGCGTCGTCGGGCTCGCCGCGTGGAAGTCGTCCGTCCCGACGTTGTAGGGCAGGTCGCTGAAGATCGCGTGCAGCGGACCTTGCGCCGCGAGGCGGATCGCGGCCTTGTCGAGGACCTCGTTCCAGCTCGTGACGAGCTCGGCGACGTTGATGCCCGACGGCTGGCCGTTCTCCCGCGGCGCCATCTCGTAGCCGAAGTACTTCTCCAGGAAGGCGAGCCTGCGGGTGTCGAAGGCCCCCTGCGCCATCGGGTCGGCGGCGACGCCGTCGACGTGCGCCCAGCGCAGGAGGATGTCGGCGGCGCTGGCCCTGAGCGCCGTCCACGAGGTCGTCGGCGCGAGGCCCTTGAACGCGCTCACCTGGTTAAGCAGCGTCGCGTCGTTCGTCATCGCGACGGAAAGATCCGTCATGTTGCCGAAGCCCTTGAGGTTCGGCAGGGCCGCGGCCGCGGCCGACACGGTCGTATCGCCGAGGTAGCGCGAATCCGTCTGGTTGTTCTGGAGCACCACGTCGGAGATCTTCGATGTGGTCCCGTCCGCCCGCGTGAAGGCCGCCTCGGCCCGGATGGTGCTGCCGCGGACGGTGCCGATCGCCGGCGCCGCGCTCGCAAGCGAGATCTCCGTAATCCCGCTCTCGGCGAGTGTCTTCAGCTCGCCCGCGTCGGTGACGCCGTCGCCGTCGAGGTCGCGCCAGACGCGCAGGGAGCCGAAGGCGGAATCCGCGGAGGAGATCTTGCCGTCGGCGTTCGAGTCGAGCGCCGCGAGCGCCGTGAAGCCCGGCGTCGTCGCGTCGCCGAACAGCTCGCCCTGGTCGTCGATCTTGCCGTTGCCGTCGAGGTCGCGGGCGAGGATGCCGTCGTCGCCCTTCACCCAGGCGGTGCGCTCGGCGAAGCCGTCGCGGTCGACGTCGAAGTAGGCGCCGGCGTCGCGCCGGGTGAGCTCGAGCCCGTCGCCGTCGAGGTCGAGGACGAGGGGATCGGCGCCGCTGGTGCCGCCGCCGTAGCCGGCCTTGAGGGCGAGGTTGAGGAAGGTCTCGAGGTCCTCCAGCGAGCCGTGGCCGGTCACCTGTCTGAACGCCACGATGTGGGCGGGTGCCGCCCCGGTGTCGAGATCGACCTTGTAATCGTTGATCACGGCCTGCCCGCCGCGCCCGCGGGCGAACTGGACGACGAGCTGGTCCGCCTCGGTGACCGCGTAGCGCACGGTCGCCATCGTCGGCACGTCCACGAGGACGGTCATCGCCCCCATGACGTCGGCCATCCCGAGGGGGAAGGCGCTCATGATGCCCGACATCGGCGTCCAGTAGGCCCAGCCGGCCTCCATCCACCACTGCTGCACGCCGCCGGTGAGATGGAACGACCCCCAGGTGACGAAGTCCTCCGCGGTGGCGTCCATGACGAAGGTGTTGCCGGCGAGGCCGAAGATGTCGGCGCCCCCCTCGCCGTAGAGCTGGCTTTTGAAGCCGCCGCCCTCGAGGTAGTCGGTCTCGGCGCCGCCGTGGATCTCGGAGGTGAAGCCGCCGGCGTAGAGGTGGTCATTGCCGGCGCCGCCGTAGATCTTGTCGACGCCGGTGCGGGTGCCGACGATGACGTCGTCGCCGTCGCCGCCCTCGATGACGACGTCCTGCTGGTTCTGCGGGATCTGCCGCGCCAGCTCCATGCGGGCGTCCAACGCCGCCCCGATCTCGGCCGGGCTGCGGGTCCCGAACGGGATCTCCTCGGCGCGGGCTTCGTCCCACTTCTGCTCCTGCTCGGGGGTGAGCGCGCCGCCCGGGTTGAGCCACCACAGGCCCATGATGTCGTCGCCGGACGAGCCGGTGACGCGTTCGAAGTTCGTGAAGCGCAGGCCGGTCGGGTCGGTCAGTCCTTCGCCGGTCGGGTCCCCCGACGGGACGAAGACGTTCCAGAGCCATTGCCCGAGCTGGGAGGTGGGGCTCCAGCCGGCGAAGACCTCCGCCCCGACCTTGCCGCTCGCCGATCCGACGTAGACGGGGCCATCGTGGGCAGAGAAGTCGAGCGTGTCGGCCGTACTGCCCCCGCCATCGAAAAGGAGCGTGCGATCGCCGCCCTGGAGCGGCCCCTCGATCAGGACCCTTTGCGTGCCGTCGCCGAGTCGAACGAGTTCGAAGTCGCGCAGCTTGTCAATTTCTTGACCGGAATTGCGCGTGAAGCTCACCTCCCAAACCGGGCTGCTGTTCGGCGCCATGCCATTCGGAACATCGCTGGGAGTAAGCAGCCTTGCCGTGATCGTGCCGCTCACGTCGTCGTAGACAGCGACGTCGATCTTTGCGCCTCCATCTAGGAAGTCGTTGCCGGCACCGCCGCGCACGATGTCGGCGCCGTCGCCCGCAAAGACCCAGTCGTTTCCGGCGCCCGCATCGATTTGGTCGTCATCGTCCTCGGCTGCCACGCCCGCGACCTGGTACTTGCCCAGCTCCCAGAAACCATCGATGAAATTGAAATCGCCGCGCGTACCGTTGTTCGGAATGACGGCCCGGGCGGCGACCTCGTCGCCGAAGATCAGGTCGTTGCCGCCGTTGCCCGTGAGCTCGTTTTTGGTCTCGTTGCCGATGATGATGTCGGCCTGCTCGCTTCCGATCGCCTTTTCGATGACCACGTTGCGGGCGATCGAAACGTTTTTTGCGGGGAAATCGGGCGAGTAGTCCTGCGAATAGCCGATCGAGCTGAAGGCGGTATCGTTCAGGTTGAGCAAGGCGCCGGATGAGGAACCTGCTGCCGAAAGCGTGTCGATGCCGCCCGTATCCCAGATCGAGAACACGGGGCTGAAATTGCCGAAGGTATAGGTGTCGTTGCCGGTATTCTTTTCGGCCGCGCCATACAGGTGTTGCAGTGCGCTAATATCGTAGAGTTGCGGCGTAATCGGGCTCCGCAGTAAATTACTGTTTACCGACATTGCCGTGAAGCTGTAGGAATTCTCCAGATCGCCAGACGGGTGGCCTAGGCCCAGGGCGTGAAAGATCTCGTGCATGGCAGTGTTGATGAACGCATCGCTGGATTGGCCTGATCCATAGGATCTGCTACTCAGCCAAACGTCCCCAGCCTCTCCAGGATTCGGAATATTGACGTTCGCTTCGCCAGAAAAAGGAAGAGGTATGTCTCTTATTCCAATGGCAATATCACCGATTTGACCTGTAGCATTATCCTGAGTGACTTCTACGAATTGCAAATTGATATAGCTCTGCAAATCTATAAATATTGCGCGAATCGCGGCCTTCTGAGCATCAGAAAGAGGCTGGAAATCAGGGTACTGAGTTCCATACGTAGGGTTCTGAGTCAAAAATGTATACGTAAGTGTTGGCCCAGGCCATTTACGCCCAGGACCAACAAACAATTCCGAGATGTTGAATGCAGCCGATGTCATCGTGAGCCTCGTGAATTTGGAGACCAGCTAATTTTTATGACCGGCAGGATGACCCGCTCGAAATATGTCGAGACATGCTCTGCCAGGCATGCCTCAAGCGCTTGCGCATCTGCCCGCGGGCAGACGAAAACACGTGGCTCCGTCCCAAGCGTGCCGGTGGAATAATCCCACCGTTTTGCCACGTGCAGGATCGCCACGAGGGTCAGGTCGCGGGCCTCCGGAAGTGCCGCGACGAGCGTCGTAAATCTGAGCATGAGTCGTCTGGGCACGCCGGGGCGCGTGTCCTGGCACCCTGGACCGGGCAAAACGGGAACCGGGATGCCGGCGGCCCTGAGGGCCGTCTCCAACTTCGGCGCAAAAGCCCGGACCACCCGGTCTCGATCCACCTCGATCGGAGCAGATCCCTGATACTTGAGCGAAACCTCGACGCAGACGCTGTTGAATTCGCGATATTCGTGCGGCGTTGACGCCCCCGACGCTGCGCCACCCTGCGCGAGCAGCGCCAGAAGAGCGAAAATTGCCCCTAGGGGCAGCGCGGTCCAACGCTGCGGAGACTGACGGGCCACCATTACTTCGCTCCTCCGGAACTTGATCCATGTCCGAGCTTGAGAGCCGGCAGGATGAGTTCCTCGAAGTACGCCGCCGCATGTCCCGCCGCGCAGGCCTCCACAGCTTCGATAGCGTCCCGCGGGCAGAGAAAGATGCGCGGCTCGGTGTCTGACGGGGCGGTGGCAAAATCGGATTGCACGGCCATGTGCTCCATCGTCAGGATCACGTGCCGCGGCAGCTCCGGGAGTTCAACGGCGAAGGTCTTGAACACGAGGGAGAACTGCGTGCGTACCTTGTCCGACGCCGCCGGGAAGCAACCCGGACCCGGCGTTACGGGAACCTGGATGCCGCTGGCCCGAAGCGCGCTTTCGACCTTCGGGGCGATCGCTGCCGCAAGCCGCGCCCGGCTGATCTCGATGGAGCCGGAGCGCTCGGACGCCGGAGACGTGTCCACGCAGACCGTCTTGAACTCTCGAAAGTGGGGAGGGGTCGAGCGAGCGAGAGCCGATCCTCCATGAGGGGCGGCAGCCAGGATTGACACTGCCACTCGCAACGGCGACCGACGCAAACGGAGGAGCGGCCCGGCGACGGTCGCGGCTAAGACAAGCAGCCATTTCATGGAGCGTTCTCCCGTGGACAGCGAATCGGAGCCGATCGGCGCAGCTCTTCCATGAAGCCGGGCCGGCCCGCCGCCGCGAATCCGCGGAGACCATGGGACGACGGATTTCCAAAGGGGTGCTTAAGCCAATCCGACAGCCAGGGGAGGTCTTCCTGAGGCCTTGGGAATTCTTCGGCTCTACAAATCCCACTCAAGCGCCCCGCCTCAATCAATGGCTGAAAACTTCAGGGAACGGCCAAAGCCGCCCTGATTCGAAGAACAACTTTCGGGACTTATCAGTCCTCTTCTACATCAAGTCTTCAACGCTTCCCGCGTTACGTCAAGCCCCTATTTCGCGCGTCTGGTGTGGACGGAGGCGCGATCCGCTTCCGGCGCATTTGTGGAACCGTTCGCAAGAATGCGAGGAACGGCTCGGCGGAAATCGTCATGATCAGGTCCTCAAGAACAGATGGAATGAGGTTGAAAGCGGGCGGCATGTCTCTCATCATTCGCCTTAGTTCGTCGCGATGGGTGACAAGGAACGGCAATTTCTGCTCAAGTCCTTGCGTCAAGGACGTTCCTGTGCCGGCCTCGAATTTCATTCTTTGACGCCCGGCCGGTCTCTCTCGACCAGGTATCGCAACCTCTCCTCACTCCAGGCGTCGTAAGTCGCTCGATCGATCGGGAAATCCACGAGGCGCCGCTTGCCATCCTCGTCCAAATACATGATCACGAAGTACGGCTTGGCTCTTGCTTCCGGGGTAGCCGGATACTTGTAGAGCCTGCCCCTGCCCGGGATGCCGAACGCGACGTTCTCGTAGACGGCTCCGACCGCGGCGTTGCCTGTCAGCACGTCCGTCACTTCCAGGTCCACACCGAAGCGGTCCTTCGACGGAAAGTGGGATGGATGTCGCCCGCCTCGCCTGAACATGTTTTTCACCCGCACCTTCGCGACCGTCACCTCGCGCGCGGCCGGCGGCACCCGAGAGAGCGCCGCCGGCGGCGGCGGCTCCTCAAGGAAGTGCTCCGCCAAGTAACGTTCGCTGCTCATCCGCCCCCATCCTCCATCGATCCCGAGCGCAGCGGCCGCAAGGCAGAAGACCGCCAGATCGAACTTGAACCTCATTCCATAGCGCCCCGGCGGTCTCTCTCGACCTGATATTTCAACATCTCCCACTCCAGGCGTCGTAAGTCGTTTTATCGATCGGGAAATCCACGAGGCGCCGCTTGCCGTCCTCGTCGTCGAGAATATTGGACGTTCTATTAGAGGCATTGTCGAAGTAAGCGATGTCGATGGTCTGGTCCTGTGTGTAGGAGATATCGGTGCGCAGCAATGGTCTATTAACGTCAAATGAGGCATCGTACCCGACCTGCTGGTAGTCGGCGCCCCAACCCATCTCTACAAAGATGTTGTTTTGCATGCGGACTGTAAGATCGCGGGAATCAAAATCAGGGTGATTGTAATCGCGAACTGTGTCATAGGGCCAGCGAAGAGGATTTAATGTATTGGGATTTATTAAATCCTCACGCCATGTAATTGCATGTATCAATTCATGAATTACATTCCCGCCAAGACGCTCAAGCTTGAAACGTCCATCATTTCCCATCCATCGGAGCTGTCGGGCCTGATCTAAGTCAATACCTGCAGTTCTCGAAGATGGTACAGCTGCCGATCCAGCACCAGTAATATTGAATAGCCAGATATCACCTGCCGCGATTCCCTGATCAAGGAGTGCTCGGGCTGTTGGCGAGCCGCCGTACAGCGCTTCGAGCGCTGCCCTGATTTCAGTTCGCTGATCAATTAAAAATGGTAAGGCGCCCGGATAGTCAGTGGCAACGTTAACACCGTTGACGGTTTCCTGGCGTACCATCTAAATCCCAGAACTTAAGCTGCTGAAAACGTCTAGCCAATCCATAGTATTTCCTTATTGTTTGCTTGACTTTTCTAATCCTGCGCGCCAGGATTATTTCAAGGACGCTCATACCCGCGAACTTCAGCGTCCCAGTCCAAGTATTCTTCCTCGGGCGCCGAAAATCCTACGATACGATACCGCTGATCCCGATCCATGCGAAAGACAATATAGTAAACTTCTTCCATCATGGCCGGCGTATGTGGATACTTATATCTTATCGACGCTCCTGGACGGCCAAAATACAATGAAATTCGCGAACCTGATTTTATATTACCCTGGATAGCTTGGACAATGTCTACTTCTGCATAAAATAAATCTTTTGGCAAAGCCGGGGGCCTGCCGGACTGATCGCGACCAATGAGATATGTTAATCGATCAGCCAGTCGTACCTTTGCGATCGTCAGATCTGATGCGTCCGGGATCGTGTTTAACTGGTTCGGATTGGGGGGTTCTTCTAGAAAAAACTTTGTCGCAAAGCCGTTAACCATTTGCCCGCGCACCTCTTCGGCATCGACCACGGCGAGCGCGAGACCGCAGATGACCGTCCGGGACAGAGCCCTCGCGCAAGCGCAAATCCAGCTCCCGCCAGCGCGGCTTGATCCGGCCCGAAGGCATCTGCCACCCGGCTTCGCCCCAAAACCAAATAGTGGAGACGCGCCAATCTGCCGTGATGATCGACTGTTGGCACCGGCAAGAAACCATTTCATGGACGCCTCCATGGGCGGCGCGCGCAGCTCTTCCATGAAGCCGGGCCGGCCCGCTGCCGCAAATCCGCGGGGACCATGGGACGAGGAATTTCCGAAGGGGGCCTTAAGCCGATCCGAAAGCCAGGGGAGTTCCGCCGGAGGCTTCGTGAATTCTTTGGCTCTACAAATCCCGCTCAAGCGCCCCGCCTCAATCAATGGCTGAAAACTTCAGAGAACGGCCGAGAGCCGCCTGATTCGAAGAACAACCGGAGGGACTTTTCAGTCCTCTTCTACATCAAGTCTTCAACGCTTCGCGCGTCGCGTCAAGCCCGTATTTTTGCGGTTTTGGCGCGGATGGAGCCGCGATCCGCTTTCGGCACATCTGCGGTCCGAACCGTTCGGGAGAATGTGAGGAACAGCTCGGGGAATCGTCATTGTCAGCCCCCTCTTTTGAAATGGCCGACATCAAGACAGGACAGGCCGATGTTAGGGTTGCAGGCGAAGTCGCCGCTTAGATAGCCCCGGATGCTGCTCACCCAGGGAAGCCGCTGCACAATATTCTGCGTGACCGGCTCGCCCGAGAGGCCGATGGCGTTGAGCGGCCAGATGCCGGCCGGCACGATCTCGACGGTGGCGCGCAGGAAGCGGTAGCCGGGCCCGAACGCCGCCGCGAAGTCGTCGACGAGGACGGTTTCCCGCTCTCCGGCCTGCCGCGCAGCGGATCGGGGGGTTGCATCCGGCGCGGGGGAGAGCTTTTTGGGCCGCGCGGCCATTCCGCGGGCGCAGGGGTCGTTTTCCGCCTTCCGCTCGACATCGCCGGACGACGCGCGTCATCGTCGGCGACGTTGCGCGTCATCGTCGCGGTTTTCCCGCATCATCGTCGCGATTGTCCCGCGTCATCGTCGGGTGTTGACGGGCCGGCGTAGGAAAAAAATGTTTCACGTGAAACATGGGCCCGGCTCGAGACCGGCAGACCGCGTGGTGGGCCCGGCAGGACTCGAACCTGCAACCAGACCGTTATGAGCGGCCGGCTCTGACCATTGAGCTACGGGCCCGAAGGCGGCGCGGAGCGGCGCCGCGGCTCTGATTAGCGGAAAAGCGGCAGGGGCCGCAATCCGATCCGCCGCGCCTCGCGCGGCCCTCCCCCACGGCGCCCGGCGTCGCGATCGGCTACTGCGTCAGCCGCAGGCCGCCGATGCTCTTCGCGATCTCCTCGAAGACCGTGATGATGGCGGAGGAGTCGTTCGCGACGTAGGCCATCTGCGTCGAGGAGGCGCACTTCTTCAGAAGGTCGAGGCCGGCGGCGTCGATCGGCGCGCTCGAGACGCTGAAGCCGACGGTGTAGACCGTGATGCCCTGGTTCTTGGCGTTGGTGCAGGCCGTCAGGGTCTTGGCGTCCATCTGGGCCCGCGCCTCGGCGTCGTTCGCCGGGTTCGGCTTGCCGGCGTCGGTGAGCCGCCCCGCCCCGTAGTAGCCGAAGGACGAGTAGACCGACTTGTTGTGGTTGGGCGCCGCGGACCAGGCGTTCATGCCGTCGGTCAGGAGGATGACGATCTTCTCGTTGTCGACGGTCCTGTAGGGCTTGCCGTCGGTGAAGGGCGCGTTCGGGGAGAGCGTGCGCCAGCCCCACATGAAGCCTTCGAGGAGGTTGGTGTTGCCGTCCGCCGTCATGGCGTTGACCGACGCGTGGAGCGCCGTCGTGTCGCTCGTCAGCCGCAGCAGGGGCTTGGCGTTGCAGCTGTAGTTCGGTCCGCGCCCGCCGCTCGTCGTGAGCGTCGACTGGTTCTGGTACTTGCAGAGCTTCGTCTGCGCCTCGACGTACTCGCCGGCCGAAGACTTGATCTCCTTGCATTCCTTCTTCGGATTGTCGCCGAGATAGCTGTTCGGGTAGTACCAGGTCCCGTTGCCCCAATCGTAGGAGAAGTCGGCGGCGTCGCCCGGCTCGTCGGGGGCGAACATCGGCACGAACAGGCTGTCCGGGGTCGCCGTCGCGGGGCTGCCGTCGGTGACGGCCCAGACGCCGGGGCGGGTCTCGACGCAGCCCTTCCAGGAGACGCCGAGCTCCGAGAAGATCGCGAAGCGCGAGGCCGGCTTCCAGTCGGAGGCGGCCTTGTTCAGGTTCTGCCAGTGGATCGGGGACTGGCCCGTGGTGTCCATCCAGGAGGCGCCGGCGTATTGCGGGCCGACGTTCACGGAGAGCGTGAAGGGGACGACCGAGAACTTCGTCTTCGCCGCCATCGCCTGCGAGGCCAGCATCGTGTCGATGAGCTTGTTCGCGGCCTCCTGCGCCGACTGCATCTTCGACTTGCCGCCGGCGCTCGAGGCCATCGAGCCCGAGTTGTCGATGACGAGGGCGATCTCGTAGTTGCTGTCGGTGGTCGCCGACGCCGAGAAGGCGCCGACCGGAATCTGGCTGAGGCCCGCCAAGCTCATGAACTTGTTCTTGGCGGTGGCCGCGACCTTGAGCTCGACCTTGCGGCGCCCGTTCGAGACCGTGATCTTCTCGATGTACGCCGTGGAGTCGCCGGCGCTCGCCTTGAAGACCTTGTTGGCCGCGGCAAGGAGCTCCGTGTCGTTCATGGCGGGCGCCGACTTCGCCGCGACGAGGGCCGCCGCGTCGGCGGCGTCCTGGAGCCGCGTCTTGAGCGCGAAGGCGCGGGAGTAGTCGAGCGCGGCGCCGACGAACAGGAGCAGGACGGGCAGCGCGAACGCGAAGAGGATGAGGACGGCGCCGTCCTCGTCGGCGAGAAGCGAGCGGTTCCGGATGCGCATCGAGGTTGCCCTGACTGAGGAATGACCGTCGAGGGCGCAATCTACCGAGAATTTCCCTAAAAATTGTAACGCTCCCTCTGCGGAATGGGCCGGCTTTTCTTTGCTTTTCATTAAGCATGACTTGGAGGCGCTACCCGGGAGCGTCGGGCGCCCGCGGGCGGTAGACCGCGATCGCCTCCTCGAAGCCGTTCACGTCGTGCGAGCCGAGGGGCTCGGGGTCGCCCCACAGGAACTCGACGAAGGCGCGCGACATGAGGAGCGGCTCGCCCAGCGCCTTGTTGAGCTGGGCGATGCGGCTCGCGAGGTTCACGTCCCGCCCGATGATCGTGAAGTCGAGCCGCTCGCCGGAGCCGACGTTGCCGTAGGCCGCCTCGCCGTGGTGGAGCGCGATGCCGACGTCGATCGGCACCGGGAAGCGCCCCTCGAGGTTCGCGGCCTCGATGCGGGCAAGCGCCGCGCTCGCGGCGGAGAGCGCCGACTGCGCCGCGCCGCCGAGGTCGTCGCCGGTCTCGCGGAAGATCGCGAGGAGCCCGTCGCCCATGTACTTCAGGACCTCGCCGCCCTCGGCCTCGACCGGCGGCACGAGGCAGTCGAAGTAGGCGTTGAGGAGCTCGACCGATTCCTCCGGCCGCATGTTCGCGGTGATGCGGGTGTAGTTGCGCATGTCGCCGACGAGGATCGCCGAGCGGATCGTCGTGACGTCGCCGCGGCGCACGCGGCCGGAAAGAATCGCCCGGTGCGGCTCGTCGCCGACGTAGATGCGCAGGAGCTGGTCGAGGCTGCGGTAGCCGGCGAGGATCTCGAGCACCGCCGAGGCCGCCGGCATGACGAAGGCGGTCGTCGCGAGGTCGAGCCGCGAGAAGCCGCCGGGGTGCTTCGTCGCGAAGGCGATGCCGTTCTCGTCGCCGTTGGCGAAGAAGATCGGGAAGCAGACGTAGCCGGTGTAGCCCGCCTCCTTCAGCTCCGACACGACGCCGAAGGCCTCGTCCGGGGTGCGGGCGAGGTCGAGGGTGAGCGGCCGGCGGGTCTGGTGCACGTGGTAGAAGGGGCTGCGCTGGTAGCCGGTCTGGTCCTCGCGGTCGTAGCGGAACTTCTCGCTGTGGCTCCCCTCCCCTTTCACCCAGAACCGGCCGATGGCGGCGTGCTCGGAGTGGAGGGTCTCGAGCGCGAGCGAGCCGCGGTCGATCGGCACGCCCGCGCCGTTCAGGTGCTCGCACAGGCCCGCGAGGAAGAAGGTCGTGTCGCGCCGCGCCCGCGCCTCCTCGAAGAGCCAGGTCCGCACGCGGCTCGCGGCCGCGAGCCGGTCCTGGTCCTCGGCAAGGAGCGCCCGCAGCTCCTCGAGGGTGGAGGGAAGGTCGGGGCCGTCCGGCAGGGTCGGGGATGGCCGGGCGGGAACCGGCGGGACGGCGGAATCGGCCATACCGTCAAGGTGGGGCCGCGCGGCCCGGGACGCAACCCACGAGCATGAGACCTCCGGGCCGTGAGGTCGGGCCTCGCACTGTCATCCCCGGCGGCGCGAAGCGCCGAGAAGGGGATCCAAGTGGCGGCGGGGCATGGATCCCCTTCCCTCGCCTTCGCGGAGTTTATCCTCGGGCCGGCTGAAGGCCGGACCCGGGGGCTCGGCTTGCCGGGGATGACAGTGACGTCCCATCACGATTCCTCGGCCTTGCAGGCATCCTTCATCCGGTGGAGGAACGCCAAGAGCCGGCGGTCCATCAGCTGGATGTCGTCGAGCTCCGTGTCGACCTTGAGCATGAGGCATTGCGGCAGCGCGATGCTCGCGTCGTGCTGGCTCTTCTCCCACGGCCCGCAGCAGCGCTGCGACCGGATGCAGCGCGGGAGGATGCACGCGGCGGCAGCGTCGGTCTCATGGGCGAGCCGGCGCAGAATGACGTCGGTGCGGCGGTTGCGGGGAAGAGGGGCGAAGAGCCTGAGCAGGGGGTCGTCCGAGGCCATGGGCGATCCTTTCGGGAACGAGGGTGGAGGATGGGCGCGCGAAATCCCCCCGGGGTCCCGGGGCGAAGGCGGTCGCGCTGTCAAAGAGCAGGCTCGCCTTCGGCGAGCGAGGGAACGGGGCGCCGGCTGCTGGCCGGCTCCGGTCTGCAGAAGAAAGGAGCCGGTTCCGGCGCCCCGCGGATCTCTCGCCTCCCCCTCTCGAGGGACGCGATCTCAACCGCTCCGAGTCCCACGGCTTGAGAG
>DASVVU010000277.1:0-12748 GCA_036386395.1 Beijerinckiaceae bacterium | reverse complement strand
TAGTTGCCGAAGTTCGCGACGTACCAGGAGAACAGCATCGAGCCGACGAGCCACACGGCGCCCGCGATGGCGCTGCCCCAGGTGACCCAGCGCCACTGCGGCTTGTCGCGGCTCGGGCCGTAGCGGTAGAGGCAGGCAAGCGCGAACAGCACGCCGGCATAGAGGACCGGCCAGCGCAGGAACGAGATCAGCCACTCGATCTTGCCGAGCCAGAGGAACTTCAGGATCACCGGGATCACGACGATGCCGCCGATGGCCAAGAGCAGGAAGGCGATCATCGCGAAGGTGAAGGTCAAGGACTGCAGGTTCAGCATCACGAAGCTGCGCTTCTCCTCCTCGCCGTAGGCGACGTTGAGGGCGTCGAAGACCGCCTTCATGCCGGCGTTGGCGCTCCACAGCGAGATCGCGAGGCCGATGAAGAAGGTGAAGCCCAGCGTCCCGCCGCCCTTCGAGGCGATGCGCTTGACCTGCTCCGAGATGATGTCCATGGCTCCGCCGGGAAGGAGCCCCGAGACCGTCGCGAGGTGCTCGTTGATGGTTCCCGGGTCGGCGAACAGGCCGTAGAGGGACACCATGGCGGCGATCGCCGGAAACAGGGCGAGGAGGCCGTAGAAAGTGACGCCGGCCGCGACCGCCACGATGCGGTCCTTGCCAATCTCCTGGTAGACGCGCCAGAGGATGTCCTTCCAGCCCTTGGCCGGGATCTCGCTCGGGCTCGCGGCCTGGCGACCGCGGTCCGGCTGCTCCTGCGCGACCCGCTCGGCGTCGCGGCCCTCGTGCGAGCCCGCGCCCGCCTCGGTCCCGATCTGCGCCTCGCCTTTTTCGTGCCTTGTCGGACGGCCTTCGGCCGGGCGGGCGCGCCTGGCCGCCGCCGGGCGGGTCGGCTCGCGTCTTGCCGCCGCGACGAGGCGGGCGAGGCCGAGGCCCATGAGGACGTTCAGGAAGCCCGAGGCGTCCCGTCGCGAGCCGGTGGAGGCGGCAGCCATATCTGCAAACCTAAAGTCACGTGAAACGGAGGCCGGCGCGTAAGCGCGCCGGCGCAACCATAACGGAGCATCGCCGGACAATGTTCCCGTCACGGGCCCGGCGCGCTCACCTCCTCGGCCCGGTGGCAGGCGGAGCGGCGGTCGGGCCCGAGCGGGCGCAGGTCGGGGCGCTCGATCCGGCAGCGCTCGATCATGAGCGGGCAGCGCGGGTGGAAGGCGCAGGCCGGCGGCGGATCGCTGGGGGAGGGAATCTCGCCGGCGATGGGGCGGAAGGCGGCCGCACCGCCCTTGAGGCGCGGCACCGCCTCCATGAGGGCCTTGGTGTAGGGGTGCCGCGTCGCGGCGTAGACGTCGCGCGTCGGCCCGGTCTCGACGATACGGCCGAGGTACATGACGGCGATGCGGTCGCAGAGGTGCCGCACGATGCCGAGGTCGTGCGAGATGAACAGCATCGTGAGGTCGAGCTCCCGGCGCAGGCGCAGGAACAGGTTGACGATCTGGGCCTGGATCGAGACGTCCAGGGAGGCGACCGGCTCGTCGCAGACGAGGAGGTCCGGCTGCATGGCGAGCGCCCGGGCGATGGCGACCCGCTGGCGCTGCCCGCCCGAGAACTGGTGCGGGTAGCGGCCCGAAAAATCCGGGTCGAGCCCGACGGTCTGAAGCCAGCGCCGGGCGAAGTCCCGCGCCTCGCCTTTGGCCACGAGGCCGTGGGCGAGGGGGCCTTCGAGGATCGCGTCGCCGATGCGCATGCGGGGGTCGAGGGACGCGAAGGGGTCCTGGAACACGGTCTGGACCCGGGTCGTGACCTTGCGTCCGCCGGCCATCACCGGCGCGCCGTCGAGGCGGACCTCCCCTTCGCTCGGCGCGAGGATGCCGGCGATGACGCGGCCGAGGGTCGACTTGCCGCAGCCCGATTCGCCGACGAGCCCGAGGGTCTCGCCGCGGTCGATCGTAAGCGACACGTCGCTCACCGCCTGCACGGCCCGGGTCTCGACCGCGCCCCCGAGCCGGGCGGCGATGCGGTCGCCGAGCGTGAGCTGCGGCGAAAAGCGCTTCGACACGCGCTCGACGGCGAGGAACCCGCTCACGCGGCTTCCGCCGGGGTGAGGACCAGGGGATGGTGGCAGCGCGCCCGCCGGACCGCGTCGCCGGTCGGCTCCGGCATGGCGAGGCAGGCGGGGCTCGCCCGCGGGCAGCGCGGACGGAACGGGCAGCCCTCCGGCGGATCGAGGAGCGACGGCGTCTGGCCGGGGATCTGGGCGAGCTCCCGCCCCGGCTCCGCCCGCGACGGCAGGCTGTCGAGAAGGCCGCGGGTGTAGGGGTGGCGCGGCGCCGTCAGCACCGCCGCGGTCGGCCCTTCCTCGACGATCTTTCCCGCGTACATGACGGCGATCCGGTGCGAGAGCGCCGACACCACCGCGAGGTCGTGCGAGATCCAGATCAGCGCCGTGCCGAGCTCCCGCACGAGGCCCTGCATCTCCGCAAGAATCTGGGCCTGGATCGAGACGTCGAGCGCCGTCGTCGGCTCGTCTGCGACGATGACGGCGGGCCGGTGCAGAAGCGCGGTCGCGATCGCCACCCGCTGGCGCATGCCGCCCGAGAACTGGTGCGGATAGGCGTCGAGCCGGCGCTCCGGGTCGGGCAGGCCGACCGTCGCGAGCGCCGCGGCGGCGCGGGCGCGCGCGGCCCGCGCCGAGACGCGCTCGTGGGCCGCGACCGCGAGGCGCATCTGGTCCGCGATGGTCAGCACCGGGTTCAGCGTCATCATCGGGTCCTGGAACACCATGGCGATGCGCCGGCCGCGAAGGCTGCGCAGCTCGCGGTTCTTAAGGCCGACGAGCTCCCGGCCTTCGAGCCGCACCGACCCCGAGACGATCCGCCCCGGCGCGTCGACGAGGCCGAGGAGGGAGAACCCGGTGACGCTCTTGCCCGAGCCCGACTCGCCGACGAGGCCGAGGACCTCGCCCGCCGCGAGCGAGAACGACACGCCGTCGACCGCCCTCACGACCCCTAAGCGGGTGAAGAAGTGCGTTGCGAGGTTCTCGACCGCGAGGACCGTCATTTCTCCGTCATCCTCGGGCGGCGCGGAGCGCCGACCCGAGGACCTCCATCCACAGAAGGCGCCCGGTCGTCACGGGGTCCTCGGGTCTCGTTGCGCTCGCCCGAGGATGACGGCGTGGGGGGAAGAATCACCGCCTGAGCCTCGGGTTGAGCTGGTCGCGGATGCGGTCGCCGACGAGGTTGATGGCGACGATGAGGACGATGAGGGCGACGCCGGGGTAGACCGAGATCCAGGTGCGCCCGCTCATCATGTACTGGAAGCCGTTCGAGATCAGCATGCCGAGGGACGGCTCGGTCGGCGGCAGCCCGAGGCCGAGGAAGGACAGCGTCGCCTCGAGGGAAATGGCGTTCGCGACCTGCACGGTCGCGACCACGATGAGCGGCGGCAGGGCGTTCGGCAGGAGGTGCCGGAAGATGATGCGGCGGCCGGAGAGCGGCGTCGCGGCGGCGGCCTCGACGTAGTCCTTGGCTCGCTCGGCGGCGGCGGCGCCGAAGGCCGTGCGGGCGAAGTAGGCGTACTGCGCCGCGACGAGGGCCGCGACGAGCTGCGTCCGGCCTTGTCCGAGGAGGGCCGCGAGCACGAGGGCCAGGAGAATCGCCGGAAAGGAGAGCTGGAGGTCGACGAGGCGCATGATCAGCGCCTCGACGCGCCCGCCCGCATGGGCCGCGACGATCCCGAGCGTCGCTCCCACGGTGAGCGCGATCGCGCCCGCGACGAGGCCCATCTGCAGCGAGATGCGAAGCCCGTAGAGGATCGCGGAGTAGAGGTCGCGCCCCTGCGCGTCGGTGCCGAGGACGTGGGTGTAGCCCTCGGAGCCCACGAAGCCAGGCGGGCGGCGCGCGTCGGCGAGCGAGAGGTTCGCGATGTCGTAGGGGTCCTGCGGCGTGATCAGCGGCGCGCAGACCGCCGCGAGCACGATCGCGACCACGATCCCGAGCGCCGCGACCGCGATCCGGCTCTCGCGGAACTCGGACCAGAAGGCCGAGAGCGCCTCCGCGTTCACGCCGCTCTCCCCCGGCGCAGGCGCGGGTCGAGGAGGGCGTAGACGAGGTCGACTGCGAGGTTGATGGTCACGAACAGGACCGCGATGAGGATGAGGTAGGCGACCATCACGGGGCGGTCGAGCTGGGCGATCGAGTCGATGATGAGCTTGCCGACGCCGGGCCAGGAGAAGATCGTCTCGGTCACGACCGCGAAGGCGAGCGTCGAGCCGAACTCGAGGCCGAGCACGGTGACGATCGGGATGGAAATCAGCTTCAGGACGTGCCGGCGCAGGATCGTCCACTCCGACAAGCCCGCCGCGCGGGCGAACTTGATGGTGTCGGTCAGCATGATCTCGCGTGTGCCGGCGCGGGCGAGGCGGATCATCATGGCGAGCTTGAACAGGGCGAGGTTCGTGGCCGGCAGGACGAGGTGCTTCCAGCCGTCGAGCGTCAGCACGCTCCACTCGACGCCCAGGAACGTGCGGGTCGGCCCGCGGCTCCCGGCCGGGAGCCAGCCGAGGTGGACGGCGAAGACGAGGATCAGGATCAGCCCGACCCAGAAGGTCGGCACCGAGAAGCCGAGGATCGACACCGCCATGACGGCCTTGGCGGCGGGGCTCTCCGGCCGGTAGCCGGCCCAGATGCCGAGGGGCACGCCGATCAGCAGCGCACCGATGACGGCGACGAGGGTCAGCTCCAGGGTCGCCGGCAGGCGCTGCCCGATGAGCTGCAAGACCGGCATCCCGAACACGAAGGAGCGGCCCATGTCGCCGCGGAAGAGGTTCGAGAGGAAGGTGAAGTACTGCTCGTAAAGCGGCCGGTCGAGGCCGTAGCGGGCGATGGTGGCGGCGCGGATGTCCTGCGTGGCGTCGGGCGAGATCAGCACGTCGATCGGGTTGCCGACCGCGTAGACGCCCACGAACACGAGCGCCGACATCGCCGCCATGACGCCGACCGCCTGCAGCACGCGCTGGATGATGAAGCCGAGCATGCGGGAGTCATAGCATGCGGGTCCGGGCGGGCTACCGCCGTCAACGCGGCAGTTGAGGGACAGGGCCGTCCGCTCTTACAGTGGCTTCAACGCACAAGCCGGAGAGGATCCCATGAGCTTCCAGAAGCACCTGCGCCGCCTTGCCTTCGCGGCCGCCGCCTCGGCCCTTCTCGCCGGCGCCGCGGCCGCCCAGACGCTCACCATCGGGGTGCGGGCCGGCCCCGAGTCGATCGATCCGCACTACACCGCGACCGGCACCCACGCCGAGGCCCTGAAGCACGTCTTCGACACCCTGGTGTGGTCCGGCGACAAGCTCCAGCTCGAGCCCGGGCTCGCGACTGCGTGGAAGGTCGTCGACCCGACCATCTGGGAGTTCAAGCTCCGCGAAGGCGTGAAATTCCACGACGGCTCGGACTTCACCGCCGAGGACGTGAAGGCCTCGATCGAGCGCATCCCCGTGGTCTCGGGGCCGAACCCGACCATGATCTACGTGCGCCGGGTCAAGGAGGTGAAGGTCGTCGACCCGCACACCGTCCACGTCGTCACCGACGGACCGGCCCCGACGCTCCCGAACGACTTCATCCGCGTGTTCATCACCTCGGCCAAGGCCACGGCCGGCCTGACCAAGGAGACCGCGAACGCCGCCTTCAACTCCGGCAAGGCCGCGGTCGGCACGGGGCCCTTCAAGTTCGTGTCGTGGACCCCGAAGGAGGAGCTGGTGCTGGAGCGCTTCGACCAGCACTGGCGCGGCGCATCGCCGTGGCAGAAGGTCGTGCGCAAGGAGATTCCGAACGACTCGGCCCGGGTCGCGCAGCTCAAGGCCGGCCAGGTCGACATGATCGTGCGCGTGCCCGCCGCCGACGTGCCGACGCTGGAGAAGGACCCCAAGCTCAAGATCGTGAAGGTCGACACGCCTTACGTCTTCAACATCGAGTTCGACTTCCGGGACAAGCCGCCGCAGGTCTCGGGCAAGGACGGCTCGCCGCTGCCCCAGAACCCGTTCAAGGACCCCCGCGTCCGCGAGGCGGTCGACCTCTCGATCGACCGCCCGGCCCTCGCCGAGGTCTCCATGGAGGGGCTCGGCAAGCCGGTGAACCAGATGGTGACCCCCGGCATCTTCGGCTACAACGAGAAGCTCCCGGAGCTGAAGCCGAACGTGCAGCGGGCGCGCCAGCTCCTCGCCGAGGCCGGCTACCCGAACGGCTTCAAGGTCACCCTCAACTTCACCAACGACCGGCTGCCCGGCGACCGCGCCGTCGGCACGTCGCTCGCCCAGATGATGGCCCGCATCGGCCTCGACGTCGCGGCGAACGGCCAGCCCGCCGCGGTGCTGTTCCCGGCCCGCACCCGGGGCGACTACTCGATGGTGATGTCCGGCTGGGGCACGATCACCGGCGAGGCGCACTACACCCTCTCCTCGCTCGGGCACTCGAACGACCCAGCCCGCAAGATGGGCGCCTTCAACTGGCGCGGCTACAAGAACGATCAGCTCGACAAGCTCCTCCAGGATGCCGCCGTCGAGCTCGACGAAGGCAAGCGCCGCACGCTCCTGGAGGAGGCCGGCGCCCTGTTCATGAAGGAGCGCGTGTCCCTGCCCCTCGTCGCGATCTCGTCCGCTTGGGCGCTCCAGAAGGACAAGGTCGACATCCCGAAGCCCCGCTCCGACGAGGACACGCTGGCCCACGACATCGTCCCGGCGAAGCGTTGAGCCCTCACCCGGTCGGCGCTGCCGCGCCGACTCGGCCTCTCCCGCAAGCGGGAGAGGCGCTCACTCCTTCAGCCGCTTCCTGATCCGGTACGACAGGCCGTCGCGCACGTCGCGAAAGGCGTCGAGCACCTGCTCGCGGGAGCCCTGGACGATCGTCGGGTCGGCGGTCGGCCAGTACTCGACCTCGGCGGCGAGCGTGCGGGTGAGCTCGAGGGCGGCGTGGTGGGCCTCGGGCGCGAGCGTCACGATGAGATCGAAGTTGAGGCCCTCCCATTCCTCGAGGTCGGCAAGGGTGCGCGGCTTGTGCCGCGAGGCGTCGATGCCGATCTCGTCGAGGGCCGCGACCATGAACGGGTCGCGCTCGCCCGGGCGCACGCCCGCCGACTGGCAGTAGACCGACTTGCCGAAGTAGTGCCGCGCCAGGGCCTCGGCCATGGGCGAGCGCACGGAATTGCGGGCGCAGACGAACAGCACCGACTGGATGCGCCGGCCGCCCTTCGCCTCCTCCACCGCTCAGCCTTTCCAGTGCAGCGCGAAGATGAGCGTGAAGATGCGCCGCGCCGTGTCGAAGTCGAGATCGATCTTGCCGGCAAGGCGCTCGACCAGGAGCTCCGCCGCTTCGTTGTGCAGGCCGCGCCGGCCCATGTCGATGGCCTCGATCTGCGACGGCGAGGCGGTGCGGATCGCCTTGTAGTAGCTGTCGCAGATCATCTCGTAGTCCTTGACGACCTTGCGGAACGGGGAGAGCGAGAGGTGGTGCGCGATCACCGGCGCGCCCGAGGCGTCGCGCACGTCGAAGCACAGGCGGTTCTCGACGAGCGCGAGGCGGAGGGCGTAGGGCCCGCCGTCGTGGCCGGGGAGCGCGAAGGAGTTCGCCTCGACGATGTCGTAGATCGCGACCGCGCGCTCGTGCTCCTGGTCGGGGCTGCCGCGCCCGATCGAGGCCTCGTCGAGCGTCACCGCGACGAGGCGGCGCTTGTCCGTGTCATCCGGCATCGGTCACCGATCGGGCGAAGTCCGCCGCCTCTATAGGGAGCGCGGCGGCGTTCGCCAATCGGCAGGAGCCCCGGCCGGCGGGGCTCCTCGCGCCTTCAGGAGCGCGGCCCGTTCACCGGCCGCGGCTCGAAGGTCACGTCGCGGTTCGACGGCCACTTGAGGCGGTAGGCGAGACGGATCTCCTTCTGCTCGCCCGGGACGTAGTCCCAGGTCCAGGCCATCACGCCGCGCTTGTCGCCGACCTGTTTCTCGGTCGGCGGCGTCGTCTCGCGCAGCAGCTCGACCTGGATCTCGGTGTTCTCCGAGAAGGGCAGCCGGTCGACGACGGAGATGCGGATCGGCTGGGCGTGGAGGTTCTTCACCGTGGTCTTGAACTCGCGCAGGTCCGTCCTCGTCTGGCCGAACCAGCCCGGCTCGTTCTCGCGCCGGCGCAAAGGGACGCGCACGACCTTGACCTTGTCGTCGGCGCCGAAGCCGAGCTCGACCGCATCGCCCGGCGCCGTGAGCTTGATCTGCGCCTTGCCGACGTAGGCGCCGTTGCGATGGATCGCGACCTCGCCGGGAAGCAGCGGCGCCTCGTCATCGTTGACGAACGAGCCTTCGAGGTAGGCGGTCTCGTCGACCACCGGAGCGGCCTTCACGATCAGCGTCGGGGCGAGGCCGCGCCGGTTGAGCACGAAGCTCTTCGTCGCGTCCTGTTGGACGCCGACGCGGCCCGGCACGGCGTACGTCGCCTGGAAGGCGCCGGCCTCGACGCTCGCCTGCACCTCCTCGGCCTTGACGACGGGAGGCGCGGCGGGCGCCAGCGCTGCGGCTGAGTCGCGGGACTCCTCCATCGCCGTGGTGCGCCCGGCTCCCGGGGCGGAGCGGCGCACCATGGAGGAGGCTCGCGGGTCCCAGAAGCTCACCTGCAAGGGCGGCAGGTCCGGGGCGGTGGCGCCGCGGCTGATGCGCACCGTCGAGACCGAGAGCGCGACGTCTGTCCAGTCCTCGCCGGTGCGCTGCTGGACCTGGGCGCGGCGCACGAGCTCGAGGGAGGGCTTCGTCTCCTTCGTGCCGGTGTCGAGGCGGGCGTCGTAGAGCGGCGCCCAGCCGGCGCCGGCGACGCGGTAGCTCACCCGCAGCTCGCCGCGCACCGGGGAGGCGGCCTCGACCGCGACGGCGACGTCGCGCTTCGGCGCGCCGGGCCGCGGGGGTTGGGGGCGGGCGCGCTCGAGCGCCACGATCTCGGCGTCGAGGTCGCGGGCGCGGGCCGTCAGGGTGCGCAGCTCCTCGTTGACGGCGGCGAGGCCGCCGCCGATCGCCTCCCAGGCCTTCTGCCACTCGCCGATGTCGAGGGGCTTCCACTCCGGCCCGAGCTTGTCGGGGGCGACCTGGGCGTAGCGCTCGATCATGCTCTTGCGCGCCTGCGCGGCGCCGATCCGGCCCTGCACGGCCTCGCGCTCGTCGCGCAAGGCTTTCAGGCGGCGCTCGAGGTCGGCGTCGATCACGGGCCTGGCGTCGCCCGGGATCGCGCGCACGTCGATGCCGCCGATCGCGAAGGCTTGCGAGCCCTCGCCCTCGACCCGGATCGAGGCTGGGTCGAGGCTCGCCGGCAGGCCGCGCAGCACGAGGGTCGAGACGCCGGCCGCAAGGTCGAGGGCGGCGACGCGGGTCACCACGGCGGCGTCGGGAAAGACCGTGACGCGGTCGATCTTCGAGGCGAGCTCCACGTCCGCCGCGGCGGCGAGCCCGGGGGCGAGGACCAGGAAAAGAGCAAGAAGCGTTGGACGGCGATGCATGGGCGTTCCCCGGCGTTGTTCCCAGCCTACGCGAGGAGCGGGGCCGAATGCGTTTTTGTTGGGGCGTCCGCCTCCCCAAAATTTCCGAACTGGTTAAGGCATGCCAAATCCCCAGGGCGAAGGTCGTCAGGATCTTTGTCAAGAAGCGTTCAGGAATTCTGATTGAGGCGGCTATCCCCTGCCTCGCCGGCTCTTCTCCGGCTTGACCCGGCGCTCCACGAAATTGCGGATCTCGGCCGTGCGGCGGACGGGATCGAGCACCTCCTCGTCGAGGCCGTGGCGCCAGGCGAGGTCGCGGCGGGAGGGGTCGGCGTGGAGGCTCTTCAGGTCGGCCGCGTAGGCCGCGGCATCGTCGAGGGTCGCGCAGAAGCCCTCGTCGACGAGCACCTGGCGGCGCCGGTCGAGGATCGCGGCGATCTCGGCGAGGCTGAACTCCGGATGGTACTGCACGCCCCATAAGCGTCCGCCGTTCACGCGGATCTCCGCCGCCTGGATGCCGGCCATGCGGTTCGCGGCGAGCACCGTACAGTCCCCGGGCGGCGCCGTCACGACATCGAGGTGGATCGCCGGCGCGTCGTAGGCGGCAGGGCGCCCGGCAAGCATCGGATGGGCGCGTCCTGCGTCGGTCGGGGCGATGTTGCGGGCGAAGCCGACCTCGCGCCCAAGCACGTTGCGGCGCACGTCGCCGCCCGCCGCCACGGTCCCGACCTGGAGCCCCCAGCACGAGCCGAAGGCCGGCGCGCCCGAGGCGTAGACCGAGCGCATCAGCTCGACCTGCCGTGTCACTTCCGGCGTCGCGTCGTAGATGTTGAGGGCCGAGCCCGTGAGCACGACGCCGTCGTAGGATTCGAGCCCCGCCGCGTCGGGCAGGTTCGCGCCCGCGTCCGCCGGGAGCGCGATGTCGCACAGGACCGCGGGCTCGATCTCCTGCAGCACGGCGGCGTAGGACTGCGAAGGGGTAAGCCCATAGGCCTCCGCGTGCCGCTCCCGCGCGGCGCGCGCGTTGCCCTCCACCACCAGGACCCGCAAGGCGCTCATGATCCGAATAGCCTCGACCGTCGGCTATCTAGAGCGGAATCACTCTGACCGTAAGTATCCGCTGTTTGCGAAATAGTTGGCGCATTCGGCGGGTTGGAAGCGGTCGATGGCGGCTTCAGTGCGAAGGAGAGCCTTGAGCTTGGCGAACGCCTGCTCGATCGGGTCGAGGTCGGGCGAGTAGGCTGGCAGGTACTGAGGCTGGCGCCGCGAGCCTCGATCGTAGAGCGCAGTGATGAAGAACGGAGCATTGTACCGTCGCCTGGACTCGACGACCCAGCGTCGGAGATCGACCCGTCGCCCTATCCCCACCAAGGGGAGGGTGCGTGCCGGCTATAGAAAGCCCTGCCGATTCATCCGAGCGGGCTGTAACTCTCCTCACCCCCGCTTCGCCCTGATCTGCCGCCTTGCCGCCGCTTCGGCCGCTTGCTTCTGGGCGGTCTCGCGGACCTTGAGGAAGTGCACCACGCGCTGCGAGGTCGAGCGGGAGAGCTGCTCGTAGGCCTCGAAGATGCGGTTGAGGCGGGTCGGCGTCGCCTCGGCCTTGTCGCGCAGCTTCACGAGGGCGCGCACCGTCGGCCAGACCCAGTCCTGCGACTTGCCGACGACGAGGAGGAGGTCGGTCTCGTCGTGGCTGAACAGGCGCTCCGCCGCCGGCACCGAGAGGCCGACCAGGGAGGCGATGGCGCAGACCGCCTCCTCGAAGGCCTCGGCCTCGGCGTAGGCGCGCAGCTCCGCCTCCTCGAGGAGGCCCGCGTCGGCGAGCTCCTGCACGGCGTCGAGGGCGCGGCCGTAGTCGCGCCCGGCGATGACCGCGGCCTCGACGCTCGTCGCGCTGCGCTCGACCGCGGCGTTGACGGCGGGCGGCGTCGCCTGCGGCAGGCTCTCGACGAGGCGCCGGCGTGCCGCCTCCTTGGCGATCAGCACGAGCTGGTGCATGT
Source organism: Beijerinckiaceae bacterium (assembly GCA_036386395.1). Taxonomy (GTDB): domain Bacteria; phylum Pseudomonadota; class Alphaproteobacteria; order Rhizobiales; family Beijerinckiaceae; genus JAJKJG01. The sequence goes on along the minus strand of DASVVU010000277.1, from coordinate 1,265 downwards.
GCGCCTCGGGGATGTCGTGGCGCTGGTTGAGGAGCGTCTGCAGGGCCTCGTCGTCCCGCGAGCGGTCGATGAGGTGGGCGATGCCGCCTTCCGTGAAGCGCGCGCCCGGGTTGCCGGCGACCGCGTGGACGACGACCCGGTCGCCGCGGTTGATGAGGACGTCGGTGACGGGCTCGGCGAGCATGGCCCGCTCGGAGATCGCCAGCATGTGGTCGCGGCCCTTCGCCACCGCGACCTCGACGAGATCGTCGTCGGTGAGCCGCCCGGAGCGGGTCAGGATCGGGCGCGCCACCACGATCTGGTCGTGGGCGAGCGAGCGCAGCACCCCGCGCGGCGCGTTCGGGGCGTCCGCGAGGCGCTCGGCGAGCTCGGCCCGGGCGCGCGTCTCGATCGCGGCGGCAAGCCGCGCGATGACGAGGTCGAACAGCTCGACCTGCTCGTCGGTGAGGGCCTCGGCGTCGCGCAGGAAGAGGTCGGTGACCTGGCGCAGCGAGTCGAGGCGCCGCTGCTGCGTGCCGCGGGCGATGGAATCCTCGAGGTCGGCGATCATCCGCGCGATCATGGGCGATGCTTCTGGGCCGGGTTGGAAGGCGAGGGCTGCGGTCACGGCGCACCGGCAAAAAGGTGTTCCGCGGTCAATCTTAAGGAGAGGTTCTCACCAGAGGGTTAGCTTGTTGCGAGAATCCTCGCGAAATTGAGCGATTTCGGTCGGGCGAATTCGATCAAACGGGCTCCTGCGCCGCCCGCTCCCGGGCGGCCGTGAAGCGGACGACCCGCTGGGCGGTCTGGATCGAGAGCTGCTGGAAGGCCTCGAAGGCGCCCTTTAGGTCCTCGTTCGCGGCGTTGACCCCGCTCCTGGCGTTGAGCAGGAGCTTCAGGGTCGCCCAGCCGAAGCGCACCGAGCGCACGATGAACAGGAGCGGGTCGTGGTGGGGGCCCTCGTAGGCGCGCACCACCATCTCGACCGGCACGTCGGCCAAGTGGGCGATGGCGGCGAGCGCCTCCTCGATGCGGCCCGCCCTGATCCACTCGGTGACGTCGTCCTCGATGACGCCGACGCCCTCGGCCTTGCGGGCGACGGCCGCGACCGCGGCGTCGAGGGAGGCCGGCCGTGCCGGGGGCGGGGGTGGCTCCGCCCCGGCCTTCGCGACCTCGGCCACGGCGGCGTTCACGACCTGCTCGACGATGCCGCCGAATTCTTCCTTCAGGGTCTCCCGCACCTTGTCGCGGGCGACGTCCATGAGGCGGGCAAGCTCCTCGGGCGG
>DASVVU010000276.1:0-21774 GCA_036386395.1 Beijerinckiaceae bacterium | reverse complement strand
GGCCTCCGCTTCGTCCCGCAGCATCTCGGTCAGGCCGATGATGGCATTGAGCGGCGTGCGCAGCTCGTGGCTCATGTTGGCGAGGAACTGCGACTTGTGCCGGCTCGCGATCTCGATCTCGCGGCTCTTCTCCTCGATCTCGCTGAACAGGCGCGCGTTCTGGATCGCGAGCACCGACTGCGCCGCGAAGGTCTGCAGGAGGTCGATGGTCGACTTCGGGAATATGCCAGGCTCCTTTCGGCGGACCACCAGGGCACCGATGATCCGGCCCGGGCGCAGCAGCGGAACCACGAGCAGTCCCCGATACCCGGCTCTCACGACGAGGTCGCGCATCGGGGACGGCGGCTCCTCGGAGAGGTCGGGGACCTGTACGGCTTCGCGCCGCTGCGTCGCCGTGCCGATATAGGACTCGCCGGCTCCGATGCTCTGGTTCCCGATCGCCTCGATGAGTTCCTCGCTCATGCCGTAGGTGGCGCGCAGCCGGAACTTCTGGCGCAGCTTGCTGAACACGTAGATCGCGCCGGCGTCCGTGCCCGAGAGCTGCACCGCCTTCGCCACGATGGTGTCGAGGACGGTCTGGAGGTCGAGGGTCGAGTTGACCGCCTGGCTCACCTCGCCGAGCGCCCGGAGCTCGGAGACGGAGCGCGCGAGCTCTGCGGTGCGCGCCTGCACCTCCTCGAACAGCCGCGCGTTCTCGATCGCGATCACCGCCTGATCGGCGAAGGTCTTGACGAGCTCGATCTGTCTTTCGCTGAACGGCCGCACGGCCCGTCGTGCCAGGGCCATGGCGCCGATCGCCGTGCCCTGTCGAAGCAGGGGCACGCCCAGGGCCGTGCGGAACTGGCCCGCTTCCTGGGCTTCGACCCAGGAATACTCCGGATCGGTCTTGACGTCTTCGATATGAACGACGGCGCCCTCGAGCAAGGCCCTCCCGGTCACGTTTCCTCTTGTGAGCTCGACGGGAACGCTGCGTATCCTCTCGGCGAAATCCGGCGGGAAGCCGTGGAGGGCGCCCCGGTAATAGACGCCGTCCTTCTGCCTGGTGATCGTGCTGATATCGGCCTCGCAGAGCCGCGCGGCCGATTGCACGAGGGTCTCCAGCACGGCGTCGAGATCGAAGGTCGAGCGGCTGATCGCCTGCAGCACCTCCGACGTCGCGGTCTGCTGCTCCAGCGCCTCGGTGAGCTCCGCCGTCCGAGCCTGCACCTGCTCGAACAACCCGACGTTGTTGATCGCGATCACCGCCTGGTCGGCGAAGGTGGTGACGAGGTCGACCTGCTTTTCCGTGAACGGGCGCACTTCCGTGCGCGCGAGGATGATGACGCCGAGCAGCGTGCTCTCGCGCATGAGCGGGACGCCGAGCACCGTGCGCTGCTTGCCGGCCTCCTGCCAATCCGGTCGCTTGAATTCGGGGTCGGCCAGCACGTCCGGCACGTGGATCGTCCGCCGCTCCAGGGCCACCCGGCCTGTGATCGAGTCGCGGTCGATCGGAGCAGGATTGCGCGAGAAGAACTGGATGTGCGTCAACGCCATGTTGTTCGCGGCGGCGAGATGGCACTTCCCGTCTTGGGGCCGCGCGATGAAGGCGTATTCCGCCGAGCACAGCTGCGCAGCGGTCTGCACGATGGCGTCCAGCACCGGCTGCAGCGCGCTCGGCGAGCGACTGATGACGTTGAGCACGTCGCTCGTCGCTGTCTGGTACTCGAGCGATTCCTGCAGCTCGCGCGTGCGCGCCTGCACCTCCTCGAACAGCCGCACGTTCTCGATCGCGATCACGGCCTGGTCGGCGAAGGTCGTGACGAGATCGATCTGATTCTCGGAAAACGGCTTCACCATCGCACGCGTGAGGGCGATCACGCCGACGCAGAGGCCCTCGCGCATGAGCGGCACGCCGAGCATGGAACGGAATTTGCCCAGTTCCAGGGACTCTTGCGAAGAGTATTCAAGATCTTCCATGGCATCGTAGATATGGACGACGGCGCCTTCGAGGGCCGTGCGTCCGGTGAGGGTTCCGCGGTCTAACGTCACCGGATTCGCGGTCCGCCAGTGTTCGAACTCCGGCGAAAAGCTGTGATTGGCGGCGACCCGGAAAACCTCGCCGTCACGCAGGAAGATGAACGCACTTGCCGCCTCGCAAAGTCTGGCTGCTGATTCGACAAGCGTGTCGAGCACCGGCTGGAGCTCGAATTTCGAGCGGCTGATCACGTTTAGCACGTCGCTCGTGGCGGTCTGGTACTCGAGCGATTCCTGCAGCTCGCGGGTTCGCGCCTGCACCTCCTCGAACAGCCGCACGTTCTCGATCGCGATCACGGCTTGGTCGGCAAAGGTGGTGACGAGCTCGATCTGCTTCGCCGAGAATGGACGGACGGTGTTCCGGAACAGGACGATCACGCCGATGGGACTTCCCGAGCGCATCAAGGGAACGCCGAGGACGGTCCGGAACCCTCCCTTCGCCTGCGATTCCGACTGGCTGTATTCGAGATCGACGAGCACGTCGGGCAGGTGAGTGATCTTGCCCTCGATCAAGGTCCTTCCGATGACGCTGCCCCGATCCCGCTCGTGCGCGACTCTGTGGATGTGCTGATAGAAGGGCTCCGGGAAATTGTACGCCGCTGCGTAGTAGAAGCCGCTGCCCCTCTGGCGGGTGATCCCCGCCATGTCGGCATCGCACAGGCGAGCCGCCGATTCGCTCAGGGTGTCGAGCACCGTCTGCAGATCGAAGGTGGAGCGGCTGATGACCTTCAGCACATCCGCGGTCGCAGTCTGCTGCTGCAGCGAGTCCTCCAGCTCGCGCGTGCGCGCCTGCACCTCCTCGAACAACCCGACATTGTTGATCGCGATCACCGCCTGGTCAGCGAAGGTCTCCAGAAGCGCGACCTGCTTCTCCGAGAAGGGCCGTGCCTCGCCGCGGCGCACCAGGATGGCGCCGATCGCGGTCCCTTTGCGGATCAGGGGAGTGGCGAGGGTGGCCCGATGGCCGTAGGCCCGCGCCAACTCCTTGCCGTTTGGATACTCGTCCTCGGACACGGCCAAGAGGTCGGGCACGTGGATCGTGCGCCGATCGAGCACGGCGCGTCCGGTAACCCAGCCGCGATCCAAGGCGCGTCGTTCGCCGAGCTTCCCGAGCGGGCCAACGTGAGCCCGCGGCACCACCGCTTCGCCTTCGCGGAGGAAGATCGTAGCGTTCACGGCCTCGCAGAGCCGGGCGGCCGACTCGGCAAGCGTGTCGAGCACCGGTTGAAGGTCGTTCGGCGAGCGGCTGATGACGTTGAGCACCTCGCTGGTGGCCGTCTGATATTCGAGCGATTCCTGCAGCTCGGCGGTCCGCGCCTGCACCTCGTCGAACAGCCGCACGTTCTCGATCGCGATCACCGCCTGGTCGGCAAAGGTGGTGACGAGGTCGATCTGCTTGTCGGTGAACGGCTGCGGCGTCGCCCTCGTCATCGCCATGACGCCGATGCAGCTTCCCTCGCGCAGCAGCGGCACGCCCAGCATCGCGCGGAAACCGGCGAGCGTTCGGCCCTCGTGCCACGTGTACTCCGGGTCGGCGAGGACGTCGGGGATGTGGACCGGCGCGCCCTCCAATGCCGTCCGCGCCACCAGGGTGCCCCGGCCCGGGGCGATCGGGTGCTCCCGCGCGTAGTCCTGGTATTCGGGCGAGAAGCCGTTGTGCGCGGCGAGACGATAGACCTCGCCGTCGCGCAGGAAGATCTGCACGTTTTCCGCTTGGCAGAGCCTGCCCGCCGATTCGACGAGCGTGTCGAGCACCGGTTGCAGGTCGAAGGTCGAGCGGCTGATGACCTGAAGGACCTCGGAGGTGGCAGTCTGATACTCAAGCGATTCCTGCAGCTCCGCGGTGCGCGCCTGCACCTCGTCGAACAGCCGCACGTTCTCGATCGCGATCACGGCCTGGTCGGCGAAGGTGGTGACGAGATCGATCTGCTTTTCTGTAAATGGCCTGACGTCATCGGACCACATGGCGATCACGCCAATGAGGTTGCCTTCGCGCAGCATAGGAATGCCCAGCATCGACCGGAACCCGCCGAGGCGTTGGGCCTCATGCCAGGTGAACTCTTCGTCGGCCAGAACATCCGGAATGTGTACCGGACGGCGCTCCATCAGTATGCGGCCGACCAGGCTGTCGCGTCCCGGCGGAATGGGATTTGCCTCGATGAGCACCGCATATTCGGAGCGGGCGTTGTAGGAGAACGCCAGCCGGGCGAATTGGCCATCGAAACGAAAGATGAATCCCTGATTTGCGCCGGCGAGCCGGGTCGCATTTTCGATCAGCACTTGGAGCACTGTGGTCAGGTCAAACGTCGAGCGGCTGATGGCCTTGAGCACATCGGCCGTTGCGGTCTGCTGCGCCAGCGCCTCGCTCAGCTCCTGTGTCCGCTCCTCCACCTTCCGCTCGAGTCCCGCGTAGGACTCCTCGAGCTTCCCGGCCATGTCGTTGAACTGGTCGGCGAGGGCCTCGAGCTCGTCGCCGGTCTTGACCGCGATGCGCTGGGTGAGCTCGCCCGCGCCGATGCGCTCGGCGCCGGTGCGCAGGGCCTGGATCGGCACCATCATCCGGCGCGCCAGGAAGGTGCCGGCGAGCGCCGCGAGGAGCAGCGCGCCGAGGAGCAGGAAGGCCGAGCGCTTGATCGACTCGGCGAGCGGCGCGTAGGCCTCCTCGACCGGCAGCTCGACGAAGACGAGCCAGGCGAGCGGCGCGACGCGGGCGTGGGCGGTCAGCACCTTGCGCCCCTGCGTGTCGCGGGCCTCCTGCAGCTCGCCCCCTTCGGCGGCGTTGCTCGCCGCCTGCACCTGCGGCAGGCCCGACAGGTCGGTGTTGCGCAGGACGAGGCTGATGTCCGGATGGGCGATGAGGCGACCCTGCGGGCCGATCACGTAGGCGTGCCCGTGCCGGCCGACCTTGATCTGGGAGACGACGTCCCAGATCAGCTTGAGGTTGACCTCGGCGACGCTCACCCCCGCGTCCCGGCGGGTGCCCGCGACGGCGAGCGTCATGTAGGGCTCCGACTCGCGCCGGAAATAGACCGGCCCGTAATAGACCTTCCTCGCCACGGTCTCGGTGAACTTCTCGTCCTTCGAGAGGTCGAGCCCGCTGCCGACCACGTCCATGGCGAGCCGCGAGACGCGCAGCTGCTCCCGGCCGGCGGAATCGAGCTGCGCCAGCTCGGTGATGGCCGGCACCTGCCGCAACAGCCGCAAGGCGTCGAAGCGGCGCTGCTCGAGGGTGCTCGCCGACCAGGGCAGTTGCACGGTCCAGCCGAGCTGGCCCTCGATCTCCTTGACGAACTGGCCGATCTTCGCCGCCGCCGCCTCCGCCTGCTCGCGCTGGATGCGGATCAGCGCGGCCTTGTGCTCCTGGTACGAGAACCAGATCTCGAACAGCCCGTTGGCCAGGAGGGCGACGCAGACGACCGCAACGAAGAGCCCGACGTATTTGCCAAACAGGCGGCCGCGAAGGCTGCGCCCGAAGCCGGGCTCGCTGATGCGGGCGGAACGAGTCACGGCAACGGACAGCGCCGACCGAGGCGCCGCCCCCGCAGCATGGGAAGTGCGCCGATCCCGCTCAGCACCATGCAGGCCTCGCCAGCCTCGACTTGAAGGCGTCGATCGTCAGTGAAGCACGTCCCCGTTCCGAAGCCTAGCGGTCGCCGACGATCCTACAATCCGACAGACATCGCTCTCCCGGGTGGTGCCGATCCCGCCGCCTTCAAGGCGCACGCGGTCCGTGTGGGTACATCCCGGCGGGGTTCGAGAACCTGCGAAAGGGAGCAGGTCAGGCGAGCTTCTCGACGAGGGTCTGCCCGGCGCGCTCTTCGCTCGCGGCGCGCAGGTCGCGGACGTAGGCCCGCAGGCGCAAGGTCGTCTCGTCGGGGGTCTGGCGGATGACCCGGCCGCTCTCCCGGTCGACGACCTGGAACACGACCTCGCGGGTCTTCGGGTCGATCTCGACGTTCTGCCGGATGAACTCGGACAGGACCGCATCCAGGGCGGCGCCGGGCGCGGCGCGGGCCGCGTCGAAGACGACGGCCTCGGTCTCGCCGACCTGCTGCACGGCCGAGTCAGGGGCAAGCTCGGTCTTCACGGCGCCCGTCGAATGCAGAACATCCGCCCGCGGCGGCGCTGTCGGAGCCGTCGGGGCGGGGATTTTCGCGATGCCGCCGGTATCCATGGCAGGCTCCCACGCCAGCGCGGTCTTTCGACCGCATGGCATGGTTCTACCGCGAAGACCTGAATCCGAGGTTTCAAGACATAGTTAACCCGTGCCGTAGGGTTTTGAGTCGTTTCGAGACAGCTTAGCTATCATTCCGGGGCCCGCCGAAGGCGAGAGCCAGGGAACCTAACGAGCTACGCCCGCCATCGTCATTATGACCAGCGACACTCACAGATACAGGAACGTCGTTCCAGCTTTACCGGAAGCGTCGGTGATTATGAGCTCCTGGCTCGCCGCTCCGCGGCGCCCTGGAATGACAAGGAGACGCTAATCCGCCTCGGCGAGGAGGGCGAGCTTGCGCGGGGTCGCGACCTTGAGGTCGGTGAGCGGCGTCGGGTAGTCGCCGGTGAAGCAGTGGTCGGTGAACTGCGGCCGCACCGGATCGCGGCCCTCGTAGCCCATGGCGCGGTAGATGCCCTCGACCGAAAGGAAGGCGAGGGAGTCCGCTCCGATATAGCGGCGCATGCCTTCGAGGTCGTGCGTCGCGGCAAGGAGCTTCTCGCGCTCCGGCGTGTCGATGCCGTAGAAGTCGGGGTGGGTGATCGGCGGCGAGGCGATGCGGAAGTGGACCTCGCGGGCGCCGGCCTCGCGCATCATGCGCACGATCTTCACCGAGGTCGTGCCGCGCACGAGGCTGTCGTCGACGAGGACGATGCGGCGGCCGTTCACGACGGCGCGGTTCGCCGAGTGCTTGAGGCGCACGCCGAGCTCGCGCACCGACTGGGTCGGCTGGATGAAGGTGCGCCCGACGTAGTGGTTGCGGATGATGCCGAGCTCGTAGGGGATGCCGCATTCCTGGCCGTAGCCGAGGGCCGCGGGCACGCCCGAATCCGGCACCGGGACGACGACGTCGGCCTCGGCCGGCGCCTCGCGGGCAAGCTCGGCCCCCATGGCCTTGCGGGCGTCGTAGACGCTGCGCCCGTTCACGACCGAGTCCGGTCTTGCGAAGTAGATGTACTCGAAGATGCAGGGGCGCATCGCCTGCGGCGGGGCGTAGCGGATCGACTCGAGCCCGTCGTCCGAGATCACCACCATCTCGCCGTTCTGCACGTCGCGGACGAAGCGGGCCCCGATGATGTCGAGGGCGCAGGTCTCGCTGGCCAGGATGTAGCGCCCGTCGAGCTCGCCGAGGACGAGGGGGCGGATGCCGAGCGGGTCGCGGGCCCCGATGAGCTTCTTGTTCGTCAGCGCCACGAGGGAGAACGCGCCCTCGATCTGGCGCACCGCGTCGATGAAGCGGTCGACCACGAGGGGCTTGCGGCTGCGGGCGACGAGGTGGACGATCGCCTCGGTATCGGTGGTCGACTGGTAGATGGCGCCGTCGCGGATGAGGTTGCGGCGCAGCGTCAGGCCGTTCGTGAGATTGCCGTTGTGGGCGACCGCGAAGCCGCCACCCTCGAGCTCGGCGAAGAGCGGCTGCACGTTGCGCAGGATCGTCCCGCCGGTGGTCGCATAGCGCACGTGGCCGATGGCCGAGAGACCTTCCAGGCGCTCGATGGTCAAGCGGTCCGAGAAGCTGTCGCCGACAAGGCCGAGCTTGCGCTCGGAGTGGAACATGTGCCCGTCGAAGGAGACGATGCCGGCCGCCTCCTGGCCGCGGTGCTGGAGGGCGTGCAGGCCGAGGGCCGTGATCGCCGCGGCATCGGGGTGGCCGTAGATGCCGAAGACGCCGCACTCCTCGCGAAGCGTATCGCCGTCGAGGTCGAGGTCGCGGAAATCCTCGGCCTGACGGGTCTTAAACGGTGCCGTCATTGGGGTCCCAGTCCTTCGGCGCGCCGCGCCAAGCCCGTAATGTAGGGTCGAAGGGCGTTTCCGCCAACGGAACGGGCCGGGTTATTCCCGCGATTCAGCTCCGTCTCGGCGGGATCGGCGGCCCGCCGCGTTGCGGGTCGGCTTCGTCCGGCCCCGGGGCGTCGCCCTCGGGCTTCGGCTTCTTCAGCTGCTTCAAGAGCTTCTCGGGGTCGTCCGGCAGCATGGCGATGAGGGAGTTGCCGGTGCTTTCGAGCATCGGCCGCGTCTTCGCGTTCGCGGCCCACTCGGGCATCTTGCCTTGCGCGAGCCAGGACAGGAACACCCAGCCGATGACGCACAGAAGCAGGCCGCGGGCCGCCCCGAAGGCGAAGCCGAGGGTGCGGTCGAGGGCGCCGATGCGCGAATCGAGGATCAGGTCCGAGATCTTCACCGTGACGATCGAGACGACGATGAGGGTCAGGATGAAGATGCCGCCGATCGCCGCGACGAGCGCGATCGTCTTGTTGTTGATGTACTGCTCCGCATAGGGCAGCGCGGCCTTGTGCAGGAACCACGCCGCCGCCGCCGCCGCCGCCCAGGCCACGATGGAGAGAACCTCGCGGGTGAAGCCCCGCACGGCCGCAAGCAGCGCCGAGATCAGCACGACGCCGAGGACGACGAGGTCGAGGATGGAAATGGGCATTGTCTTTTAGGGGCCAGGCGATTGCGGAAAGCTTGAGGCTGGCCGGCGTCGGCCGGCGGGCGCTGTATAGACCGAAAAGCGTCGCCGCGTCACCCTTCCCGGCGGCGCGGCATCGGCATCGGCCGTGGACGGGCGGCGGCGATGCCGGCGATGAGGTCCGTGATGTGCCCGATCGAGGCCGCGCCGGGGAGGGGACGCTCGCCCGCCTCGCCGCGGGCGTTCGGGGCGACAGCCCCGGTAAAGCCGAGCTTCTGCGCCTCCTTGAGGCGGGCCGGGGTCTGGGCCACCGGGCGGATCGCGCCCGAGAGCCCGATCTCGCCGAAATAGACCGTGTCGGCCGGGAGCGGCGCCCCCGAGAGAGAGGAGACGAGGGCCGCCGCCGCCGCGAGGTCGGCGGCGGGCTCGGATATGCGCAGGCCGCCTGCGACGTTGAGGTAGATGTCGTGCATACCGAGCTTGAGCCCGCCATGAGCCTCAAGCACGGCGAGCACCATGGAGAGGCGGGCCGGGTCCCAGCCGACGACCGCCCGGCGAGGCGTGCCGAGGGAGGTCGGGGCGACGAGGGCCTGGATCTCGACGAGCACGGGGCGCGTGCCCTCCATCCCGGCGAAGACGGCCGTGCCGGCGGTGCCGTGGTCGCGGCCGGCAAGGAACAGCGCCGAGGGGTTCGGCACCTCGGCCAAGCCGCGGTCGGTCATCTCGAAGACGCCGATCTCGTCGGTCGGCCCGAAGCGGTTCTTGACCGCGCGCAGGATGCGGAAGTGGTGCCCGGGGTCGCCCTCGAAGGAGACGACGGCGTCGACCATGTGCTCGACCACCCGGGGGCCGGCGATCTGGCCGTCCTTGGTGACGTGGCCGACGAGGATCACGGCCGTGCCGGTGGTCTTGGCGAAGCGGATCAGCGCCTGGGCTGAGCCGCGCACCTGGGTGACGGTGCCGGGGGCCGATTCCACGGTCTCGGTCCACATGGTCTGGATCGAGTCGATGACCGCGAGGGCCGGCGCCCTGCCGTGCCCCAGCGTCGCGACGATGTCCTCGACGTTGGTCTCGGCCGCAAGCTCGACCGGGGCTTCGCCGAGGCCGAGCCGCTCGGCCCGAAGCCTCACCTGCGCGATCGCCTCCTCCCCCGAGATGTAGGCGACCCGCTGCCCGCCCTTGGCGAGCGCCGCCGACACCTGCATCAGCACCGTCGACTTGCCGATGCCTGGATCGCCGCCGATGAGGATCACCGAGCCGCGCACGAAGCCGCCGCCCGTGACCCGGTCGAACTCGGCAAGGCCCGACGGCGTGCGCGGCGCCTCCCGGGCCTCGCCGGCCATCCCCTCGAGGGGGAACACCCGCCCCTTCGCCCGGCTCGGCCGTGTCGCCACCGGGCCGGCGAGGGGGTGGGCGGCGCCGGTCTCCTCCACCACGGTGTTCCAGCCGCCGCAGGCCTCGCACTTGCCCTTCCAGCGGTTGTAGACCGCGCCGCAGCTCTGGCAGACGAAGGTCGCGTGGGATTTGGCCATTTTCCTCAGCCCTCGCCGCCTACGTACCGCCGCTTATAACGCCCCCCAAGGCTCGTCAGGATCTCGTAGCCGATGGTGCCGGCGCGGCGCCCCACCTCGTCCACGTCGAGGCCGTCGCCGATGAGGGTGACGAGGGCGCCGCGGTGTGCCGCACCGTCCGGCGCGTCCGTCACGTCGATGACGATCAGGTCCATGGAGACGCGGCCGGCGAAGGGGCAGAGCGCGCCGCCGACGAGCGCCGCGCCAGCCGGCACCTCTCCGTTGTGCTTCACGTCGGTGGCGCTCGCGGCGCGGGGGTAGCCGTCGGCGTAGCCGACCGAGACGACGGCGAGGCGGCGGCGCCCGCGCGCGGTCCATTGGGCGTTGTAGCTGACGGTCTCGCCGTCCTCGGCCGTGCGGACCTGGACGATGCGCCCTTCGAGGCGGATCACGTCCCGCATCGGGTTCGGCCGGCCGGGGGTCGGGTTGCCGCCGTAGAGGGCGTAGCCGGGCCGGACGAGGTCGAGGTGCGGCCTCTCGGGGAGGAAGATGCCGGACGAGTTGCAGAGCGAATCCGGAACGCCGGGGAAAGCCTGCCGGATGGCCGCGAAGCGGGCGATCTGGCGGGCGTTGAGCGGGTTCTCCGGCTCTTCCGACAAGACGAAGTGGCTCATCACGAGAGCCGGCTCGAAGTCGCGAAAGAGGGGGCTGTGCGCGGCCTCGGCAGCTTCCTCCGGCGTAAGTCCCAAGCGGTTCATGCCGGTGTCGACGTGGATCGCGGCGGGAAGTCGCGCCTCGGCGCCGCGGCAGAAGCCGGCCCACTCGGTGATCTCCTCCGGCGAGCCGAGGATGGGCCTCAAGGCGAGGCCCGCATAGGTCGCGGCGGTCCCGGGCAGGAGGCCGTTGAGCACGTAGATGTGCGCGTCGGCGCAGGCCTCCCTGGCCGTCACGGCTTCCGACAGGTTGGCGACGAAGAAGGTCCGGCAGCCCGCCTTGTCGAGCGCCCGCACCGCGTGGGCAAGCCCGAGCCCGTACCCGTCCGCCTTGACGACGGCCGCGCACTCGGCGGGCGCCACGCGGTCCCGAAGGCTGCGCCAGTTAGCGGCAAGCGCCCCGAGGTCGATCGTCAGCACGCCGCCGGCCTCGGGCTCCGGCGGGCCCGTTTCGACGCATTCGTCCGCGTGGCTGGCCACGTCCGCTCAATCCCCCATCCGCTCCGGCAGCTTCTGGTCGTCGGCGAGGTTGCCGAATCGTGTGATCTCGGCCTGGAAGGCGAGCTGAACCGTGCCGGTCGGGCCGTGGCGCTGCTTGCCGATGATGACCTCGGCGCGCCCGTGCGCCTGGTCCATGTCCGATTGCCACTTGAAGTGCTCCTCGGTGCCGGGCTTCGGTTCCTTGTTCTTGAGGTAGTACTCCTCGCGGAAGATGAACATCACCACGTCGGCGTCCTGCTCGATCGAGCCGGATTCGCGCAGGTCCGAGAGCTGCGGGCGCTTGTCGTCGCGCTGTTCGACCTGGCGCGAGAGCTGCGACAGCGCCAGGACCGGGACGTTCAGCTCCTTGGCCAGCGCCTTCATGCCCGTGGTGATCTCGGTGACCTCCTGGACCCGGTTGTCGCCCTTCCGCGTCGCGCCGGACAGGAGCTGGATGTAGTCGACGACCAAGAGGTCCAGCCCGCGCTGGCGCTTGAGCCGGCGCGCCCGCGCCGCGAGCTGCGCAATCGAGAGCCCGCCGGTCTGGTCGATGTAGAACGGCAGCGCCTGCATCTCGCGGGCGACGTCGGTGATCTTGTAGAAATCGTCCTCGCGGATGTCGCCGCGGCGGATCTTGTAGGAGGGGACGCCGGACTGCTCGGCGATCATGCGGGTCGCGAGCTGCTCGGCCGACATCTCGAGGGAGAAGAACCCGACGACGCCGCCGTTGACGGTCTTGACGCTGCCGTCGGGCTGCTTCTCGCCCTCGTAGGCCTTGGCGATGTTGAAGGCGATGTTCGTCGCGAGCGAGGACTTGCCCATGCCGGGGCGGCCCGCGAGGACGATCATGTCGGACGGCTGCAGCCCGCCCATCATGCGGTCGAGGTCGGCAAGCCCCGTCGCGATGCCGGAGAGCTTGCCCTCGCGCTTGAAGGCGTTCGCCGCCATGTCGATCGCGGTCGTGAGCGCGTCGGAGAAGCGCTGGAAGCCGCCGTCGTACTTGCCGGTCTCGGCGAGCTCGTAGAGCCGGCGCTCGGTCTCCTCGATCTGGTCGCGAGGCGAGGACTCGACCGGCGCGTCGTAGGCCGCGTTGACCATGTCCTCGCCGATGCCGATGAGGCTGCGGCGGATCGCGAGGTCGTAGATCGCCCGCCCGTAGTCCTCGACGTTGATGACGGTGGTGGCTTCGGCGACGAGGTGCCCGAGGTACTGCGAGACGGTGAGCCCGTTGACGTCCCGCTCCTTCAGGAAGGTCTTGACGGTGATGGGCCCGGCCTGCTTGCCCTGCCGGATGAGCTTCGAGGCCGTGTCGAAGATTTCCCGGTGCAGCTCCGACCGGAAGTGGTCCGGCAGCAGGAAATCCGAGACGCGGTAGAAGGCGTCGTTGTTGACGAGGATGGCGCCGAGGAGCCCCGCCTCGGCATCGACGTTCGACGGCGCCTCCCGGGCTTGCGGGGCGGCGGGCTCGATACGGGCAAGGGCGTTGGCGGCGGCCATCGAGGGATTCCGGGTCGGTTTGGAACGGGCAGAGTTCTAAGCCTTGCCCGGACCTTCAGGCGGCCTTCCTGGCCGCTGCCCCTGAATTCCCCGATTCCCACATTTCGTCGGCCTCTCGCGGGAGAGGCCGCTTGACATGGGTCTGAAGAGAAAGGGGCACCGCACCCGAGCCTCTCGACTCAGATGCGACGCCCCAGATTAGAACAAAGCGAGTACGAAATCAAATCTCGGCGTTGGGGCCGGCTTCGGCCAGCGCCGCGCCAACCTCGAGGCCGAGGTCGTCGAGGTTCGTCTCCTCCCGGGTCGTGACGGTCTCGCCGCGGGCTTGGCGCTCGGCCTCCTCGGGGCTGCGGGCGATGTTGATCGTGACCTTCACCTCGACCTCGGGATGGAGCGACACCGGGACGGTGTGCATGCCGAGGGTCTTGAGTGGCATGTTGAGGGCGATCTGGTCGCGATTCACCGAGAAGCCGCCGGCCGTCATGGTCTCGGCGAGGTCGCGGGTCGAGACCGAACCGTAGAGCACGCCGGTCTCGCCGGCCTGCCGGATCACGACGAAGGTCTGGCCGTCAAGCTTGTCGGCGACCCCCTGCGCCTCGGAGCGGCGCTCGAGGTTGCGGGCCTCGAGCTGGGCGCGCTGGGTCTCGAAGCGCTCCTTGTTCTCCTTCGTGGCGCGAAGCGCCTTGCCGCGCGGCAGGAGGAAATTGCGGGCAAACCCGTCCTTGACGCGGACGGTCTCGCCCATCTGGCCGAGCTTGGCGACGCGCTCAAGCAGGATCACTTCCATGGTCTTCTCCTTTGGTTGGTTCAGGTGGAACGGGGTCCGGGGCCGCCGGACGGAAGGCGCTTGCGCAGGCCGATCGCCGCATCGGCAAGGCCGGCGACGGCAAGCAGCGGCCAGGCGATGTGGCCGATGAAGATCGCGAGGAACCAAGTCGCGGCGATGAGCGCGCCGCGCCCCGGCTTGCCTTGCGTGGTGTCGTGGACGAAGGCGAGGCCCTGGAGGGCGAAGGCCGCGCTCAAGGAGCCCGCAAGCGCGATCCCGGCAACGCCGAGGAAGCCCGGGAGGAAGGCCAGAGCGACCGCGCCCGCGAGGACGCCGAGGGCGAGCCGCGGCAGGGCCGCCGCCGGCATGAACGGCCAAGGCCGGACGAGCCGTTGCGAGATCGCCACGATTCGGCCGGCAAGCCACAGATTGACGGCGAGGATGAAGGCGAGGCTCCAGCCCATGGCGAAGGGGATGGCCGAGACGACCCCGTTCGCCAGGTCCTCGGCCGGAATGCCGCGGATCGGCGGAAGCGGCGTCTCGGCCGGGGTTCGGGTCATATCCCGCAAAAGGCCCTCGAAGGCGCCCCGCAGGACGTCGCGATAGGTCGCGTGGTCGCCGCCGCCGACCGCGGCCGCGCCCGCGAACGTCACGAGCGCTGCCGTGATCGCCGTCCAGAACAGGAGCTTGCCGATCGGGTACCATTCAAGGGAGCCGTCGGGGCGCGGGCGGCCGAGGAGCGCCAGATACGCGAGCCACCAGGCCGGCAGGCCCCAGCCGATTGCGAAGGTCGCCCCGAGGGAAAGCTTGAACGCGACGGTCAGGGCGAGCGCGCCGGCGGCGGTCGCAATGAGGCCTGCCCGGTGATTCCACCCGAGCGCCGCGATGAAGATCGGCAGCGAGGGGACGACGGACAGGACGACGGCAAGGTGCGACCCCTTGGCCACCACCGTGAAGAGGAGCGCCGAGACGAGCCCGGCGCCGATGCCGACGAGCGAGGAGACCATATCCGCTGTCCCGCTGCCTTCCGCAGGGTTAGGGGCGGATCAGGTCCGCCCCAGCGCTAAAATCACCTCTCCCGCTTGCGGGAGAGGTCGAGTCGGCGCGTCAGCGCCGACCGGGTGAGGGCCTACCGGATCACGTAGGGCAGGAGTCCCAGGAACCGCGCGCGCTTGATCGCCTGGGCGAGCTCGCGCTGCTTCTTGGCCGAGACCGCCGTGATCCGCGAGGGCACGATCTTGCCGCGCTCCGAAACGTAGCGCGAGAGGAGCTTCGTGTCCTTGTAGTCGATCTTCGGCGCGTTCGGGCCCGAGAACGGGCAGGTCTTGCGCCTGCGGAAGAACGGCCGCCGGGCTCCGCCGCCGCCCCCGCCACCACCGCTGCCACTACCGCCGAACGCCATCTCAAGCCTCCTCGGTCGCGGCAGCCGCCGCCGGGGGGGCGGCATCGTCGCCGCCGCCGAAGCCGCCGCCGAACGGGCCGTCGTCGTCGCGGCGCCGTCCGCGCTCGCGGTCCTTGCGCTCGTCGCGGTCGCGCTTCTGCATCATGGCCGAGGGCTCGGCTTCGAGCGCGTCGACGCGCACCGTCATGAAGCGCAGGACGTCCTCGTTGATGCGCATCTGGCGCTCCATCTCGGCGACCGCCGCCGGCGGGGCGTCGAGGTTGAACAGCGTGAAGTGCGCCTTGCGGTTCTTCTTGATCCGGTAGGCGAGGGACTTCACGCCCCAGGGTTCGGTCTTCTCGACCTTGCCGCCGTTCGCTTCGATGATGCCCTTGTACTGGTCGACCATCGTCTCGACCTGCTGCGCGGTCACATCCTGGCGCGCCAGGAAAACGTGCTCGTAGAGAGGCATAGAGGGCCTTTCTTCAGGTTCGGTTCTAGCTCTGTGAGGAGCCGGTTCGCGCGTCCGATCGGCGCCAAGCCCTTCGAGCCGTGAGGCCCGAGCGGTTGTTCGAAGGCGGAGACACGGGACGACGGACCCGAAGATCCTGCTTCTTACGAAGCCGTCCGTTCAGCCCCCGGCCGGAGCGAACGCGAAGGGCGCCACATAGGCGGTCCGGCCGGCAAAAGCAAGGCACGGTTGGCCGCTTGCCTCCCGATCGGCTACTTAAGCCGGATCATCGGGAGGCGGGCCATGGCGGCGCCCTATCTGCGCTTGGGCGTGAACATCGACCACGTGGCGACGCTGCGCAACGCCCGCGACCAGGGCTATCCGGACCCGGTGCGGGCGGCCCACATGGCGATCATGGCAGGCGCCGACGGGATCACGGCGCACCTGCGCGAGGACCGCCGCCACATCCGCGACGCCGACGTCGAGCGCCTGAAGCGCCAGATCCTCACCCCCCTCAATTTCGAGATCGCGGCAACGGAGGAGATGGTCGCCTTCGCGGCGCGCATCCGCCCGCACGCCGCCTGCCTCGTCCCCGAGAAGCGCACCGAGCGCACGACCGAGGGCGGGCTCGACATCATAGGCCAGCACAACCACCTCGCGCCCGTGGTGCGGCGACTCGTCGACGAGGGCATCCGGGTGTCGCTCTTCGTCGAGCCCGAGATCGAGGTCATGGGGGCGGCGCGCAGTCTGCAGGCTCCGGTGGTCGAGCTGCACAGCGGCGCCTTCTGCGAAGCTTATCTGGCGGGCGACGAGGACTTGACTGCACGGGAGTTCGCACGCCTGCGCACGGCCGCCGAGCGCGGCGCGGCCCTCGGGCTCGAGGTCCACGCCGGCCATGGGCTCACCTTCGACACCGCCCGGATGGTCGCCGCGATCCCGCAGGTCGCCGAGCTCAACATCGGCCACTTCCTGATCTGCGAGGCGGTGTTCATGGGCCTCGACGAGGCGGTCAGGGCCATGCGCCGGGCCATGGACGAGGGACGGGCGGGGATTGGCTGAGCGCGTCCCAACCCTCTCCCCGCAAAGCGGGGAGAGGCCGACTCGCGAAGCGAGCGGGTGAGGGGCCGGGGGAGTGCAAATTCCCAGCGGCGAGTGTAATCCCCCTGCCCCTCACCCCAACCCTCTCCCCGCAAGCGGGGAGAGGGGGCGCATCTCGTGGAATGACAGTGGAAGCATGATCCTCGGCATCGGCTCGGACCTCTGCGACATCCGGCGCATCGCGCGCTCGATCGAGCGCTTCGGAGCGCGCTTCACGGAGCGCGTCTTCACCGAGGGCGAGCGGCGGCGCAGCGACCGCCGGAGAGGGAGGGCGGAGTCCTACGCGCGGCGTTTCGCCGCCAAGGAGGCCTGCGCCAAGGCGCTCGGCACCGGCATGCGCAAGGGCGTGTTCTGGCGCGACATGGAGGTCGTGAACCTCCCGGGCGGGCGCCCGACCATGCGCCTCGCCGGAGGGGCGCTCGAACGCCTGTCCGCCATGACTCCGCCCGGATACGAGGCCATCGTCCACGTCTCGCTCACGGACGATCCCCCGATCGCCCAGGCTTTCGTCGTCATCGAGGCGCGCCCACTTAAGTAGTAGGACTGGCGACCGCGTTGCGGGCGCGGGGAGGTTGGGCTAGACCCGCCCGCGCCGCCGGCGCGCCGGCCTTTGAGCCGGTCAGGAGAGATTTCGGATGGAACGGGTGCGCACGGGCGGCAAGGTCAAGGAGAAGAGCGAAGGCGGGTTCCTCGAGACCGTCAAGGTCATCGTCCAGGCGCTCCTCATCGCGCTCGTGGTCCGGACCGTCCTGTTCCAGCCCTTCAACATCCCCTCGGGATCCCTCGTGCCGACGCTCTTGATCGGCGACTATCTCTTCGTGTCGAAGTACTCCTACGGCTATTCCCGCTACTCGATCCCCTTCGGACCGCCGGTGATGTCCGGCCGCGTGTGGGCGTCCGAGCCGAAGCGCGGCGACATCGCCGTGTTCAAGCTGCCGAAGGACAACTCGACCGACTACATCAAGCGCGTGATCGGCCTGCCCGGCGACCGCATCCAGGTCGTCCAGGGGGTGCTCCAGATCAACGGCCAGGCGGTGAAGCGCGAGCGCGTCGAGGACTACGAGACCCAGGACAACTGGGGTCGCGCGACCCGGGTCCCGCAGTACCGGGAGACCCTGCCGAACGGCGTCGCCCACACCATCATCGAGCGCGAGGGCGACCGCGGCTTCTGGGACAACACCGAGGTCTACACGGTGCCGCCCGGGCACTTCTTCATGATGGGCGACAACCGCGACAACTCGACCGATTCGCGCGACCTCGCGAGCGTCGGCTTCGTGCCGTTCGAGAACTTCGTCGGCCGCGCCGAGATCATCTTCTTCTCGATCGACGAGGGCTCCGCCGCCTGGGCCGTGTGGGAATGGCCCTGGACCGTTCGCTGGGAGCGGATGTTCAAGCCGATCCGATGACCTTGTCCGGCCATGCCCCGGCGCAAGCCTGCTGACATCGGCGCGCTCGAGGCGCGCATCGGCCACGCTTTCCGGGACCCCGACCTCCTCGCGAACGCGCTCACCCACATGAGCGCCGCCAAGGGCGTCCAGGCGAGGAGCTACCAGCGCATGGAGTTCCTCGGCGACCGGGTGCTCGGGCTTGCCGTTTCGGACATGCTCTACGCGGCCTTCCTCCAGGGCTCGGAGGGCGACCTTTCCCGCCGCTTCTCCGAGCTCGTCTCCGGGAAGACCTGCGCCGAGGTCGCCGAGGCGTGGGGGGTCGGCCCCTACGTGCGGACCGGCGGCAAGGGGTCGGAGGTGCGCCAGAACCGCTCCGTCCTCGCGGACGTCTGCGAGGCCGTGATCGCGGCGGTGTTCCTGGACGGCGGCTACCCGGCGGCGCGGGCGGTCGTCGAGAAGGCCTTCGGGCCACGCATCGAGGCCCTCAAGACCATGCCGCCGGCGAACCCCAAGGCGGTGGTGCAGGAATGGGCGCTCGCCCGCGGCTTAGCCCTGCCGGCCTATACGGTCGTCGAGCAGATCGGGCCTGACCATGCGCCGCAGTTCCGCATCGCCCTGACCGTCGAGGGCCTGGAGCCCGCGGAGGGCCTCGGCCCCTCGAAGCGTGTCGCCGAGCAGGATGCGGCCGAGAAGCTTCTCGCCCGCGAGAATCTCCTGGAGCGCCCCGCCGAGCCGGGATCGAAGAAGCCGGCGAAGCTGCCCGCAGCGGAGGCCGCCGGGGCCGAGGCGGAGGCGCAGCACGACGATGTCCGAGCCGACCTCTGACGGGCCGGAAGCCGGGCCTTCGGCACCCGGGGCAACCGAGACCCGCTGCGGCTTCGCGGCCCTCATCGGCGCGCCGAACGCCGGCAAGTCGACGCTCCTCAATGCGCTTGTCGGCGCGAAGGTCTCGATCGTCTCGCGCAAGGTCCAGACCACCCGCACGGTCGTGCGCGGCATCGCGATCGAAGGGAATTCCCAGATCGTCTTCGTCGACACCCCCGGCATCTTCCGCCCGAAGCGCCGCCTCGACCGCGCCATGACCGCCGCGGCCTGGGGCGGAGCCGGGGACGCCGACGCGGTCTGCTTCCTCCTCGACGTGCGCAAGGGCGTCGAGGAGGAGAACGAGGCGATCCTTACGAAGCTCGCGGAGGTGCGCCGGCCGCGGATGCTCGTCCTCAATAAGATCGACCTGATCGAGCGCCCGAAGCTCCTGGAGCTCGCGGCGGCGCTCAACGCGCGCCTCCCCTTCGAGCGCACCTTCATGGTCTCGGCGCTGACCGGCGATGGGGTCTCCGATCTCAAGCGCACGCTCGCCGCCATGATGCCGCCGGGGCCTTGGCTTTACCCCGAGGACCAGATCTCCGACGCCCCCTTGCGGATGCTCGCGGCCGAGATCACCCGGGAGAAGATCTACGAGCGCCTGCACGAGGAGCTGCCCTACCGCTCGACCGTCGAGACCGACCAGTGGCAGCCCCGCGACGACGGCTCCGTGCGCATCGAGCAGACGATCTTCGTCGAGCGCGAGAGCCAGCGGAAGATTTTTTTGGGCAAAGGCGGCCAGACCATCAAGGCCATCGGCCAGGCGGCCCGCAAGGAGATTTCCGAGATCGCCGAGGCCCCGGTCCACCTCTTCCTCTTCGTCAAGGTGCGCGAGAACTGGGGCGACGACCCTGAGCGCTACCGCGAGATGGGACTGGAGTTTCCGAAAGGGTAGGGCTGCCGCGGGGTGATCGAGCGCCCGAGACCACCCCGACGCGCTGTTAGACAAGCATTGGGAAGTCAACTGGATTCAGGAGTGTTTCAGAGTGCAAAAAGGGGTTTTCAGATGTGAAGATCGGGGATTGAGAGGAGGCAGCATGCGCCCGGTCTGAACGTGGGGAGTCGGCGGTCTATGGTCGATTGGCTGATTCGGAACCGCCATGGACGCGACCGACGATCTGGATTGGGATCCCGCCAAGGACGCGGCGAACCGGCGCAAGCACGGTTTGCCGCTGAAGTTCGCCCGGTTGATCCTCGCCGATCCCGACCGCCTCGTCGCTCCGACACACCTCGCGATCAGCGGAGAGCTGCGCCAATTGGCGGTCGGCAAGGCGGGCAGGTTCGTGCTATCCTGCGTCTTCATCAGGGAAGGGGCTAGGAGACGGATTATTTCCGTCCGGCCGGCCAGCAGGAAGGAACGGCGTGCCTACGAAGCGCAAGCAGACGCTCGCGGAACTCGAGGATGAGGCGCGGCGCTTCGACTGGTCGCGCGTCGAGGCCATGACCGACGCGGAAATCGAGGCGGCCGCAAACGCCGATCCGGACTCCCATCTACCGAGCGACGAGGAGCTCGAAGAAGCCGTGCGCGACCGGACCAAGCGGCTTCGCGCGGCGAAGAAGCCGGCGGCCGAATGAGGTGCGGCAGCTGAAGCGCCGCCTCCCGCCGACTCGACCCCGCCCTCGCGGAGCGATAGGCGCCTTCTCATGCAATGGTCCGATGAAGCCCTGGTGCTCGGCGCGCGGCGGCACGGCGAGAGCGCCGTCATCCTGGAGGTGATGACGCGTGAGCACGGGCGCCATCTCGGGCTCGTCCACGGCGGGCGCTCCAAAAAGCTCTCGCCCGTGCTCCAGCCTGGCAACTCCGTCGAGGCGGTGTGGCGGGCGCGGCTCGACGAGCACCTCGGGGTCTTCACGGTCGAGGGCGGCGCGATGCGCTCGGCGCGGCTCATCGGATCGCCCCTCGCCCTCTACGGCATCGGCGCCATGGCGGCGCTCCTCCGCCTCGTGCCCGAGCGCGACCCGCATCCGGACCTCTACGACGCCGCCGTCGGCCTTGCCGACCATCTCGACGACGAAGGAATCGCGCCGGCGCTCTTCGTGCGCTTCGAGCTCGCGCTCCTCGCCGAACTCGGCTTCGGCCTCGACCTTTCCGAATGCGCCGCGACGGGCGCGCGGGAAAATCTCGAATTCGTGTCGCCGAAGAGCGGGCGGGCGGTGAGCGGGTCGGCCGGCGCGCCCTACCGGGACCGGCTCTTTTCCCTGCCCGCCTTCCTGAACGGGGAGATCGGCGCGGCGCCCCCGCCGGACGAGGTCAAGGCCGGCTTCGCCCTGACCGAGCACTTCCTGCGCGCCCACCTGTTCGAGGCCCGCGGGTTGCCGCTTCCCGAGGAGCGGGCGCGTTTCGTCGCACTGTCCACACGAAACCCCGGCGGCGCGCCTAAATAGGCCGCGTTCGGGCCCATTCTCCCCTAAGTTCCCCGCCTGATTCGCGAGAAAGCAGCCTCCCATGGGCAAGCCGGTCAACCCGCCCTCCGGCGAGGGCATCGAGACGATCAACCTCAAGGACGCGCTGGAGGAGCGCTACCTCGCCTACGCCCTCTCGACCATCATGCACCGGGCGTTGCCGGACGCCCGCGACGGCCTCAAGCCCGTCCACCGGCGCATCCTGCACGCCATGCGGCTGCTCCGCCTCGACCCCGGCTCGGCCTACAAGAAGTGTGCCCGCATCGTCGGCGACGTCATCGGCAAGTACCACCCGCACGGCGACCAGGCGGCCTACGACGCCCTCGTGCGCATGGCGCAGGATTTCGCGCAGCGCTATCCGCTCGTCGACGGCCAGGGCAACTTCGGCAACATCGACGGCGACAACCCCGCGGCCCAGCGCTACACCGAGGCGCGCATGACGGATGTCGCGCGCCTCCTCCTCGAAGGCATCGACGAGGACGCGGTCGACTTCCGCCCGAACTACGACGGCCAGGAAGAGGAGCCGGTGGTGCTCCCGGCCGCTTTCCCGAACCTCCTGGCGAACGGCTCGCAGGGCATCGCCGTC